>NZ_JBHXLL010000018.1:0-156106 GCF_042721415.1 Kitasatospora sp. NPDC058444 | reverse complement strand
CGGGCGGTGGGGGGTGCGGTTTTTCTGGCCGCGCTTGCGCCGGCCCCGGGGGGTCCCCTCGCGGTGGGGGGGGGGGTGGGGGGGCGCGGGCGCGCGGGGGCGCGCCGGCGCGGGCCGGACAGGGATCAGGTCGCGGCGCCGGCGTAGTACTTGATCGCGCCGGTGGTGTCGATCTGGTCGCCGTCGCCGCGCAGGATCGCGCGGTAGGTGATGAGGTCGCTGTTGAACGCGTAGTCGTCGCTCCGCTCGAAGCGGACCGCCTCGACCTGCCGCACGAAGTACGTCGAGAAGTCGCCGAACAGGATGGACTTCGCGGTGACGGCAGTGGCCGGCATGTTTGGGTCGGTGAACAGCGGCTTGCCGAGGATGCTGTCCGGCGAGCCGGACAGGCCCGGGGTCCACAGGTAGGCGCCGGTGGTGTCCTTGAGCTTGCGGACGGCGGCGACGGTGGAGTCGCGCATCATCCACCCGCACGACCCCGAGCCCCGGTACGGCGCGATGACGGAGTAGAACAGGTCGATCAGGTCGTCGGCGCTCGGAACGCCGGCGACGCCGGTCGCACCGGTCTTGCCGAGCGAGGCCGCGGTGAGCGCGCCGTTGGGCTGCGAGCTGCCGGTGCCGGTGATGAGGTGCGCGCCGAAGCCGTTGCCGAGCGCCCGGCCGGCCTGCTTGGCGAGGTAGCCGACGAGGTCGACGGCGGTGTCGTTGGCCAGCTCGTGCGAGACCTGGAGCAGGAACCCGTACTTGTAGGCGTCGAGCGGGACCTGGCCGAACGTGGGGTCGTTGGCGGCCAGCGTTCCGGCCTCGGCGACGATCGACGCGTTCGTGCTGTGCGCGGTCGTCTTCGGGACCTGCATCTGCTCGCCGGTCGTGGTGGTCAGGACCGTGGGCCCGGCGGCGAGGATGCCGGACACCTCGATCATGTGCTCGACGAGCCGGTTGTAGAAGCTGATCGGCACCGTGTTGGCGCCGGCGGCCGCGGTGAGCTTGGACAAGGTCCGCAGGTCCATCGGCATCGGGCCGTCGGGCCGGATCTCGAAGGCACGGGAACCGGACTGGCCGGTCAGCCAGGACCGGACCTCCTCGGCCTCGCCCTTGGCCTGCGGGGTGCCGCGCTCGGCGGGCCGCTTGAGGAGGTCGGCGAACGCGGCCTCCGCGTCGCGGGTGCGCTGCTCGGCCGCCTGCATGTCCTTGACGCGCTCGTCGATCCGGTCGAGGTCGGCGTTCAGGCGCTGGTAGGTCTGCTCCTCCTCGCCGGTCAGCTCCCGCTTGTCCGCCTCGGCGGTGTCCAGCAGGACCTTGGCCTGCTCCCAGATGTTCGCGCGGCGTTCCTGGAGCCGCTGGATGAAGTCGCTCAACGTGCCCTCCCTGGGCATGACGGTGTCGCCCGTCGGCCGGGCCGGGGGCGTGGTGGACGGGGATGTCGAGGTGGGGTTGGCCCTGCCTCAGGGGGTGCGGCGCCTCAGCAGTTCGGCGCGCCGCTGCCGCAGGCTCACGAGCGGGTGGGGGTCGCCCTGCCCGGTCGGAGCCATGTCGATGACGGTGGCCGCGGGGGCGCGGCCGAGGAAGCGGGCCAGGCCGTCGCCCGCGGCGGCGGCCCGGACCTCCTCGACGGTGGCGCCGGCGCGCTCGGCGAGCGAGCGCAGCCCGGTGTCGGTGTCGAGGTAGGCGGGGGAGTTGACGGGGGCGACGTCGACCAGCTGGCCGGACAGCAGGGTCCGCAGCGGGAAGCCCTGGTCCGTCATGGACCAGTCGTCTTCGAAGCAGAAGAACGCGAACGAGGACCGGGTGACGTCGCCGCGCTGGACGAGCTCGTAGACGTCCGCGCGGGTGGACGGGAGGTCGGCGGTGTAGTCCAGGCCGGTGCCGTCCACGACCAGGCGCAGCGTGCCGCCCGCGGTCGTGCCCAACAGGAAGTCGTCGTCGTGGTTGTAGCGGGCCATCGCCTCGGGCCAGCCGTCGCCCTCGGACTTGGCGAAGAACCCGGGGTCGATGCGCTCGACGAAGCCCCCCAGGTTCCGGCTGAGCGTGTTGAACTTGGCGGCGTACCCGCCGATGGTCATCTTGCCCGGGCCGGTGTCCGCGCGGACCTCGACCAGGCCG
Organism: Kitasatospora sp. NPDC058444; assembly: GCF_042721415.1. Classification (NCBI taxonomy): domain Bacteria; kingdom Bacillati; phylum Actinomycetota; class Actinomycetes; order Kitasatosporales; family Streptomycetaceae; genus Kitasatospora; species Kitasatospora sp. NPDC058444. Next base: position 154,003 of record NZ_JBHXLL010000018.1, on the reverse strand, counting down.
CGCGCCGTGCGGCGCTCTGCCGTGCTCATCAGGCCTCCAGGGCCGGGGGTTGGATGGTGGCGGCCGCGCGCTGCGGCCCGTACAGGTCGCCGCCCGCGCCCGGGGGCAGCGGGGAGAGGTTCTCCAGCGCGCGGATCTCGTCGAGGTTGCGCCAGCCCTGCTCCAGGGCCAGGCCGTGGGCCCGGTACCGCTCGATGATCGTGGTGCGCACCATGGCGTCGACGTTGAAGCGCACCGCCTCGCGGCCGGGCATCAGGGTGGACAGCTTGTTCTCCAGGCGGACCAGCCACGGGCGCAGCGTGAGGACGACCAACTCGTTGGCGGCGGCCTCGACGTTGGTGTAGGTCATGGAGCCGCCGGAGTCGCCGCCGACCATGGTCGGCGGGACGCCGTAGATCGCGGCGATCTGGCTCGCGTTGAGCCGCATCGTCTCGATGAACTGCGACTCCTCGGGCGAGACCTGGAGCGCGGTGAAGTCCCAGTCGGAGCCGAGGACCAACGGCTTGCGGGAGCGGATCCGGGCGGAGATCCGGTCGCTGATCTCCTCGGACTCGTCCCGGGTGATCGTCCGGGATCCGTTCTTCAGCACACCCGGCGGCGTGCCGCCGTTGGTGAACCACGACAGCCCGTAGTCGGTGGTCTCCAGGCCAACGCCGATGGTGCGGGCGAAGACCTGGACGGGCGACAAGCCCTTGACGTGCCCGGGGAGCACCATCCATGGGATGTGGACGATGTCGGCGTCGGGCACCTGGCGGCCCTGCCAGTAGAAGACGGGCCGGGTCGGGAACTCCTCGTCGACGAAGACGTCGTCGGGGTTGAGCCACTCGACCATCGTCGGGAAGCCGAGGTCGTCCCGGGCGGTCACCAACCCGTAGGCGTTGCCGCGCAGGCACATCGACAGCACGCACTTCTGGAGCCACGTGAAGAGGTCGTCCTGGGCAGCCGGCGCCCACAGCAACTGGGGTATGTAGCTGAGGGGTTCGCGGTTGGAGCCGTCGCGCCGGTACAGCTGGAGCGGCAGCGAGGCGACCTGTTCGGAGATCAGGCGCACGCACGCCCACAGCGGGATCAGGGCCAGTGCGCGCTCGGTGGACACCTGGGAGCGAGCGGGGCCGCCCGAGGCCCAGGGCAGCGAGGTGATTGCCCGCGACGTCGCACCGGCGATCCACCGGAACGGCGCCGCGAGCGCGCGGCCGAAGCGGCCCATGCGGGTGTCGGCCATCGGCGTCACCTCCTTCACAGGACGGAGTCGAGGACGTCGTAATCGGCGCCTTCGACGAGGTGGGCCCTGGTCTCCCAGGCCCAGCGGGCGAGGGTGAGGGCGACCAGGGGGGAGATGTCGACGGTGGAGATGCGCCGGCCCCAGGCCCAGGCGTCGCCGAGCGGGCGGGTCTTGGCGCCGCGGATCGCCTCGGCGACCTCGGGTTGGGCGGTGTGCCGCACGGTCCGCTGGGTGATCGCGTCGACCAGCTGGCCGCAGGCGGCAGCGACGTCCGGCGCGGCCGGGACGGCCAGGTCGCCGTGCGCGGGCCGCTCTGGGTCGTCGGGGCGGCCGATGCCGGCCTTGTCGAGGTCGACCAGCAGCGAGCCGGCCGGGCCCTTGGCGTCGAGGGCGATCGCCACCGGATCCCAGCGGTCGGCGAGTTGGACCAGGCGGTCGACGATCCACTCCGTCCCGGGACGGCGGTCGATCACCTCCAGGTGGCCGGTGCCGTCGGCCCGCAGCCCGTACGCGGCGATGCTCGCCCAGTCCCGCGAGGGGGTGACGTCGAGTGCAAACGCGACGTCGCCGACCAGCTGGGACTCCTCGTCGGCGAGGACGTCCCACACGGCCGGATCGATCACGCCGCCGCCCTCGGTGAGCCGGGGTAGCCACGCGCCGAGGCGCTCGATCATGAAGCGCTCGCCGAGGCCCGATGGCAGGGCCTCGCCCCTCACGAACTCCTCGGTCATGCGCCTGCCCATCGCCGGGTTGCAGGCGAGCCACAGGTCGACGTCCTGGGCGGCGCGGCGGCGGTGCTCGGGGTCGGTGGGGTCGAGGTCGGTGCCCCAGTCCATGTGCATCATGCGCGGGTCCGCACCGGACTCGCCATCCTCGCGCAGGCCGTAGCACCACGCGTCAGGGGTGAGCGGCGGCGTGCCGAAGAACCACAACTGCGGATCGGGCCTCGCGGACATGGTGGGCAGCTGGGCGGCCATCTGTTCCGGGACGATCTCCTGTGCCTCGTCCATCACGTTCTTGTCGCCGGAGAAGCCGCGGCCGGAGCCGCGCGAGCGGGCGATGAAGCGCAGCCGGCCGCCACCCGCCGAGCGGGTCAGCTCGATGCCCTGCTCGCCGTTGGCCTGCCAGTACCGGTTGACCCGCCGGTCCAGGTCCGGCGTGGACTGGACCAGCTCCTTGATCCGCAGGAACGCTTCCTGCGCGGTCTTGTACTCGTGCGCGCTGTGCAGGATCAACCGTTCACGGGTGAGGAACAGCCACCCCAGCTCCAGGGCCTCGATGATGCCACCCTTGCCGTTCTGCCGCGGCACCCACACGGAGTTCTTGAACGTCGCCCAAGACCCGTCGGCGCGCTCGCCCAGGCCGTGTGTCAGAACGAACTGCTGCCACGGGTCCAGGTGCAGGCCGGCCGAGGCGGCGAGGTCGATGAACTCAGGTGCCGCGCTCGACACCGCCGGCGGGAACGTTGCCACCCTGGGCGTCTGCGCGCCGCGCCGCACGGCGGGCGGAGAGGTCGTCAACGGGGCTCACCTCCCGGCCGCCCGGGAGCGACTCCAGCTCGGCGAGCGTCGCCCGCAACTCCTTGGACAGCACAGCGACGGCCGGGCCCTCGATGGACTCCAGCTCGGTGGCGAGCTTGTCCCGGACCGCTTCCAACGCGGCCCGCCGGTCACCCGATCCAGCCGCCGAGGACACCGGTCCGACCATGATCAACACCACCTCGAATGCGCGGGGAGAGACGCGGGCGACTGGGCGCGGGGCCGTCCGGCCAGCCCACCCAAAAACGGACATCACCCCAGGTCACGAATTTGTGGTCACCAGTCACGGGACGTGCGCACCGCCTTCGTGATGGGGCGGGCACCCCGCTCGGTGTTGCACAGCCGGAGGCAGGTTGGGCACGGCGCGTTGGCCCCGTGTGCCGGCCGCATGCCGTGCGGGTCGAGGGGCTGGCCGGGGTCGACGCTCACCGGGGTGAGGTGGTCCGCCTCGCCCGCGCCCTCGTGTCCGCAGATGTGGCAGACCGTTCCGTAGATCGCGAACATGGCGCGGCGTGCGCGCTGGTACGGGCGGCCGGACCGGTGTCGGGCACGGGACATGCTGCTCCTCTCCGGAAGGGGGGTGCCTGTTCGGAGGGAGGGGGGTGACTTTTCCCGGAGGGGGGCGGACTTCCGCCGGGGGCTCAGCTGTCCGCCGGGGCGCAGCCGGGCAGGTCCTCGGGGAACGGGATGTGCAGGCGGGCCGTGACGGCCTGGCCGTCGCCGTCGACGACGATGTTGCCCGAGGGGGAGCGGACGAAGACGGTGAGGAACGTGCCGGCCCGGACGTCGAAGCGTACCGAGGTGACCAGGGCGGGATCGAGGCCGAGGGCCTGGAGCGCGGCGACGTGCTGGTCGTGGGTGATGGCGGTGGGCAACGGTGTCATGCGGGCATGGGGCGCAGCGGGCTCGGTGGTCACGAGCGCGGGGGCCAGGTCCATGTGCCGGGCACGGTCCCCTCGACTCGGCTGGTGGCCCAGTGGGCGTCGACCCCGTCGAGGTGAACCTGGAGGTTGCAGGCGCCGGGGGTGCCGGGCCAGGTGCGGACGACGGTGGCCGGGTAGGTGTGGCCGGCCTCGGCGCGGTTGCCGAGGGTCTCGACGTCGATGCGGTCGCGGGTGGCGCGGCCGGCGCGGCGCCGGTTGATGGTGTTGGCGTCGTCCTGGGTGAGGGTGTAGTGGACGGTACGGCCGAGAGTGGGCTTCGGCATGGATCCTCCTGAACATGCCGAAGGCCCCGCAGCTGCTGTTCTGCTGCGGGGCCTTCTGGGTCTTTGTCACCCGGAAGCGGACACACGGGTGGTGCGAAGATCGTTGCACTGCATTGCGCCGCTGGTCAAGCGGGATCGCTGCCGCGTGGCTTCCACTGCGAGACCAGGGCCAGAGCGGCCTCGGCGTCGTACTCGGGGTAGTGGTCGGAACCGCCGACCCGGACGAGACGGCCGCGGTGGACCCAGCCGCGGACGGTTGCGGCCGGGACGCCGAGGCGCCCGAGGTCGGCCCTGGTCACCCGGCCGGTGGGTGGTACGCGGTCGCGGGGTCCGGTCATGCGTCGGCCGGTGCCCACTCGGGCTGGTAGTCGGGGTGGTCGCGGTAGGGCAGCGCCAGCAGGCGGAGGACCGGGCGCAGGTGTCGGGCGTCCTCGGCGCGGTTCTCGTCAAAGTAGCCGTCCGCGTCTTCGGCGGCGTCGGCGACGGCGGAGGTGTACCGGTCGATGATGCGCCGCTTGGCGGCGACATCGGCGAGTGCGCGGGCCGGGTCGTGGTGGGCGATGTGCACGGCGTCGGTGTGGGGCGTCATGGTGACACCGCACAGGGTGGCGCCGCCGTGACGGTTTCCGCCGATACCGAGGTACTCACCGCCGCCCGCGAGGTAGGCGCCGGGCTCGGGGTGCCAGAGTTCGCCGGTGCCTCGGTGTCGCCACTCCCAGGAACGGCCGCCGGCGTCGCGGGCGATCGTCTCGTCGTCGGCGATCCGGGCGCTGAGGAATTCGGCCAAGGCGTCCAAGTCGGTGTTCATGCAGTCACCTTGGCACGCTCGGCGTTCTCGGTGGGCTCGATGGCGCGGCACAGCTGTGTGACCCGGGTGGGGTCGACGCCGGCCGCGTCGGCGACGAGTTGGCGCGGGACGCCACCGGCGCGCAGCCGGCGGATGAGGTCGTCGCGGGTGTTCGCCGCGGCGGCGGCGCGCCTGAGCTGGGTGAGCGCGCTCACCCCCAACGCCGAGCCGTCGTCCGGGACCGGTATCCAGTCGCTCAGCGCTTTGTCGGCCTGCTCCAGGTGGAAGGGTGCGTCGTCGGCCGCGCGCCGGTCGAGGGCCGACCAGCCGATGGTGACCAGGGTCGGTCCCGGTTGCGGGGTGAGGGGGCTCACCATCTGGCGCCGGCCGTTGGTGAGGGTGCTCACCTCGCCTCGGGCGTAGGCGGTGTGGGTGGGCACGCGGCGGTAACTTGGCTGGTCAGCGAGTTGCACGGTCAGGATGGTGGCGCCGTCCGGGGTGGTCTCGACCCCCCAGACGGTCGCGGTGCCGGTGAGGACCCAGGCGCCGGCCAGGCCGTGCAGCTGCGCGGTGTGGACGGCGCCGATGGTCCATTCGGTGTCGGTGGTGAGCGGGCTCACGGGTGTCTCCGGTCAGGGTGAGTGGGCTCACCGGGGTGGGGTGAGCGCGGTGTGGTCGGGGTTCAGATGCCAAGGGCTGCGATGGCGCGGGCGTGTTGGGCGCGGGAGCGGCGGTCGTCCAGGTGCGCGCCGGTGAGGCAGCCGGGGTGGTCGCACGCGACGGTGACGTGGCCCTCGGGCGGGCGGCCGTAGTGCTGCACGAACACGACGCGGGCGGGGACGAGGTGGCGGCCGCGGTGGTTGAGCAGCGGCCGGCCGTCGGAGTCGTGCGGGCCGGTCCACTCCAGGTGGCCGCCGGGCGCGGAGCGGGTGAGGGCGGCCAGCTTCGCCTCGGCGCTGTCGTAGACCGTGCGCGGGGCGTGGACGACGCGGCGCTCGGCGGTGTCGATCTGGTGCTCGGGGGCGACGCAGCCGGGCCGCCCGCAGCCGGCCTTGGCGTAGCCCTCGGGGTCGGTGCCGTGGTGGATGCGGTAGGCGACGCGGTGGGCGCTGTAGGCGGTGCCGGAGTGCCGCATCACCCGGCCGCCGCCGCTGGTGTGCTCGCCGGTCCACGTCATGTGGCCGCCGCCGGTGCGGCGAGTGTGGCTGCGCCACTTCTCCTCGACGGTGCGCGTCTGCGGGGTACCGCCGGGTCGGGCGGGGATCCCGGCGTCGATGCGCAGCTGGCGGACGGAGCGGCGGTCCATGTGGAGGGCGGTGGCGACGGCGGCGGTCGAGTGGCCGGCGCGCAGCAGGCGGCGGGCCCGAGCGTGCTTGGCGGCCAGCTCGGCGCGGGACGGGGGCATGGGGGGTCTCCTTCGGGGTGTGGTCAGGCGGCCGGGCGAGCGGCGGCGGTACGGCCGTGCTCGATGCGGCGGCGCAGCTGGAGCCACTGGAGCGGGCCCCACTCGGCGCGGCACCGGGTGCAGCGAACGGTGTCCCCGCCGTGCGGCATCTCCAGGCGGCCGCCGCAGGCCTCGGCGGGGCCCTGTCCGGGGTCGGCGGGGTGGTGGCCGACGAGCGTGGGGCGGTCAGTCGGGGCGACGTGGCGGGCGGCGGCCTGGTGAAGCCGACCGATCTCGCGCGCGCAGTCCCCGGCGGCCGACCAGTCCAGCCGGATGTAGGTGAGGTGCCGGTGGAGACCGCGGGCGGCACGGCGGACGCGTCCGGCGAGGTCGCCCCACGGTGCGGGCCACGGGATGTCGGCGTCCTGGTGGAGGGCCTCGCGCCACGTCTCCAGGACGCTGACGATGCCGCCGGGGCCGATCAGGTCCAGAACGTCCTCGGCCACCGGCAGCGGGGCGTCCGGTCCGGCCGGCGTGGTGCCGAGGCGGTCTCGGGTCTGGGACGAGGGGCGCAGGTAGGCGCCGAGCGCGGTGTAGAGGTGCGGCAGGTCGACGAGGTGGCGGCCGAGGCGTTGGGCGCACGGGGTGCAGAGCCGGCCGGGGGCGGGGCGGGTGCAGAGCTGGCAGTCCATGTGGTGGTCCTGGTGGTACGGGCCGCCCGGCCGGGGCCGGGCGGCGGTGAGCGGCGGGGTCAGGTCTCGTGGCGCAGCGCGGGGCCGATCCGGTCCAGCTCGGTGGCGAGGTCGATGCCGGCGTCGGTGAGGGCTGCGCGCAGACGGGCCATGGCGGCGCCCTCGCCGGTGCCTACGGCGATCTGGTCGTTGGTCAGCTGTTCGGCCGGGCTCGCCTGGGTGTGGTCGGCGACGATCCGCAGGACCGTGGTCGCCGTCTTCGTCCGGTCGGCGGTACGACGGGCGGCGGCCCGGGCGCCGCCGGCGGTGCGCCGTTCCTGGGTGCGGTCGGAGCGGTCGTGCTCCCAGAGCCGCAGCAGGACACCGGCCTCGTCCGGGCCCAGGCGGCCGGCGGCCCGGCGGACCAGGTGATCGAGCCGGGTGCGCTCGGTGTCGGTGAGCGGGACGGGCGTAGGACGCTGGTGGCGAGTCATCAGCGAGTCCTCGGGGTGATCGGGCGGGGCGGGCCGTCGTGGCCGGCGCGGCGGTCGCGGCCGTACCGGTCCGTGTCCTCGCCGGCCGCGCACAGGTCGACGTCCACGACGCCCACGACGGCCAGGCGGCGCGGCACGCGGCCGGCGGACAGCTCGGCCCGTTCCTCGGGGGTGATGTGCGTGCAGGCCCGACGGCGAACGCTGTCCGCGAAGAACTCGCTGCGGCTGCTGTGGGAGGCGTACACGGGGGCGGGGCGGCCGTCGTGCGGCTCGGGGCACTGCCAGGTGATGGACGGGATGCTCATGGTGGTCTCCTCAGGCGGCCGCGGGCGCGGTCTGGACAGTGGTCTCGGAGGCGACCAGCCGAATGGTCCAGCCGCCCTCGATGGGCTCGACGGTGGCGACGTCGAGCAGCGGCGCGCACGGCCACAGCACCGGCTCGCCAAGGCTGGCCCAACAGCCGGCGCAGAGCACGTGGTCGTGGGAGTTGGTGGGGGTGAGCAGGGCGTGGTCGATGACGATCTGGTGGGCGGTGGTCGTGGTGCTCATCGGCGGTCCTCGAGTGTGGTGCGGGCGGGTCAGGCGGCGGAGGTCTCGGCTTCGCGGGCAAGGCGGCGGGCGGCGCGGGCCTCGCGGTACGCACGGCCGACGCTGCTGTCCGGTACAGGCGCCCAGGTGCGGGCGGTGTCGGCCGCACACATGCCGCACGGCAGTGCGACAGCGGGGTGGGCGGCGCAGACCCAGGTCCGGGGCCGGTCGGCGACCGGGGTGGGCTCGGGGTGCGGCTCGGGGGCGGGCGCGGGGTGGTGCTGCGCTCGGCGGGCGGCCGCGACGGCGCGGGCGTCCTCGATGCGGGTGGTGCAGGAGCGGCAGTTGTCCTCGCGGACCAGGTCCCAGCCGGACTCGCACTGCGGGAGCGAGCAGCCGCGGCGGGTCAGGCCCCGCTCGGCCAACCAGCCGTACGGACGCCGGACGTCGGCCGGGTTGGCGGTGGCGTAGCGGCTGCGCAGCCGGGTGGCGACCCGGCCGACGTCGCCGGCCTCCTCGATGGCGGCGCCGACGGCGCGGGCGGCGGCCCGCTGCTCCCAGCGGCTCATCCGGGCCACCAGGTCCGGGACCTCGGCGAGGACGCGGTAGGCGGCGGGGGTGATGAGCAGCGGGGGCAGGGCAGTTCGCTGTTCCGGCGCAGCCGAAGCGGGGGCGGGCCGGACGGCGCCGTCGCGGGTGCTCGTGTGCGCGCCCGTGTCGCGCGGTACGGGCGTATCGCCTACGGCGGCACCGCAACCACCCACAGGGCGGCGCCTGTTGGAGAGATCTTGTTCAAGGGATCTTGTTCGTCCGGTTGATCCGTTAGGGGTACTCGCGGCCGATCCGTGAGGGGTGGTGACGGCCGATCCGCGAGGGGCCTCGGCCAGGTCGGCGAGGTCGAACAGCTCCAGCTGGCCGTCGATCTCGCCGCGGTGGGCGGGTTCCGACGGGGCCGGCCGGGCGGCCTTGACACGGCGCGGCTGCGGGATGTCGAGGGTGAGCTGGGTGGCGCGGCCGGGCACCGGCGCGGGGTGGACGGTGTAGCGGGCAGCGCGGCCGCTGGCCTGCTGCCGGGTGATCCACCCGGCGGCGAGCAGCTCGGAGACGGCCGTCCGGGCGCGGGCCGGGCTGATGCCGGCCGCCCGGGCGATCTGGTCCATGCTGGTCGGCTCGTCCAAGTGCTGCCGCACACTGAGCGCGCAGTAGGCCAGGAACTCGTAGCCGGGCAGGACGTTGCGGGCGTAGGCGCTGACGCACACCCACAGGACGGTGTCGTCGTCGGCTTCGGGCAGGGCGAGGATGCGCGCCGAGGTGCCGCCGGGGCGGCGGACGGCGCGGACGATTCCGGCGGCCTCGGCGGCGCGCAGGCCTGCGCCGACGGTGTCGGGGTGCAGCTCCAGGCCGGCGGCGAGCGTACGGTCGGCGGCCCAGCAGTAGCCGTCGGCGCCCCGCGCGTAGTCGCCGACCAGGGTGGCGGCGCGCAGGTGGTCACCGGTGAGCGCCGGCATCCAGCTCGACGGGAAGCGGGTCCAGAACGGCGCCGCCGCAGCGGCACGCCGGGGCGGCCGCTGCCCGGCGTCGGTGTCGGGCACGGCGGCGGCGACGGCGGGCCGCTGCATCAGGGGTTCTCCAGTCTGGTCGGTGCTGGTGCCCGAGGGTGCGGGTCGGTGCGCGCCGCGCCCTCGGGCCGTACGGGGGCGCGGGCTACGGGCGGCGGTAGCCTGCGGAGTCGAGCGCGGCGGCCAGGCCGTCGACCTCGTCCGGGTCGACGCCGGCGCGGGCGAGCGTCGCGCGCAGACCGGCCTGCCGCGCCTCGACCGGAGCGTCGCCGAACAGCGGGTCCTGGCGCGGGTCGCGGCGGGACGGGTGGCCGTCCCGGTCGAGGTAGTACGTCGTCGCCGGGACCTGGCCCTTGGGCGCCCTGAGCACCGTGCTCATGGCGACGCTGAGCGGCCCGCCCTCGACGTGGCCCTGGGGCGGCTCGACGGTGATGAGCAGTTGGAGCGTGCCCTTCTTGCCGTGCCGGGCGACCGCGCCGAACAACTCGTGCAGCTCGGAGGACGCGGCGTCGTGGACGCGCCCGCCCATGAACTCGCGGACGATCTCGGAGAACGGCATGGGCTCGGGGTCGGTGTGCACGACACCGGTGGTGAGGTCGATGTGCGCGGTGGTGGGCGTGGTGCTCATGGGCGGTCCTTGGTGCGAAGAGGGCAGGTGGTGAGGTGGGCGGGCCCCGTGATCCGGACGAGCCGAATCACGGCGGCCTCGCCGAGGGCGGCGTCCCGGTGACCGCACGGACAGACGTAGTCGGCATACGGGGCGCGGGTCCGGGTCCCGAACACGACGTGCAGCCCGACGAGCGGCACGCACGGCGTGACCGGGCGGGGAGTCACCGCAGCGGATCCGGGATGGGCTGCGGCCGGCGGGTCGTGCCCGTGGGGATGGCGCGGGCCTCGCGCCGGTCGTGGTGAAGCTGCTCGGCCCAGGCGACGAGCCAGCACAGGGCCGCGATGATGCACAGCGCGAGGACGAGTCGAGTGCTCACAGGTCACCGCCCGTCGAAGCGGTGGCCGGGCGCAGCTCGGCCAGCGCGATGCCGACCGTGGCGCAGGGGCCCGAGCAGTACCACCGGCCGCACATGGCGGATCCGACCACCCGGATGAACACCCAGCCGTCCCCGCCGACACGCGGGTCGGTGCCGTCCTCGCCACAGCCCTCGGTGGGGCAGCGGGCGGACAGCGGCCGCGTGGCGATCACCGGGCGTTCGCCGGTGAGGCCGCGGTTCCACTCGTGTGCGGACCGGGGTGCCTGAGCCGCGGCCCGCTCCCGCTTGGACGCGTTGTAGGCCGCGCGGCACCCGCAGCCGTCGTTGGTGGGGATGCCAACCTTGCGGTAGCGGTGCTGGCGATAGCCCTTGATGGTGCCGTGCTCGATCGGGTCGAGCGTCTTCGTCTGGAGGCTCATGCGATCTCACCTGCCGTCAGTCGCACGGGCAGCGCGGTGACGTAGTACTCGGTGTTCTCGCCGTCCGCGGCCAGGTACTCCTCGGCGGGGTCCTCGTCGCGGACCGGGAGCCAGGCCAGCTGGGACTCGGGTCGCGCGACGGCGGCGTCCAGCAGGCAGCGCCCCTGGGCGGCGTCCCGGCTGGCGTACAGCCCGAGGGAGTCGGCGTCCCACGACGCCCGGTAGATCTCCAGTGGGGCGGTGCGCAGCAGGCCGGCGGCGGCGAGGGCCTGGACGATCGCGGCCGGAGTCGGGTCCGTGCCGAGCTTCGCCTGGACCACCAGCTCGGCGGCGCGGGTGATGTGCTGCTGCGTCACGACGCCACCGCCGTACGTCCCAGGTACACGGCGGCCGTGAGCGAGACCGGCACGCCGTCGACGCTGCACTCGCCGCGGCCCATCCGAGAGTTGCCGGTCGCGTAGTCCCGCCACTGGATCTCGGCGCCGAGCTCGACACCCCACGCCTCGATGGCGCCGGCGGCGTCCGCGTGGACCGTCACCCGCGGGGTGTCGTCGTAGGGGTAGCGGTCCACACTCACCGAGACGGGCGACGGGCTCAGCTGCTGCGACAGGCGCAGCGCCAGACCATGCGCCACGACCAGCGGGGACTCGTCCGGTACCGCGACCGCGCGCGTCTGCTCCAGCTCGGCGCGCAGCTGCTCCGCCTCGGCGCGGGCTGCGGACAGCTTGTCGTCAGTCGCGTAGGCCAGGCGGTCCATCGTGACGACCTCCGCCACCAGGTGACGCAGCATCGGCGCGGCCTGCCGGAGCAGACGTGCCGCATGGGCGCGGGTCGCGGAACGCCAGCGGCGGGCGGCCGGGACCAGGGTGTCGAGGTCCAGGTGGTGTACGGCGAGGAGCGCCTCGGCCGGCAGCGCGGGTACGTCGTCGGGGACCGCGGCGTCAAGCGCGGTCTCGGCCGCGGTCGGGCCGGTGTTGCTACGCTGATGCATGTGTTCCTGCTTCCGTCGTAGTAGCGGGGTGGGCAGGGTCGGGGCCGTCCAGGTGTGAGAGCCGGGGGACGGCCCGTCCCATGTCTGGGGTCAGACGGTGGTCTGCCGGACGGGCACTGGGCGGACCCGGATGTACTGGCGGATCTCGCCTGCGCGGTCGCCGTCGAGAGGGCGGGACACCCTGGTCACGTCCAGTCGGGGGTCGGAGCGAAGCGCCGCGAGTGCAGCGGCAGCGACCTCGGGGGATCCGGTGATGCGGATCTGGCCGGTGGCGGGAGCGCTACCCGGGGGAGTCGGGTTGGCCATTGGGGAGATCAGGCCGCGTGGCGGGCGCCGAGCGGGACCAGGGCCGCCGGCCCGGCCTTGGCGGACGTCGGAAGCGCGTCCGGCTGGACGGCGTGAAGCTGGCGAATCTCCGCCACGTGTTCCGACGAGAACCTCACCGCGCGGCCGTACTTCTCGTGCGGGAGCCGCTTGATGTGCCGGCGCAGCCAGCTCTCGTTGATGTCCAGCAGCTTGGCCAGGCCTGCGTAGTCGAGGAAGGGGGACGAGGACATCGGTGCTCCTTGGTGCCGGTCGATGCGACTCGATGCCAGTCGCTCGCGTTCGCGAACACGAAAATACACGTTCGCGTTCGCGAACGCGAGACCTTAAGGGATGATCAAGTTTTCGTCTTGGCTGCTCTTTGGCCGGTTCTTGACGTCAGGAGGTAACGACGGCGACACGGCCCCGCTGTTAGCCTCGTTCGCGAACGCGGGCACGCCAGTGCACCTGGGGCGCCCGCCCGCGAGTACCTCCCGGACCACCGCCGGGGAGGGAAGCATGCGAATGGAGGCGAGTCATGTCTGACTCGAACGGGCCCGCTGGGGGCACTGGGGGCGCGCTTACCGCGTTGGTGCGCGCGGTTCTCGACCAGCCCGGGATGTCGTTCCGACGCCTGGCCGAAGCCGCGGTCGACCCGGAGACGGGATACAGGATCGGCCAGACCTGGCTCCACAAGCTGACACGGGGCGAAGTGTCCCGTGCCCCCGAGCCTCAGGTTCTACGCGCGCTGGCCGCCGGCACGAGCCTCCCCCTGACTCGCGTGCAGCAGGCGGCCGCCGAGGAGTTCCTGGGCTACACGGCCAGCGAGCTTGCCGGCATGCCCGAGGACGCACTAGTGATTGTCGGACATCTGGCTGACATGGACCCTACAGACCTGCCGCAGGTCAGGGCCGTGATCGAGGCCCTCCTGTCCAAGGGTGACGAAAGTTCTGGCAAGCGGGAGGTTTAGTTCCGGATTGAACCAAACGGAGCCACTAACTCCTGGTCGCTGCCCGTGTTCGGGTGTACGTTCGATCCGGCCTCGCGAGGAGGACGGCCGGGCGCAACGCCGGCCGGGACTAGGGGGTTATGTGTGAACACCGTCACCCACGCTGCGGAACTGGATGCGGGCGCACCGCTCATCATCGCGGCCCGTACCGAGACGCTGATCATCGTGGGCGACCCCAGAGTCGTCCCGGCCTCCCGGCTGGCGCACATCGCGAGTACGGCGCAGCGCGTGATGGCTGACCGCGGCCTCGGACCGCGTGACACCGCCCAACTGCTCGCCCCCTACGTCGGTCAGCTGATCACCGGCACCGAGACCGAGACCGGCCTTCTCGCTGCGCCCGGTCGTTCCACCGTCTGACTCCGCCGCAACCGCGCCCCTGCTCGACGAGCAGGGGCGCGGCGTGGTTTCCGGGCTACGCCGCGACGAGCACGGCCGCCCGACTCAGCTCGACGGCCTGGCGGACGTCGTCCGGAATGACCGGGGAGAGTGCGGCCTCCATGGCGAAGGCGACGGCGGCGACCAGGTCGTCATCGAGGATCGCGAGAAGGTGGCCGTACTCGTCCACGGTGGTCTGGATCGACTCGTGCCCCAGGCGGGCCGAGATGGCCGGCAGAGGGATGTTGCGGGCGATCAGCCAGGCCGCGTGGGTGTGGCGGGTGTCGTGGAGCCTTGGGCGCTTCGTGAGGCCCTCGGCGGCCGCGGCCTCGATGGCGGGATTCCACCGGAGACGCCAGAAGCTCCCGGGCCACCAGGCGCCGCCCTCGGGCGCGGTGAAGAGCAAATCCCCGGGCTTCTTCCCCTTGGCCGCCCGGGCCAGGATCGACGCCAGAAGCGGCGTCAGGACGAGCACGCGGCGGCTCTTCTTGCTCTTCGGAGCGCCAGTGACCCTGGTCCCCTCCTCGTCGTACTTCCAGGTCCGGGAGACCCGCAGGATCGGCCGGCCGTTGAGGTGGTCGAGGTCACGCACCTGGAGGGCGGTGGCCTCGCCCCAACGCAGCCCAGTCCCGAACATCACCTGGATGAGGTCGAGGGCGTCGGCGGCGAGGCACCGCAAAACCAACCCTGCCTCCCAGTGCTCCAGGAACGTCTTCACCTCGCTGTCACCGTCGTCGGCTCGGGGCAGGGCCGTCTGGAGGCAGGGGTTGGAGCGACGTAGCGGGTCGTCCCCGGAGGCGGCGGCCTGGAGGATCGCCGAGAGCAGTCCGTGGTTGTCCCGGATGGTCTTGGCCTTGTACTTCCGGCGCTTGTGGCCGGGCGGGTCGTGCGGGGCCCGGTTACCGGCCGCGAGGTCGTTGACCCAGGCCTTAACCGCCTCGGTGGGGAGAACGAGCGGGCCGTCCGCGACGGCGTACTCCCGGAACCACGGGACCATGTTGCGGGCGATCAGCTTCCGGTACTTCGCCTTGGTGTCGCCCTGCACGCCTGTGAGGTGATTCACATAGTTCATGGCGTAGGCCTCGAACATGTGCGCCGGGTCGACCTCGGGCGCTTCGGGCTCCTCCTCGACGAATCCGCGGCCGCGGACCCACCCCGGGGGCCAGTGCTCGCCATGCCCCTCGACGAGCTTCCTGAACTGCTCGGCGCTGGTCTCGTCGCCGAACCGCTCGGACTCTTGCTTTGCGCCGCGGGCACCGCCGTCACGCCACGTGACCGTGTACGTAACCCCGCCCTGTTTGCGTTCGCGAACGCGAATGGATGCCATGAGAGGACCATACGCCCGGATGTGCTGACACGGTGCTGACGCGCACCGGAAATGCCAAAGGGCGGCCGACCTGTTTCACCAGGTCAGCCGCCCTTTGGCTGCTGTGGAGCATAGGAGACTCGAACTCCTGACATCTGCCTTGCAAAGGCAGCGCTCTACCAACTGAGCTAATGCCCCTCGACGGCACCGCGCGTGCCAACGGGCACTAGCGTACCGGTTTCCGGCGCGATTCCCAGCGCCGTCCCCTTGGAACGGTGCTGTTCCGTGGGGTCGGCCGGTCCGGTTCGTCGACCGGGCCGGCCGGCCCGGGAGGCGCCGAAGGGCGCCTCCGGAATTCGTCGATCGTCAGATCGCCGGGGGGGTTCAGCGACCGGCCGGAACCGGGTCGGTGGCCTCGGTCCACAGGTCCTGCTCGGCGCGGTCCGCCTGGACCTGACGGTAGACAAAGAAGCCGCCGAGGGCGACCAGGGCGACCAGGAGAAGCTTCTTCACCGCGGGACCTCGTCCTTCTTGCGTTGGTGGACTCAAGAGCCGGATCCGGCCGGACTGACCGGGCCGACGAGTCCAGTTGTGTTTCGAGCGCGAACGGGCGGCCGGGTGCCAGACTGCCCTTGCGGCCGATGATACACACCGGTGTCCCAATCGTGACCAGCCACCGGCACGGCCAACCCGGCGGTCCGGTCCCAGGATTGACGCCGCACCTCCTCGCGGGCGGTCCGGCGCCCCGGGACCCGTCCGGCGCGCCCGTGGATCAGGCCCGGTCCTCCGGGCCGTTCACCGGCCCCTCCGCGGGCTCCTTCGCGGGACGGTCCGGCACCACCACCACGGCCGTGCCGCCCGCCAGGTCCACCCTGGTCCGGGGCGGCGCCCCCTCGCCCTCCTCGTCGCGCAGCATCAGGGTGCTGCCGCGTTCGTCCAGCTCATGCTGCTTGCCCGCGGCGAACTGCGCGTGCAGCTGCTCGAACCCGGTGGCCGAGATCTGGCCCTCCCGGCCGGTCCCCCGCCAGGGCACCCAGCGGGCCCGGCCCGCCCGCAGCGCCAGCTGGTCGAGCGCCGCCAGCACCACCAGGGCGCAGACCAGTCCGGGGATGCTCATCGCCCACAACAACGCCATGCCGCCACCAACCCTCCACCGTCCCTCCCCGGGGAACCGCCGGGACGGGCGGGGAGTTCCGCGGGCGGACGGCGGGAGAGCGGCGAGAAGAGCAACGGGGAAGAACGCCGAAGGGCCCGGAGTGGATCACTCCGGGCCCTTCGTGGAGGTGGGCCTAACAGGACTTGAACCTGTGGCCTCTTCCTTATCAGGGAAGCGCTCTAACCGTCTGAGCTATAGGCCCTCACCGAACAGAGATCGTACCGGATTCCGGCCGCGGCACGGCCCCGCCCGATCTCGGAACTGTCGAAGGGCCCGGAGTGGATCACTCCGGGCCCTTCGCGGTTGTGGGCCTAACAGGACTTGAACCTGTGGCCTCTTCCTTATCAGGGAAGCGCTCTAACCGTCTGAGCTATAGGCCCTTGCCGCACTGAAAGATTAGCGGACCGACGGCCGATCTCCCAAATCCGGCTCGGCCGGGGCTGCGGCGGCACCCCCCGCGACCAGCTCCGGCGCACCGGCGGCCGGGCGCAGCAGCCACTCCTCGCGGGTCGGCGGCAGGCCCGCCGAGCCCTCCGCGGTGCTGCGGACGGCGAGGACCTGGTTGATCCCGATCCGGTTCTGCTCGAAGGCGAGCGCGGAGGCCGCCATGTACAGCCGCCAGACCCGGGCCCGGCCGCGGCCGACCAGCCGGACCGCCTCCGTCCAGTGCGCCTCCAGGTTGGCCACCCACTCGCGCAGGGTCAGCGCGTAGTGCTCGCGCAGCGACTCGACGTCCCGGACCTCGAAGCCGGCCTCCTCCAGCCGTGCCACGGTGGAACCGACGGGGGAGAGCTCGCCGTCCGGGAAGACGTAGCGGTCGATGAAGGGGCTGGTGCGGTGCTGCTCACCGGGGAGGTCGGGGCGGCGGGCGATCTGGTGGTTGAGCAGCCGGCCGCCGGGCACCAGCAGCCGGTACAGGCCCTCGGCGTAGACCCGGTACTGCTCGGAGCCGACGTGCTCGGCCATCCCGACGCTGGAGATCGCGTCGAAGGGCCCGTCGGTGATCTCCCGGTAGTCCTGGAGCCGGATCTCGACCCGGTCGGACAGTCCGGCCTCCTCGACCCGGGCGCGGGCCAGCGCGACCTGCTCCCGGGAGATGGAGACGCCGACCGCGGTGACCCCGTAGTGCTCCGCCGCGTGCAGCAGCAGCGAGCCCCAGCCGCAGCCGACGTCCAGCAGGCGCATCCCGGGGCGCAGGCCGAGCTTGCGGCAGATCAGGTCGAGCTTGGCCTCCTGGGCGGCCTCCAGGCTCTTCGCCTCCGGCGTCCAGTAGGCGCACGAGTAGACCATCGAGGAGCCCAGCACGAGCCGGTAGAAGTCGTTCCCGACGTCGTAGTGGTGGCTGATGGCCGCGCGGTCCCGGCTGCGGCTGTGCAGCCGTCCCGAGGCCCTGCGGACCTCCTCGCGGGGCGGCTCGGGTTCGGGGCCGACCGCGCCGGCCCGCAGCGCGGTGGCGAGCACCCGGCGGCCCTTGGCGCCGAGCACGTCCCGCGGCCCGAAAGCCAGGGTGCGGATCTCCGGCCGCTCGGCGAAGCGGGCGACGGCGGAGAGCGTCTCGTACAGGTCGGTGCCGGGGGCCAGTTCGAGGTCCCCCGCGACGTAGGCCCGGGCCAGGCCCAGCTCGTCCGGCTGCCAGATCAGCCGGCGCAGCGCCCGGCGGTTGCGCAGGACCACGGTGGGCGCGCCCGGCGGCCCGGCGACGCTGCCGTCCCAGGCCTGCACCCGCAGCGGTACCGGGACCCCCAACAGCCCTTCCAGGGCCTCCACCAACTGACCTGCGAGCTTCCCCACCGCGCGCCTCCGTCCGGTCGTCCTGCGGAACCTCAGCTGACCCGGTCGGGCTGACCGGGGGCGGCCTGCGACACTCCCAGGCACGGGACGGGCGGCACCCAGCTAATCCCACCGCGGCCGCCCGGTTTCCGGGTGGCACGCCGCGGGCAGCCGGCTGTCACCCGAAATGCCGACGGACCCCACCGGCTGGAACAGCCGATGGGGTCCGCACATTCCGTGCCAGGACGGAGAACTGACCGAGGGTCAGGATCTGACCGGAATCAGTCCTCCTCGGCCAGGGTGAGCTCGACGCCGCCGGTGAAGCCGGCCGCCGCGTTGTAGATGAACGCGGAGAGCGTGGACAGGGCGGTCAGCAGGACGACGTCGACCACGGCGATCAGCGTGGTGAAGGTCATCACCTTGCCGAACCCGACGTAGTCCATCAGGTTCAGGCCACCGCTGCTGTCCGAGCCGGTGACGTCCTTGAGGGTCTTGGTCAGCGAGTCGAAGACGCCGAGCGAGTCCAGCGTCATCCACAGCACGGCCGCGGCCACGATGATGATGATGCCGACGGCCAGCGACAGCAGGAAGCTGACCTTCATCACCGACCACGGGTCGACCTTGGTCACCCGCAGCCGGGCCTTGCGCGTCCGGCCGAGACCGGCGCCGCCGACCGCGGGGGCCGGGGCCGCGGCGGGGCGACGCGCCGCCCCGCCGGTGGGGGTGCCACCGGGCGGGGTGTGCCCCGCGGTCCGGGTGCCCCGGGCCGGGGTCGGCTGCCCCTTGGCGTACGTGGTCGGCTGCGAGAAGCCGCCCGGGCCGGCGGCCTGGCCGCCGCTCGCCGGGGCGGGCTGCTGGCCGCCGTAGGTCGCACCGCTCTGGCCCGCTCCGCCGGCCGGTGGCATCAGCGAGGTGGACGCGGCCGAGTGCTCGGTCGGCGGCTGCGGAACGCCGTACGACCCCCCGCCCTGCGCGCCCGGACGGCCGCCGGAGGTTCCTCCCGCAGCACCCGTGGCTCCACTCACCTGGTCCTCCCGCACTTCCCACCAGGACGGCGGTGCCGCCCTGCTTCGTCACTCGTCATCCAGCGCCCGGCGGGATTGCCCGGAACTGGTCGGCGCCCGGTGCCGCCGCGTCCGTTCAGTGGACGCGGCGGCACCGGTCTGCGGTTCGGTTCAGGCCTCGACGTCTCCGTCGACTGCCGTCCCCGCGCCCTCGGCCGTCTCGGTGGACTCGGTGGACTCGGTACCCGCCACCTCGTCCTCCGCCGTCTCCTCGTCCTCGGCCTCCGCGTTGCGAGCCATGCCCACGACCGCATCGCGCTTTCCGAGGTTGATCAGTTGGACGCCCATGGTGTCACGTCCGGTTTCACGAACCTCGGAAACCCTCGTGCGGATCACCCCACCCGAGAGGGTGATCGCCATGATCTCGTCGGATTCGTCGACCACCAGCGCGCCGACCAGCGAACCCCGGCCCTCGACGATCTTCGCCGCCTTGGTGCCGTAGCCGCCGCGTCCCTGGACACGGTACTCGTCCACACCGGTGCGCTTGGCGTACCCGCCGTCAGTGGCGGTGAAGACGTAGGTACCCGGACGGACGACGTTCATCGACAGCAGCTCGTCGTCCTCGCGGAACGCCATGCCCTTGACGCCGGAGGTGGCGCGGCCGGTGGGACGCAGGGCGTCGTCGGTCGCGGTGAACCGGATCGACTGGGCCTTCCTGGAGACCAGCAGCAGGTCGTCCTCGGCGGAGACCAGCTCGGCACCGATCAGCTCGTCGTCCCGGCCCTGCTCGTCCTGGCGCAGGTTGATCGCGATCAGGCCGCCGGAGCGCGGCGAGTCGTAGTCCTTGAGCGCGGACTTCTTCACCAGGCCGGCCCGGGTGGCGAGGACCAGGTACGGCTTGTCCTCGTAGGTGCGGACGGCCATCACCTGGGTGATGTGCTCCTCCGGCTGGAAGGCCAGCAGGTTGGCGACGTGCTGGCCGCGGGCGTCGCGCCCGGCGTCCGGCAGCTCGTAGCCCTTGGCCCGGTAGACCCGGCCCTTGTTGGTGAAGAACAGGATCCAGTTGTGGGTCGTCGTCACGAAGAAGTGGTCGACGATGTCGTCCTGCTTCAGCTGGGCGCCGCGCACGCCCTTGCCGCCGCGCTTCTGCGAGCGGTAGAGGTCGGAGCGGGTCCGCTTGACGTAGCCGCCACGGGTGATGGTGACGACGATGTCCTCCTCGGCGATGAGGTCCTCGATGGAGAGGTCGCCGTCGGAGGGGATGAGGGTGGAGCGCCGCTCGTCGCCGTACTTCTCGACGAGCGCGGTGAGCTCCTCGGAGATGATCTCCCGCTGGCGGGTCGGCGAGGCCAGGATCGCGTTGTACTCGTCGATCTTGCGCTGGAGCTCGTCGTGCTCGTCCATGATCCGCTGGCGCTCCAGGGCGGCCAGGCGGCGCAGCTGCATCTCCAGGATGGCGTTGGCCTGGAGCTCGTCGATGTCGAGCAGGCCCATCAGGCCGGTGCGGGCGGCATCGGCGCTGGCCGAGGCCCGGATCAGCGCGATGACGTCGTCGATCAGGTCCAGGGCCTTCAGCAGCGCGCGCAGGATGTGGGCGCGCTCCTCGGCCTTGCGCAGCCGGAAGGTGGTGCGCCGGACGATGACCTCGACCTGGTGGTTGACCCAGTGCCGGATGAAGGCGTCCAGCGACAGGGTGCGCGGCACTCCGTCGACCAGGGCCAGCATGTTGGCGCCGAAGTTGGTCTGCAGCTCGGTGTGCTTGTAGAGGTTGTTCAGCACGACCTTGGCGACCGCGTCGCGCTTGAGCACGACGACCAGGCGGGTGCCGGTGCGGGACGAGGACTCGTCGCGGACGTCGGCGATGCCGGCGATCTTGCCGTCCTTGACCAGGTCGGCGATCTTCAGCGCGAGGTTGTCCGGGTTGACCTGGAACGGCAGCTCGGTGATCACCAGGCACTGGCGGCCCTGGATCTCCTCGACCTCGACCACGGCCCGCATGGTGACCGAGCCGCGGCCGGTGCGGTAGTAGTCGTCGATCCCGCGGCGGCCGACGATCAGCGCGCCGGTGGGGAAGTCGGGGCCCTTGATCCGCTCGATCAGGGCCTCCAGCAGCTCCTCGGCGGAGGCCTCGGGGTTCTCCAGGTACCAGAGCGCGCCGGAGGCGACCTCGCGGAGGTTGTGCGGCGGGATGTTGGTGGCCATGCCGACCGCGATGCCGGTGGCGCCGTTGACCAGCAGGTTGGGGAAGCGGGCCGGGAGGACGGTCGGCTCCTGCGAGCGGCCGTCGTAGTTGGGCGCGAAGTCGACGGTCTCCTCGTCGATGTCGCGCATCATCTCCATGGCCAGCGGCATCATCTTGCACTCGGTGTAGCGCATGGCCGCGGCCGGGTCGTTGCCCGGGGAGCCGAAGTTGCCGTTGCCGTCCACCAGCGGCATCCGCATCGACCACGGCTGGGCCAGGCGGACCACGGTGTCGTAGATCGAGGTGTCACCGTGCGGGTGGTAGTTGCCCATGACGTCGCCGACGACGCGGGCGCACTTGTAGTAGCCCTTCTCGGGGCGGTACCCGCCGTCGTACATCGCGTAGAGCACGCGGCGGTGCACCGGCTTGAGGCCGTCGCGGACCTCGGGCAGCGCACGGCTGACGATCACGCTCATCGCGTAGTCGAGGTACGAGCGCTGCATCTCGGTCTCGAGCTCGACCGGCTCGATCCGCATCGTCGCCTGGGCGGTGGCCTCGGCGGCCTCGGGCGTCTCGGGCTGTTCGCCTTCGGGACGGTTGTCGTCGACCACTGGTGGTCAGTTTCCTTTCACGCGGACTGGAACGTGCGGGGCCTGGGGTGCAGGCGTCACACGTCCAGGAAGCGGACGTCCTTGGCGTTGCGCTGGATGAAGGAGCGGCGGGCCTCGACGTCCTCGCCCATCAGCACGGAGAACAGCTCGTCGGCACGGGCGGCGTCCTCCAGGGTGACCTGGAGCAGCAGGCGGTGCTCGGCGTCCATGGTGGTGACCCGGAGCTCCTCGGCGTTCATCTCGCCGAGACCCTTGAAGCGCTGGATCGCGTCGTCCTTGGGGAGCCGGCGCCCGGCCTCCACCCCGGCGGCGATCACCGCGTCGCGCTCGCGGTCGGAGTAGGCGTACTCGAAGTCGTCCTTGCCCCACTTGATCTTGTACAGCGGGGGCATGGCGAGGTAGACGTACCCGGACTCGACCAGCGGCCGCATGAAGCGGAACAGCAGGGTCAGCAGCAGGGTGCGGATGTGCTGTCCGTCGACGTCGGCGTCGGCCATCAGCACGATCTTGTGGTACCGCAGCTTGGACTCGTCGTAGTCCTCCTGGATGCCGCAGCCGAAGGCCGAGATGAGCGCCTGGACCTCGGTGTTCTGGAGGACCTTGTCGATCCGGGCCTTCTCGACGTTCAGGATCTTGCCGCGGATCGGCAGGATGGCCTGGGTGCGCGGGTCGCGGCCCTGCTTGGCCGAGCCGCCGGCGGAGTCACCCTCGACGATGAAGATCTCGCACTCGGACGGGTCCTTGGACTGGCAGTCCGAGAGCTTGCCCGGCAGCGAGGCGGACTCCAGCAGACCCTTGCGGCGCGTCAGGTCGCGGGCCTTGCGGGCGGCGACGCGCGCGGTGGCGGCCTGGATGGACTTGCGGATGATGTCCGAGGCCTCGTTGGGGTTGCGGTCCAGCCAGTCGTTGAGCTGCTCGTGGACGACCTTCTGGACGAAGGTCTTGGCCTCGGTGTTGCCGAGCTTGTCCTTGGTCTGGCCCTCGAACTGCGGCTCGCCGAGCTTGACCGAGATGATCGCGGTCAGACCCTCGCGGATGTCCTCGCCGGAGAGGTTGTCGTCCTTCTCGCGGAGCAGCTTCTTGTCCCGCGCGTAGCGGTTGACCAGGCCGGTCAGCGCCGCGCGGAAGCCCTCCTCGTGGGTGCCGCCGCCGTGGGTGTGGATGGTGTTGGCGAAGCTGTAGACCCCCTCGGTGTAGGAGGAGTTCCACTGCATCGCGATCTCCACCGAGATCGCCTTGTCCTTGTCCTCCGCCTCGAAGTCGATCACCGAGGGGTGGATGACCTCGCCCTTGCGGGAGTTCAGGTGGGCGACGAAGTCGGCGATGCCGCCGTCGTACTTGTACGTGACGGTGAGCGGCTTGCCCTCCTCGTCCACGTGCTCGGGGCGCTCGTCGGTCAGCGAGATCGACAGGCCCTTGTTGAGGAAGGCCATCTCCTGGAAGCGCCGGGAGAGCGTCTCGAAGGAGTAGACGGTGGTCTCGAAGATGTCCGCGTCGGCCCAGA
Organism: Kitasatospora sp. NPDC058444; assembly: GCF_042721415.1. Lineage (NCBI taxonomy): Bacteria > Bacillati > Actinomycetota > Actinomycetes > Kitasatosporales > Streptomycetaceae > Kitasatospora > Kitasatospora sp. NPDC058444. The sequence goes on along the minus strand of NZ_JBHXLL010000018.1, from coordinate 130,997 downwards.
AGGTCACCGTGGTACCGGTGCGGTCGGTCTCCGCGCCCTTGACCAGGGGAGCCGTGGGGGCGCCCATCTTGTAGTCCTGGGTCCAGACGTGGCCGTCCTTGTGGATCTCCACGGAGAGCCTGGTGGAGAGGGCGTTCACCACGGAGACGCCGACGCCGTGCAGACCGCCGGACACGGCGTAGCCGCCGCCGCCGAACTTGCCGCCCGCGTGCAGGACCGTCAGCACGACCTCGACGGCGGGCTTGTCCTGGCCGGGGACGATGTCCACCGGGATGCCGCGGCCGTTGTCGACGCAGCGGATCGCGCCGTCCGCCATGATCGTGACGTCGATGTGGGTGGCGTACCCGGCCATCGCCTCGTCGACGGAGTTGTCCACGACCTCCTGCACCAGGTGGTGCAGGCCGCGCTCGCCCGTCGAACCGATGTACATGCCAGGGCGCTTGCGGACGGCGTCGAGGCCTTCCAGCACCTGGATGTTGCTACCGGTGTAGGAAGCCTGGTCGGACTGGTCTGGGGTCTGGCTGGGGTTGCCGGAATCGGCCACGAAGCGCCCTCTCTGGCACAGCACGGGCCGCATGCCCACCCTGTGCGGGCGGGCGTGCGACCACAGCGTTTCGACTCGGTTGCCACTAGCAACAGTGTTTGGCTCTCAGTCTACCGGTACGACTGACATAGATGGGCGTTTGGCAGCCCTTGAGGGCAGATATGCCGCCCTGAATCCCCTCTGCACATGTCCCGATACTCGCCCGGGGGGCCCAGGGCGCCTGGAAGGGCTGTCAGGGGTTCCGGAAGATCGCCGTCCGATCCGGGCCCCCGCCGGCCGCCCGACTTCCCGGTCAGCCCCAGGTGTCGCCCGGCCCCTTGCTCCCCGGCGCGCGCAGCCGGCCGTAGCCGCGAGCGGGCGCCGCCGGTCCGAGCACCTTGATGGTCTTGACCGTCCCGTGCCCCAGCTCGTGGTTCAGACGGGCCACCAACTGCCGTGCGAGCCAGCGAAGTTGGGTGGCCCAGGCGGTGGAGTCGCACTGCACCGTGAGCACCGCGGCGGCCTCGTCGTAGGAGGAGGGGTGGCAGTGCGCGGCGATGTCCGGGCCGACGATCTGCGGCCAGCGGCCCATCACCCCGCCGACGGCGGCCGAGGACTCCCAGCCGCGCTCGGTCAGCAGCCGGTTGAGCGCCGCGCCCAGCGGAACGGGGTCGCGGCCGTCCGAGCGGGCCCCGCTGCGCAGGCCGTGGCGCTTCGCCTCGCGCTTCTCGCGAACCTGCTCGCCGCGCTGGCGGGCCTGGGCGCGGGCCGCCCGCAGCGCGGAGCGGGCGAGGTCGGCGCCGGTCGGCTCGGGGGCGCCGGGCTCGGCGGACCCGGGCTTGGGGGCGCCGGGCTTGGGGGAGTGCTCCGCCGGCTCGCTCACGGCGATCTCCTTTCCCCAGCCTGTGGACAACGGTCGCGGTCGCGCGGCCGCCGAGCCCTCCAGCCTACGGGAGCGGCCGGGCCCGGCGAGCCGGGGCGGGGGCGGGCGCCGCTCGGGAAGGCGCTGCTCGGGAAGGCGCTGCTCGGGAAGGCGCTGCTCGGGAAGGCACCGGTGAAGGCCGGTGGACGGGTGCCGGGGGAAGGGGGAAGGGCCGCGGTCAGAGGTCGATCCGGCGCACCGCGCCGTCGGAGACCGCGAACCGGGCGCCGGCCAGCGCCTTCGGAACGTCCTCGGCCACCGCCGCCGTCACCAGCACCTGCTCCCCGTCGGCCACCAGTTCGGCCAGCCGGTCCCGGCGGGCGGCGTCCAGCTCGGCGAACACGTCGTCCAGGATCAGCACCGGCTCGCCGCCGTCGGCGCGCAGCAGCTCGTACGAGGCCAGCCGCAGCGCCAGGGCGAACGACCAGGACTCGCCGTGGCTGGCGTAGCCCTTGGCGGGCAGCGGGCCGAGCTTGAGCACCAGCTCGTCGCGGTGCGGGCCGACCAGGGTGACGCCGCGCTCGACCTCCTGCTTGCGGACCGCCCGCAGCGCGTCCAGCAGCTGCTCCTCGGCCTGCTCGCGGCTGGTCGGCAGCTCGCCCTCGAAGGAGCTGCGGTACTCCAGGGCGGTCTCGCCGCCGCCGGGGGCCAGCTGCCCGTACGCGGCCGTCACCAGCGGCTGCAGGGCGGCCACCAGCTGGATCCGGAAGGCCGTCAACTCGGCTCCGGAGCGGGCCAGATGGCCGTCCCAGACCTCCAGGGTGGAGAGGTCGGCGCCCTTGCCTCCGCCGGCCCGGCGGGCCATCGCGGCGGTCTTCAGCAGGGCGTTGCGCTGCTTGAGCACCCGCTCGTAGTCCTGCCGCACCCCGGCCAGCCGGGGTGCCCGGGCGGTCAGCAGCTCGTCCAGGAAGCGCCGCCGCTCACCCGGGTCGCCCTTGACCAGGCTGAGGTCCTCGGGGGCGAACAGGACGGTGCGCAGCAGGCCCAGCACGTCGCGCGGGCGGACGTTGTCGGACCGGTTGATCCGGGCCCGGTTGGCCTTGCCCGGGGTGAGCTCCAGCTCGATCAGGGTGGAACGGCCGCGGTCCACCACCGAGGTGCGGACCACCGCCCGCTCGGCGCCCAGCCGGATCAGCGGGGCGTCGGTGGCGACCCGGTGGCTGCCCAGGGTGGCCACGTAGCCGATCGCCTCGACCAGGTTGGTCTTGCCCTGGCCGTTCGGACCGACGAAGGCGGTCACGCCCGGGTCGAGGGGAACCTCGGCCCGGGCGTACGACCGGAAGTCGGCGAGCGACAGATGCGCGACGTGCATGGCTGTGGACTGCGCCCGCCTTCTTGTGGAGAACCTGCTAGTTACTTGGACTCGACCGCGTGGCCGCCGAACTGGTTGCGCAGCGCGGCGATCATCTTCATCTGCGGCGAGTCCTCCTGACGGGAGGCGAAGCGGGCGAACAGCGAGGCGGTGATCGCCGGCAGCGGCACGGCGTGGTCGATCGCGGCCTCGACGGTCCAGCGGCCCTCGCCGGAGTCGGCGGCCCAGCCGCGCAGCTTGTCCAGGTGCTCGTCCTCGTCCAGGGCGTTGACGGCCAGGTCCAGCAGCCAGGAGCGGATGACGGTGCCCTCCTGCCAGCTGCGGAAGACCTCGCGCACGTCGGTGACCTCGGGGGCGGCCTCCAGCAGCTCCCAGCCCTCGGCGAAGGCCTGCATCATCGCGTACTCGATGCCGTTGTGGACCATCTTGGCGAAGTGGCCGGCGCCCACCGCGCCCGCGTGCACGTTGCCGAAGTCGCCCTCGGGCTTGAGCGCCTGGAAGATCGGCTGGACCTTGGCGACGTGCTCGGCGTCGCCGCCGTACATCAGCGCGTAGCCGTTCTCCAGGCCCCAGACACCGCCGGAGACACCGCAGTCCACGAAGCCGATGCCCTTGGCGGCCAGCGCCTCGGCGTGCTTGATGTCGTCGGTCCAGCGGGAGTTGCCGCCGTCGACCACCACGTCGCCGGGGGAGAGCAGCTCGGCGAGCTCGTCGACGGTCGCCTGGGTGGCGGCGCCCGCCGGGACCATGACCCAGACCACGCGCGGGCCCTGGAGCTTGGTGACGAGCTCCTGGAGGCTGTCGACGTCGGAGATGTCCGGGTTGCGGTCGTAACCGATGACGGTGTGGCCGGCGCGGCGGATCCGCTCGCGCATGTTGCCGCCCATCTTGCCGAGACCGATGAGGCCGAGCTCCATGACCAAGTCCTTACCTGTGGTGACGTGCCTGCCGGCGGCGCCGTTGCCGCACTCCTTGAGCCTACGCGCTGGAGCGGCCCCGGCCGGTCTGCGGTCAGGTCGGTCCGCAGTGGTCCGCGGTCGGTCCGCGGTCGGTCCGGGTGAGACGTCCACAGGCTGTGCACAGCGGGTGTGCACAGCCTGTGGACGGTCGGACGTGGCGGGATCAGCCGGAGAGGCGGACCGGCATGATCAGGTACTGGTAGGCCTTGTCCTCCTCGGCGTCCACCGAGACCTTGCCGCTGAGCAGCGCGGGCTTGGTCGGGGTGGTGAAGCTGAGCTGGGCGAAGGGGGAGTCGATGGCCTTGAGGCCCTCCTCCAGGTAGCCCGGGTTGAAGGCGATCGAGATGGCGTCGCCCTCCAGGGAGGCCTCGATCCGCTCGGTGGCCTGGGCGTCGTCGCCCGAGCCGGCCTCCAGCGTCAGCACGCCCTCCTCGAAGTTGAGGCGGACCGGGGTGTTGCGCTCGGCGACCAGCGAGACGCGCTTGAGCGCCTCCAGGAAGGGCTGGGTCTGGATCGCGGCGATCGCGTTGAACTCGGTCGGGAACAGGCTGCGGAACTTGGGGAACTCACCCTCCAGCAGCCGGGTGGTGGTCCGGCGGCCGGCGCCCTCGAAACCGATCAGACCCTCGCCCGCGCCGCCCGACGAGAGCGCGATGGAGACGTTGTCGCCGCTGCCCAGGGACTTGGCGATGTCCTGGAGGGTCTTGGCGGGGACCAGCGCGACGGCGGAGATGTCCGACTGCTCGGGCTTCCACAGCAGCTCGCGGACGGCGAAGCGGTAGCGGTCGGTGGCGGCCAGGGTGATCCGGTCGCCCTCGATCTCGACCCGGACACCGGTGAGCACCGGGAGGGTGTCGTCCCGGCCGGCGGCGACCGCGGCCTGGCTGACGGCCGAGGCGAAGACGTCGCCGGAGACGGTGCCGGTGGCGGTGGGCATCTGGGGGAGCGCGGGGTACTCGTCCACCGGGAGGGTGGGGAGGGTGAAGCGGGAGCTGCCGCAGACCACGCTGACCCGCTGGCCGTCGGTGGAGATCTCCACCGGCCGGTTGGGGAGGTTGCGGGAGATGTCGTTCAGCAGCCGGCCGGAGACCAGGACGGTGCCGGCCTCCTCGACGTCGGCCTCCAGCTCGACCCGGGCCGAGACCTCGTAGTCGAAACCGGACAGCGCCAGACTGCCCTCCTGCGCGGTCAGCAGCAGGCCGGCCAGCACCGGCACCGGCGGCCGTGCCGGGAGGCTGCGGGCAGCCCAGGCCACCGCCTCCGCGAGGACGTCACGCTCCACCCGGAACTTCACCGGTAACCGCCTCCTGGATCGAGCGCTCCCGCTCGCACTCTGGTTCGTCTGATCTTGATCGTCGGTTCGGCTGTCCACCGAGCTCGGTCACTCCGCTTCCAGTCGCAAGGACAGTCTGACGTACTCCGCCGACAGACGGGGCAGACGGGCGGAAGCAACCCGAACAGTTGTCGGAGACCGGTTGTCCACAGATTCGGGGCCCACCCACTTTGAAAGCAAGTCCGGGGTCTAAATGTGTAGTGGTAGTAGTAGGGCCTGTGGAAACCGTGGATAACCCCGTTTCCGCAGGTCAGAGCCCGAATTTTGTCCACAGCGGGTGTGGACGGCGGCTGTGGACGGACAGGCCGCGCTGTGGACAGCCGAGCGTTACCCACAGGCCACGCTCGGTATCCACAGGTTATCCCCAGGGCTGTCCCCAGATCCGGGCCCGGTTATCCACGGGCGCCGGTCAACTTTTCGTGACGCCTTTCACACCAGGGTATGAACGCCAGCCCACGGTTGTCGAACTGTGGACGCCGCTGTGGACAACCTGGGGATAACCGCCCCTCCCCTGGGGACAACCGGTGGATAACCCGGACGGCCCAGTGGTGGGGCGTCAATTGTCCACACCCTGTGGATAACCGTTGTGCACAAGTCCACAGGCACCTGACCTGCGCGGAAGAGCGTAGCGGCGACGGGCCTGTGGACGAATTCTGGATAACTCCGCACGCCCCACCCTGTGGACGGTGGAGAAGGGGCCGGTCCTGTGGACAACGGCCTTGCGCGCCCTCGGTTTTCGAATCACCGGTCAGTTGTTCGGCGCGGGCTGCGGACTGGCGGAACGTCCGTCGACGGGATCCCTGCCCAGCAGGCGCGCACCGCACACCTGTGGACGCGCGAAAGGGCGTCAGGATTCGCTCCTGACGCCCTGGGGACGTGCGTGCGGCGTCGCCCTGCGGCGTGCCGTGCCGTGCCGTGTTGTACCGCGTCACGTCACGTCGTGAAGTGCGGTGCGGCGGCTAGCTCTTGATGCGGTTGGTGAGTTCGGTGACCTGGTTGTAGATCGAGCGCCGCTCGGCCATCAGCGAGCGGATCTTGCGGTCCGCGTGCATCACCGTGGTGTGGTCGCGGCCGCCGAACTGCGCGCCGATCTTCGGCAGCGAGAGGTCGGTGAGCTCGCGGCAGAGGTACATCGCGATCTGCCGGGCCGTCACCAGCACCCGGCTGCGCGAGGAACCGCAGAGGTCGTCCACCCCCAGCCCGAAGTACGCGGCGGTCTGCTGCATGATGACCTGCGCGGTGATCTCCGGGCCGGCGTCCTCGTCCCCGCCGGGGATCAGGTCCTTGAGGACGATCCCGGCCAACTCCAGGTCCACCGGGGCCCGGTTGAGGTTGGCGAAGGCGGTGACCCGGATCAGGGCGCCCTCCAGCTCCCGGATGTTCCGGGTGATCCGGGACGCGATGAACTCCAACACGTCGGCGGGAGCGTTGAGTTGTTCCTGGATCGCCTTCTTGCGCAGGATCGCGATCCGGGTCTCCAGCTCCGGCGGGGTGACGTCGGTGATCAGACCCCACTCGAAGCGGTTGCGCAGCCGGTCCTCCAGCGTGGTCAGCAGCTTGGGCGGCCGGTCCGAGGAGAGGACGATCTGCTTGTTCGCGTTGTGCAGGGTGTTGAAGGTGTGGAAGAACTCCTCCTGCGTGGACTCCTTGCTCGCGAGGAACTGGACGTCGTCCACGAGCAGGATGTCCATGTCCCGGTAGCGGCGGCGGAAGGTGTCCGCCTTGCCGTCCCGGATCGAGTTGATGAACTCGTTGGTGAACTCCTCCGAGGACACGTAGCGCACCCGGGTGCCCGGGAAGAGGCTGCGCGAGTAGTGCCCGATGGCATGCAGCAGGTGGGTCTTGCCCAGCCCGGACTCGCCGTAGATGAAGAGCGGGTTGTACGCCTTGGCCGGGGCCTCGGCGACCGCCACCGCCGCCGCGTGCGCGAAGCGGTTGCTGGCGCCGATGACGAAGGTGTCGAACAGGTACTTGGGGTTCAGCCGGGCGGCCGGCTCGTCCTTGCGGGAACCGCCGGCCGGGGGAGCGCCGGGCGGGGCGGGGACGCCGGGGACGCCGGGACGTTCGGCGCGCTCCGGGGAGGCCTTCTCCGCCGGGCGGCCGCCGGTGGGGCGGGAACCGCCGGCCCGGCGGCCGGCGCCGGCGCGCGGCTGCTCGTTCGGACCGGGGCCGTAGGCGCCGCCGAAGAGGTCGCCCTGGGTGGTCGCGGGCGGTCCGGGGACGGGCCGCGGCGCCTGGCGGGGCGCGGGCTCCTCCGGATCGCGGTAGGCGGGCGGCTGCTCCTGGTAGCCCTGCCAGCCCTGGCCGCCGCCGGGGCCGCCGTACGGGGCCTGGCGCGGGTCGTAGCCGCCGGTGTCGTAGCGGGGGCGCTCGTAGTCCTGCTCGTACGGCTGGCCCTGCTCGTACGGCTGCCCCTGCTCGTAGGGCTGGCCGTGCTCGTACGACTGCTGGTAGCCCTGGCCGCCGTAGTCGGGGGCGTCCTCCTCGGCCGGGCCCGGGTAGGGCTCGGCGGGGGCCTGGGGGGCTGCCGCGGGGGTGGTCGGCACCGCGTTGGCGTCGACCATCACGGCGATCCGCACCGGGCGGCTGAGCTCACGGCTGAGGGCCTCGGTCAGCTGCGGCAGCAGCCGGCCCTCCAGCACCTGCTTGGCCCGCTCGTTCGGGGCCGCCAGCAGGGCGGTGTCGTGCATCATCCACATCGGTTGGGTGCGCTGCACCCACTGCTTGTCCATCTCCGCGACATCGGGGTCGCTGACCAGCCGCTCGACGACCCTGGCCCAGACCGGGACGAGGTCGCTGTTGACATCAGCCACTGGTGCACGCTTTCCAAGAACAAACCAGACAAGTTCTGCAACGGTAGTCAGCGAACAGGGCCGGATCAAGTCGTTGTCCACAGGCTGTGGGTAAGACGGGCTCCGGCGGGCTGGTTTGACCCTCGTGCCCCGTCCCGCGTACCGTAACCAGGTCGAGTTGTCGATGGCCGCTGCCGCATGTCCGCGGGTCCACCCGCTCCAAAAGGCGCGCAGCACGGGCGCCGTGGATTGCCTCAGACCCCAGCCGAACTGGGGCGATGGGCCGGATTTCCGAATTCAGGGGAGATCACGCGGACGCACGGTGACGGCCAAGCGACCTCCCGTCATCCTACGATTCACCTCAGGAGCCCCCGAGTGAGCAAGCGCACCTTCCAGCCGAACAACCGTCGTCGCGCGAAGACCCACGGCTTCCGGCTGCGTATGCGTACCCGCGCCGGCCGCGCCATCCTGGCCGCCCGCCGTGGCAAGGGCCGCGCCAGCCTGTCCGCCTGATCCGCGCCAGAGTCTGTTGTGCTGCCCTCCGAGAATCGGCTGCGGCGGCGCCAGGACTTCGCGACCGCGGTGAAACGCGGTCGCCGGGCCGGCCGGCCCCTTCTGGTCGTCCATCTCAGCAGAGAGGGTGACCCGCAGGGGCAGACCGACCGGACCAGCGACTCCCGCCCGCACGTCGCCGAGGGGACTCCTTCGGCGCGTGCGGGTTTCGTCGTGAGCAAGGCCGTCGGCCCGGCGGTCGTCCGCAACCTGGTCAAGCGCCGGTTGCGCCACCTCGTTCGTGATCGTCTGTCCAGGCTGCCCGCCGGTAGCCTGATAGTGGTGCGTGCGCTGCCCCAGGCCGCGACCGCCTCGTACCAGGACCTCGAACGTGACCTGGACGCGGCACTCAAGCGGTTGCTGAGGACGGAGCCCGCCGCCACGGCGCCGACGGGAGCAGGGCGATGAAGTACCTGCTGATGGGTCTGATCAGGGTCTACCAGTGGACCATCAGCCCACTGCTCGGTCCGGTCTGCCGCTATTACCCCTCCTGCTCGCACTACGGCTACGAGGCCGTGAAGGTGCACGGAGCGGTCAAGGGCGGCGGGCTGACCGCCTGGCGCATCCTGCGCTGCAATCCGTGGACGCCCGGCGGGGTCGATCACGTCCCGCCGCGCAAGCATCCGGTGTGGCACCGGCGGTTGCGAGACTGGCTGAAGAGCCGGTCCGCCACCGGAGACCCGGTGACCGCCACCCCCGCCGGTCCGGACCCCGAGGGCCCGGCGACCATTGGTCCCGTGGGGCCAATCCACCTGTCCAAGGAGCCTGACCGGTGACCTTCTCCTTCCTGAATCCCCTGTACACAGCGGTGTCCTGGATCATCGTCCAGTTCCACTCGCTGTACAGCCACGTCTTCGACCCGGACGGTGGCTGGGCCTGGGGTCTCGCCATCGCCTCGATGGTGGTCGTCATCCGGATCTGCCTGATCCCGCTCTTCGTGAAGCAGATCAAGGCGACCCGGGCCATGCAGGCGATCCAGCCGAAGATGAAGGCCATCCAGGAGCGCTACAAGAACGACCGGCAGCGCCAGTCCGAAGAGATGATGAAGCTGTACAAGGAGGCGGGTACCAACCCGTTCTCCAGCTGCCTTCCCATCATCGTTCAGGCGCCGTTCTTCACCGCTCTCTACGGTGTGCTCGCCAAGGTCGCCAAGGGCCAGGACATCGGCGTCATCCACGGTGACCTGCTGGTGAGCGCCGGCAAGGCGCACATCTTCGGCGCTCCGCTCTCCGCGACCTTCGTCGGCAGCACCGAGACCAGCGTCAAGATCGTCACCGCCGTGATGATCATCCTGATGTCGCTGTCGCAGTTCATCACCCAGCGCCAGCTGATGACCAAGAACGTCGACCTCACGGTGAAGACGCCGTTCATGCAGCAGCAGAAGATGCTGATGTACGTCTTCCCGATCATGTTCGCCGTGATGGGCATCAACTTCCCGGTCGGTGTCCTGGTCTACTGGCTGACCACCAACGTCTGGTCGATGGGCCAGCAGCTGATCGTCATCCACAACAACCCGACCCCGGGCAGCAAGGCCTTCCAGGAGCGCCAGGAGCGCCTGAAGAAGGCCGGTCGGCTGCGTCCGGACGGTACGGAGATCAAGGGCGCGCTCTGGGGCATGCTGCCCCCGTCCAAGGCGGCCGTCAGCGAGGCGGCCAGCGCCGCCGCCGCGGTGGTGGAGGAGTCGGCGCAGGCACGCCGCCAGCAGCCCCGTCGGCAGAGCAAGGCCCAGCGCCAGCACGGCGGTGCCGGACAGCCGAGCGCGGAGCTGAGCAAGGAGACCCCGGCCGAGGAGCCCGCCGACGCCGCTCCGGCCGACGCCTCCCCGGCCGAATCCGCTGAGAAGCCGGCGGCCGCCAAGCAGAGCGCGGCCAAGCCGGCCGGTACCAAGCAGGGCACCAGGCAGCAGCCGAAGCGCGGTGGCGGCCAGCGGCCGAAGAAGAAGTCCTGACCGGCCCCCAGCCTGTTGTGACAGCCGCGAAGAGCTTCGTTCCCGGCCCGGCAGACGGGCCCATCTCCGAAGGAGTCCATCAGTGACGGAAGGCACCACCTCCGCCGTCGAGGCCGAGGCCGCCGCCAGTTCCGACGAGAGCCTCGTCTCCCGCCTGGAGCAGGAGGGCGACATCGCGGCGGACTACCTGGAGGGTCTGCTCGACATCGCCGACCTCGACGGTGACATCGACATGGACGTCGAGGGCGACCGTGCCCTGGTCTCCATCGTCAGCGACGGCAACGACCGCGCGCTGCAGCGCCTGGTCGGCCAGGACGGCGAGGTGCTGGAGGCCCTCCAGGAGCTGACCCGGTTGGCTGTCCACCGGGAGACCGGCGAGCGCAGCCGCCTCATGCTGGACATTGCCGGCTTCCGGGCCCGCAAGCGCGAGGAGCTGGCGGTGCTCGGTGCCAAGGCCGCCGAGCAGGCCAAGAGTAGCGGCGAGCAGGTCAAGCTGCGGCCGATGACTCCCTTCGAGCGCAAGGTCGTCCACGACGCGGTCGCCGCGGCCGGCCTGCGCAGCGAGTCCGAGGGCGAAGAGCCCCAGCGGTGCGTGGTCGTGCTGCCGGTCTGAGGCCGACAGGTCGACGACCGGCCGCCACAGCGGCCGGAGAAGCTTCACCGGACGTGACCCCGTCCGCCTCGTGCGGGCGGGGTCGTCGTCCCTTCTGGGATGTTTCACGTGAAACAGTGCGTTGAGCGGGTCGGTGGATCCGGGGATCGGAGAGGTCGAGATGGACACGGAGAACGCGGCTGCCGGCCGGCCGGGGGCGGACGTGGACCCGGCCGCTGAGGGGCGGGCCACCGAGCTGGAGCAGCTGTCCGAGGCGCCGGCCGTGGCCAGGGAGGTCTTCGGGGAACGCTATGACGCCGCGGTCCGCTACACGGAGCTGCTGGCCACCGCGGGCGTGCAGCGCGGGCTGATCGGGCCCCGCGAGGTGCCCCGGCTCTGGGACCGCCACGTCCTGAACTGCGCGGTGCTGGCCGAGCTGCTGCCCGCCGGCACCACCCTGTGCGACGTCGGCTCCGGGGCCGGTCTGCCGGGCATCCCGGTGGCGCTGGCCCGTCCGGACGTCTCGGTGACGCTGCTGGAGCCGCTGCTGCGCCGCACCACCTTCCTGGAGGAGGTCGTCCGGGAGCTGGGCCTGGACAACGTCACGGTGCTGCGCGGCCGCGCGGAGGAGATGGTCGGCAAGCTCGCGGTGGACGTGGTGACCGCCCGGGCGGTGGCACCGCTGGACCGGCTGGCCGGCTGGGGCATGCCGCTGCTGCGCCCGCACGGGCAGATGCTGGCGCTCAAGGGCGACAGCGCGGAGCAGGAGCTGGCCGACTCGCGGGCCGGTCTGGCGAAGCTGGGCGCGGTCGAGTGGAGCGTCATCGCGGTCGGCGAGGGCACCCTGGAGACCTCGACCCGGGTGGTCCAGGTGAAGGCGGGGGAGAGCCCCGGCGGGGTGAAGGCGGCCACCCGGCGCGCCAAGGCGGCCCGGGCGGGTCGCACCGCGAGCGTCCGGAACGGCGAGCGCGGCCGGGGCGGGCGGCGCCGCGGCCGCTGATCCGGCGTGACGCCGGACACGTACCGACCACGGGCGGACGGGCCTCCTGCGAGGGAGGAGCGTCCGCCCGTGGTCGTTCAGGTGACGGACCGGTCGACGGTGGGACACCGGAGTGTCGCAACGTCAGATTTCCGGCATAGCGGGCATGGTGTTTCACGTGAAACGTCGCTCCTTGCTCTCGGGCATCCTCCGCCGTGACCGGGCGGCGACTGTTGCCGCTCCGGTTTCACGTGAAACACTGACCCCCATGCAGGACTCGGAGACCGTCGACCAGATCGATGACACGCCCATCGCACGGGCTGCCCAGGCTGCGGTTCAGGCGATCGGCCGAGCGGGCGAGGGACTGCCCCGGCCCGCCGCCACCCGGGTGATCGTGGTCGCCAACCAGAAGGGTGGGGTGGGCAAGACCACCACCACCGTGAACATGGCCGCCTCGCTCGCCATGCACGGCCTGCGCGTGCTGGTCGTCGACCTCGACCCGCAGGGCAACGCCTCCACGGCGCTCGGCATCGACCACCACGCCGAGGTGCCGTCCATCTACGACGTCCTGGTGGAGGGCAAGCCGCTGGCCGACGTGGTGCAGCCGGTGCGTGACGTCGAGGGGCTGTTCTGCGTCCCCGCCACCATCGACCTGGCCGGCGCCGAGATCGAGCTGGTCTCCCTGGTGGCCCGGGAGAGCCGGCTCCAGCGGGCCATCGCCGCCTACGAGCAGCCGCTCGACTACATCCTGATCGACTGTCCGCCCTCGCTGGGTCTGCTGACGGTCAACGCCCTGGTCGCCGGCCAGGAGGTGATGATCCCGATCCAGTGCGAGTACTACGCGTTGGAGGGCCTCGGCCAGCTGCTGCGCAACGTCGAGCTGGTGCGCGCGCACCTCAACCCCGCACTGCACGTGTCGACCATCCTCCTCACCATGTACGACGCCCGGACCAGGCTGGCCGCCCAGGTCGCCGAGGAGGTCCGGACCCACTTCCACCAAGAGGTGCTGAGCACGGCGATCCCGCGCTCGGTGCGCATCTCGGAGGCGCCCAGCTACGGGCAGACGGTGCTCACCTACGACCCGGGCTCGACCGGGGCGCTCTCCTACCTGGAGGCCGCCCGCGAGCTCGCGCTGCGTGCGGTGGTGGGCCAGGGCGGCTCGCTGGTGGGTCAGCAGCGGGACGGCCAGCAGGGGCACGGCGCCCCGGTGGCACAGTACGGCACGACGGAGGGTCATCAGTGAGTGCTCGCAGGGTTGGTCTGGGTCGAGGGCTGGAGGCGTTGATCCGCCCCGCCGCGCCGGTGGACGGCGGGGCGGAGGCGAAGCCTGCGGCAGCCACGCCCGGGCCGGCCCCGGTGACGCCGCTGCCGAGCGGACGCGGCACGGTGGCGGCCCGGGCGGCCGCGGAGAAGCGGGCCGAGCAGGCGCAGCCGGCCGGTGCCTACTTCGCCGAGCTGCCGCTGGACGCGATCACCCCCAACCCGCGCCAGCCGCGCGACGTCTTCGACGAGGACAAGCTGGCCGAGCTGGTCACCTCCATCAAGGAGGTCGGGCTGCTCCAGCCGATCGTGGTGCGCCAGGCCGGTGCCGACGGCTTCGAGCTGATCATGGGCGAGCGCCGCTGGCGCGCCTCCCGGGAGGCCGGGCTGGAGCGGATCCCGGCGATCGTCCGGGCCACCGAGGACGACAAGCTGCTGCTGGACGCCCTCCTGGAGAACCTGCACCGCGCCGAGCTGAACCCGGTGGAGGAGGCGGCCGCCTACGACCAGCTGCTGCGGGACTTCTCCTGCACCCATGAGCAGCTGGCCGACCGGATCGGCCGCTCCCGCACCCACGTCTCCAACACCCTGCGGCTGATGAAGCTCCCGGCCTCGGTCCAGACCCGGCTGATGGCGGGGACGCTGACGGCCGGGCACGCCCGGGCGCTGCTCGGTCTGTCGGACCCCGAGCAGCAGGAGCGGCTGGCCGCTCGGGTCATCGCCGAGGGCCTCACGGTGCGCAACGTCGAGGAGATCGTCGTGCTGATGCGCTCGGAGGAGCCGGAGAAGCCCAGGCGCCAGGCGCCGAAGGCGGGCAAGCTGAACTCCCCGGCCTTCAACGACCTGGCGAGCCGGCTGTCCGACCGGTTCGACACCCGGGTCAAGGTCGAGGTGTCGCAGCGCGGCGGCAAGCTGGGCAAGGGCAAGGTGGTGCTGGAGTTCGGCTCGGTGGAGGACCTGAACCGGATCCTGGACAGCATGGCCCCGGGTGAGGACGGTCTGCGGCTGTCGCAGGGCTGAGCCGGACCGGCCGGCCGAGGGCAACGACCCGATGGGTGCGTGTTCCACGTGAGCGCTGTTTCACGTGAAACATGCACCCATCGGCGTTCGCGGGGGAATGCTCGACCGTGAGAGGGAGGAGGAGGTGCGGCCATGGGACGGCGGATCGCTCCGCTGACGTTGGACAACCTCGGGGACCTGCCGACCGGCTGTCGCTCCTGTGTGTTCTGGGAGCTGGACCCGGTCAGGGCGAAGGAGGCGGTGGAGTCGGGCAAGCCGGAACTGGAGAAGGAGGGGTGGATCTCCACGGTGCTGCTGGAGTGGGGCTCCTGCGGCCGGATCGTCTACGTGGACGACCGGCCCGCCGGGTTCGTGCTCTACGCACCCCCCGCCTACGTCCCCCGCTCGCAGTCCTTCCCGACCAGTCCGGTCTCGCCGGACGCCGTTCAGCTGATGGTCAGTCGGGTGCTGCCGGGCTACCAGCGTCAGGGGCTCGGCCGGGTGCTGGTGCAGACCGCGGCCAAGGACCTGATCGGGCGGGGAGTGCGGGCGATCGAGGCCTTCGGCTCGTCCGGGCGGGTGCCGACCAGTTGCGTGCTGCCGGCCGACCACCTGCTCGCGGTCGGCTTCAAGACCGTCCGCCCGCACCCGCGCTACCCGCGGCTGCGGCTGGAGGCGCGGACGACGCTCTCCTGGCGGGGCGACGTGGAGGGGGCGCTGGAGCGGCTGCTGGGCGGCGGGCGCAAGGAGCCCGCGCTGCGGCCGTTCTAGCGGGCGGCCCCTGATGGCGTTCCCGGGAAGGCGTCCCGGGCGGGCACCCCGGGCGGGCTTCCCGGGGAGCCCGGAAACGACGGTGGCGGGGCTCCCCCCGAGGGGAGCCCCGCCACCGTGCGGTCGACGACCGGAAGGCCTAGATGAACTCGGCCAGCTCGCGCAGCAGCGCGGCCTTCGGACGGGCACCGGTGATGGACTTCACCGGCTCGCCGTCCTTGTAGACGATCAGGGTCGGGATCGAGATGACGCCGTACTTGGCGGCCGTCGCCTGGTTGGCGTCGACGTCCAGCTTGGCGATGGTCAGCTTGTCGCCGTGCTCGGACGCGATGTCGTCCAGGACCGGGGCGACCTGGCGGCACGGGCCGCACCAGGTGGCCCAGAAGTCGACCAGTACGGGCTTCTCGCTCTTCAGGACGTCCTGCTCGAACGTCGCGTCGGTGACGGTGGTGGTGGCGCCGGCCACGGGAACTCCTCGGGTTCGGACGGAGGGGGCTGCTGCCAGGAGAACAACGGGTGGGCCCGTTCTGTTTCTGCCCGGCCGGGGCGGGGGTGTGTCACGTGGAACACCCCCGCGGGGCGGAGAGGGGCTCAGACCGCGACGGCGGCGGCCTTGGCCTCCAGGTCGTCCAGCGCGGCCAGGTAGCGCTCGGCGTCCAGGGCGGAGGAGCAGCCGGTGCCCGCGGCGGTGATGGCCTGGCGGTAGGTGTGGTCCACGACGTCGCCGGCGCCGAACACACCGGGGATGTTGGTCCGGGTCGAGGGGGCGTCGACCTTGAGGTAGCCCTCGGCGTCCAGGTCCAGCTGGCCCTTGAAGAGCTCGGTGCGGGGGTCGTGGCCGATCGCGATGAACAGGCCGGTGACGGCCAGCTCGCGGGTCTCGCCGGTGGTGGTGTCGCGCAGGGTGACGCCGCTCAGCTTCGGGTCGCCGTGGATGGCCTCGACCGCGCTGTCCCACTCGAAGCGGATCTTCGGGTCGGCGAAGGCGCGCTCCTGCATCGCCTTGGAGGCGCGCAGGGTGTCCCGGCGGTGGATGATCGTGACGCTCTTGGCGAAGCGGGAGAGGAAGGTCGCCTCCTCCAGGGCGGTGTCACCGCCGCCGACCACCGCGATGTCCTGGTCGCGGAAGAAGAAGCCGTCGCAGGTGGCGCACCAGGAGACGCCACGGCCGGAGAGCTTGTCCTCGTTCGGCAGGTCGAGCTTGCGGTGCTGGGAGCCGGTGGTGACGATCACGGCGCGCGCCTTGTGCACGTTGCCCTCGGAGTCGGTGACGGTCTTGACGTCACCGGTGAGGTCGACCGCGACGATGTCGTCGGGGACCAGCTCGGCACCGAACTTCTCGGCCTGGGCGCGCATGTTGTCCATCAGCTCGGGGCCCATGACGCCGTCCCGGAAGCCCGGGAAGTTCTCGACCTCGGTGGTGTTCATGAGCGCACCACCGGCGGTGACGGCCCCC
Organism: Kitasatospora sp. NPDC058444; assembly: GCF_042721415.1. Lineage (NCBI taxonomy): Bacteria > Bacillati > Actinomycetota > Actinomycetes > Kitasatosporales > Streptomycetaceae > Kitasatospora > Kitasatospora sp. NPDC058444. The sequence continues at coordinate 114,599 of NZ_JBHXLL010000018.1, read as the reverse complement.
TCGAAGACCAGCGGCTTGAGGGAGGCACGGGCCGTGTAGAGCGCAGCCGTGTACCCGGCCGGGCCGGAACCGATGATGATCACGTTACGGACGTCGCTCACTGCTTCTCCTGGTTCGCATCGCGACCCGCGTTTGCTGCGGGGAGGGCGGTCCTGCTCCGCCGCCCGGGACAACGACTGACCAGTGTCTCGCATTCCCAGGCGGATCAGTACCAGGCGCCCGGAGTACGGAAGCGGCGTGCCGCCGTCGGCGTGGATCGCATGGGAACCGCCGGTCAGCGGCTGGGAACGGCCTGGTGCAGGACGACCGGGCCGCAGTCGGGGGAGCGCAGGTAGACGTCGACGAGACCGGGGCGGCCGGGGAGCGGGTAGACCAGGACGTCGACCGGGGCGCCGCGGTAGCTGCCCCGGTCGGTGGCCAGCGGGGTGCCTGAGGCGGGAGCCGGGCAGCCCGAGCCGGTGGGGGAGGGCGAGTCGGGCTCCGGGCGGGCGCCGTCGGCGGGCGGGGCGCCCTCGGACTTGGCGGGCTCGGTGGGGCGCAGCCCCGGGACGTTCTCCGAGCGGGCCAGCAGCTGCTGGACCTGGGCGGCGAGTTCGTCCTCGCGGTAGTCGGTGCCGGCGCCCGCCGTGTGCGGGGCACGGGCACCGTGGCCGTCGGCGGTGGCGCTCGGGGCGATGCCCGCGGTGGCCGCCACGGAGCCCGACCCGTCGTCGGGGTGCAGCAGCAGCGCCCCGCCGAGCCCGAGGGCGGCCAGGGCGGCGGCCGTGCCGAGCAGCAGGGCGAACCGGCGCCGGCGGGGTCGGGCGCGGCCGGGCCCGGTGGCCGTGCCGGACCGGCCGGCGGGTCGGTCGCCGACGGCGCCCGCGGGCCGGGAGGGAGCGGCGGAGGAGGGCGTGGCGGGTGCTGTAGCGGCACGCGCGGACCGGGCCGGGGTCTGGGCCCGGCGGTCCGCTGCGTCGTCCTCCTGGGGCCGCTCGAAGGCCTCGCGGTCGCTCCCGGCGGCTTCGGCCGCTTCGGCCGCTTCGGCGGCGGCCGCGGCCAGCGCCGCGTCCAGCCGGGCGGCGACGTCGGCCGGCATCGGCGGGGTTTCGACGTCGCCGAGCAGCGCCTGGACCTCGGCGAGGGCGTCGACGGTCTCCCGGCACTCCGGGCAGCCGTCCAGGTGCCGGCGCAGCGCCCCGACGGTGTCCGGGGAGTCGATCAGGCCCTCGGCGAGGTCGGCCAGCCGCTCGACCGGGGGGTGGTCGTCGGCGGGGTCGGGGAAGGAGGGGTGGGCGTTCATCGGGTGCTCGCGTCTCCTTCCAGAACCGTCCGGCCGGTGCTCGGGCCCGTCCCTGTGACGGTGCCGGGGAGCTTCGGGTTCCCCGGGGTGCCGCGGCGCGGCGGGGCCGAGCCGCGGGCGGGCGGTGTTTCACGTGAAACATCCGGCTCGCGCAGGTGCCGGACCAGGGGGAGGAGCCGGGCCCGGCCGCGCGCGCAGCGGCTCTTCACCGTGCCCACCGGAACGCCCAGCAGTTCGGCCGCCTCGGCCACCGGGTAGCCCTGCATGTCGACCAGCACCAGCGCGGCCCGCTGCTCGGCGGGCAGCTCGGCGAGCGCCGCGGTCAGCTCGCGGTGCAGCTCGGCCCGGACCACCGGGAAGTCGGCCGGCTCGGCGGCGCCGACCAGGGTGTCCAGCCGCTGGGGGTCGTCGTCGAGCGGGGTGGTGCGGCGGGTGGCGCCGCGCCGGGCGCGGTCCAGGCAGGCGTTGACCACGATCCGGTGCAGCCAGGTGGTGACCGCCGAGCGGCCCTGGAAGCCGGCGGCGGCGCGGAAGGCGGAGACCAGGGCGTCCTGGAGGGCGTCGGCGGCCTCCTCGCGGTCGCCCAGGGTGCGCAGGGCGACCGCCCAGAGCCGGTCGCGGTGGCGGTCCACCAGCAGGCCGAAGGCCGCCGGGTCGCCGGCGACGTGCCGGGCGAGCAGCGCCGCGTCGTCGTCCGTCCGGTCCGCGCCGTCCGTCACTGTCACCCCTCCCTCCCGGCCGCCGGTCCGTCCCGCGCCACCGCGGCCGTCGGATCAGCCGGAGACCTTCACCTCGGCGACGTGGCCGCGGTACTTGCCGTCGGGATCCTTCGTCAGACCGGTCAGCCAGATCAAGACGTAGCGGGTGGTGACCGGGTTGTCCAGGGTGAAGTCCGCCGCGTTGCCGCTCTTCTTGCCGACCACGGTGTAGTCGGTGAGGGGGGCGTGGGTCGGATTGGCCGCGGCCGAGGCGTTCGGCACCCGGAGCTCCGCCGCGTGGCCGCCCCCGGCGAACTGGACGTTCACCGAGCTGACGGGCTGCGGCGAGCCGAGGTCGAGGAGCAGACCGGTGCCCGCCTTGTAGAGGCTGGGGGAGAACTGGTCCTCGTACCACTGGGTGGTCCACTGGGTCTCGGTCTTGCCGTCGATGGCGTTGGCCAGGCTGTCCTTGCCTTCGAGGCCCTCGCCCAGCGGGTTGTACGACAGCGCTTCCTTGACGGTGAGCTGCACCGGGTTGTGGGTGCTGGCCTGCGGGCTCGGCGCGGTGCTGCTGGCCGAGGGGACCGGGGAGGCGGTGGCCGACCCGGTGTGGCGCAGGCTGTCGACGAACTGCCAGGAGGCGACGCCGATCGCCCCCAGCGCGACCGTCCAGGCCGTGGCCTTGACCACCCGGCGCAGCCGCCGCCTGGCGCGCCGGGAGGACGTCGGGCGGGAGGAGGCCGGCAGCGGGGCGACGGTGGTGTCGGCGACCCGGGTCGGGTTGGGCGCGGTGGGCAGCGCGTGGGTGTTGTGCCGGGGCGGGGCCGGGAAGGCGGGCAGCTCCGGCTCGGGCTGGCGGATCCGGGGCATCTGCGCGATCGCCCGGACCAGCTCCTCCGGGGTGGTGATCGGCTGGGCGTGGTGCGGCGGCTGGTCGAACAGGGCCCGCGCGGCGAGCTCGGACAGGCCCTTGTGGACCCCGGCGCGGACCTGGTCCGGTGCGGCGTTCTGGAGGCCCTTGGGCAGGCCCTGGAGGTCGTAGCGGTCCTCCGGGTACGGCCAGCGGTGGGTGAGCGCGGCGAACAGCAGTGCGCCGATCGCGCGGGTGTCCGCCCGCTGGGCGTCCTCGGCGCCCTCGGCGGGCAGCCCGCGCAGGGCGGCGTCCACCGCGATGCCGTTGATCCGGTACTGGCCGCTGTCGGTGCGCAGCACGCAGCGCGGGGTGAGCCGCAGGTGGGCCTGGCCGCGCCGGTGGGCGGCCGCGACGGCGTCGGCGACCTGGCGGACCATCTGGTACGCCTCGTGCGGCTCCATCGGGCCGTTCGCGAGCAGCTTGGCCAGGTCGGAGGAGTGCGGCAGCCACTCCCGGACGACGTAGACCAGCTCGCCCTCGTGGACGGCGTCCAGCACCTGGACGAAGCGCGGGTCGCCGAGCAGGGCGGCGGACTTGGCGGCCGCCACCACCTTGCGGGCCCGCTGGTGGCCGGAGGCCATCAGGTGGACGCCGACGGCCCGGCGCAGCTTCTCGTCGACGGCGCGCCAGCTGCTGAAGGTCTCGGTCTGGGAGATGCACTCCTCCAGCCGGTACCGGTGGCCGATCATGTCGCCGCTGCGGCGCTGCGGGGCGGGCAGGGTGCGCGGGAGGGTGGCGGTGTCGCGCGGGTCGACGGTGGGCTGCGGGTCGGTGGGGCGGCGCGCGGGCCGGGCGGGTTCGTCGGCGGGCTTCTTCCGGGGGGAGCCGGCGGCCAGTTCGGCGCGGAGCTCCTGCACGGAGAGCGGGGCGGTGATCTCCGAGGTCTCCTCGCTGACGGCGGAGCCCGACTCGGCGGCCGGTGCGTCGTCCGGGTCCGTGTCCGTGTCCGCGTCCTTGTTCTCGTCCCTGTCCTCGTCCGCGTCGGTGCGCCCGGGGGCGGCGGCAGCGGTGGTGGCGCCCTCGCGGGTGTCCGCGGAGGTGCTCTCGCCGGCGTCCTCCGAGCCCGCGAGCCCGTCGATCGCCGCGGCCAGCGCGGCCTCGTCCGTCGCCGCGTCAGCTGCTGACGTGTCGACGACCGCCTTGGTGCCATCAGCCACCGTGGTCCTGCCTCCCCTTGTGTCGCCCCGGCCTGAGAGAGTCGCTGGAGCCCGAGGGTCGGCGGCCCTGTGCTCCAGGACAATTGTGCCCACTCTTCTCCACCGGGTACGACCGCTGAGACGTCCGCTCGGTTGCACGGGGGTGGAGAGATGTGGTGCAGATCCGACACCTGGTCGCCATCCGGCGGTCGGGCGGACCCGAACCAACCGGTGCCCAAGCACTCGGCCGGACGAGCGGAGGAGCCTCTCGCTCCGGTTGACGCCCGGTCAGGGCGCCCGCTCGTCCGGCCGGTGATCGGACGGTGATCAGACCGTTCTGGGACCGTGGTCGGACGGTCAGCGGCCCAGCCGGCCGCGGACCATGCCCAGCATGGCGTTCAGCTCCTCGATCCGCAGGCGCTTCGCGATGAGCACGAAGACCGCCAGCTGGAGGCCGCCGGCCACGACCAGGGACGCCACGCTGCCCGGCCAGCCGCCGAGCACCTGCTGCACCCCCAGGCTCGCGCCGAGGCCGACCAGGGCGGCCGGGACGCCGGCGGCGGCCAGTCGGCTGTACGTCCGGCCGATCCGCTTGGTGTCCAGTCCGCCGATCCGCTTCTTCAACTTCGGCAGCGCGACCATCACCCCGACGGCGTAGGCGAGGCCGTAGCCGAAGGCGAGGCCGACCACCGTCCACTCGGCGGGCAGCACCAGCCAGCACAGCAGGGCGAAGCCGGCCTGGCAGGCCGCCACCCAGACGGTGTTGGAGAACGGGGTGCGGGTGTCCTCGTAGGCGTAGAAGCCGCGCAGCATCACGTACTGGGCGGAGTACGGGATCAGGCCCAGGGCGAAGGCGGAGAGCATCAGACCGACGTTGGTGGCGTCGTTCAGGACGGTGTCGTTGCCGCCGACCGCGTAGATCGACCGGCCGATCACCGGGCCGAGCGACAGGAACAGGAAGGCCGCCGGGACGACCGCCACCGCGGTGGTCCGCAGACCGTAGGAGATGTCGTCGCGCACGGCGCCGGCGTCCTCGTCGGCCGCCGCCCGGGAGAGCCGGGGAAGCACCGCGCTCATGATCGACACGGTGATCACGGCCTGCGGGAGCTGCCAGATCAGCAGCGCGTTGGAGAACGCGGCCAGGCCGACGCCGTTGTGGCCGGCCGCCGCCGCGGCGGCGCCCGCCTTGGTGGACAGCTGGGTGATCACCAGGTAGCCGGCCTGGTTGGCGAGCACGAAGAAGAACGTCCACTTGGCCAGCCGGGCGGCCTTGCCCAGGCCGTGGCCGCGCCAGTCGAAGCGGGGCCGGAAGCGGAACTCGGCGGCCCGCAGGTACGGGATCATCGCCAGCGACTGGACGCCCAGACCGATCAGGGTGCCGAGGCCCAGCAGCCGCACGCCCTCCGGGGAGATGCCCTCCGGGGTGACGTGGGTGGTGCCGAATCCGCCGTAGACCCAGATGTAGGCGGAGAAGGTGAAGATCACCACGATGTTGTTCAGGACCGGGGTCCACATCATCGCGCCGAAGCGGCCGCGGGCGTTGAGGATCTGCCCCATCACCACGTGGATGCCCATGAAGAAGATGGTCGGCAGGCAGTAGCGGGCCATCGCCACCGTGGTGTCGGCGAGCTCCGGGGTGGCCATCATCGGGTGGGCGATCAGCTGCACCAGCACGGGCGCCCCGAGCACGGCCAGGAAGACCACGCCGCCGAGCCCGACCATCACCAGGGTGAGCAGCCGGCTGGCGTACGCGGTGCCGCCGTCCTCGTCGTTCTTCATGCTGCGCACCAGCTGCGGCACGAAGACCGCGTTCAGCGCGCCGCCGCCGATCAGGATGTACAGCAGGGTCGGCAGGGTGTTCGCCGCGTTGTACGAGTCACCCATCACGCCGACGCCGATGGCCGCGGTGATCACCATGGTCCGGACGAAGCCGGTGCCGCGGGAGACCAGCGTGCCGGCCGCCATGATCGCGCTGGAGTTCAGCAGGCCGGCGACCTTGCCGCCACCGGGCGCCTTGTCGGGCGCGGCGGCGGGCGCCTGCCGGGCGGTCTGCTGGGCCGCCTGCTCCTCGGCGCGGACGTCGGCCAGCGGTTCGACCGCCGGGGGCACCGCGACGGCGGCCACCTGCATGGTGGCCTCCTCCTCGGAGAGCGGCGGGTCGAACTCGATCGGCGGCACGAAGTGGTGCTGACCGCCCGGAGCGCCGCCGTGCTGCGGCTGCCCCGGGTAGCCGCCCATCGGCGGGTACGGCGCGGGGCCGGCCGGCGGGGCGGTCGGCTGGACCGGCTGCGGGGCCGGGGAGGGCTGCGGGACCGGCGGCTGGGCCGCGGCCTGCGCCGGGCGGCCGCCGAACAGGGCGTCCACCCCGACGTACTCGGTGGTCTCGGTGTCCCAGGCGGAGTGCGCCGGGCCCGGCTCCCACTGCTGCCGGGGCTGCTCGACGCCGCCCCAGTGACCGCCCGCGGCCTGCGCCGGGGCGGGCTCCTGCGGCCAGGCGGCCTGCGACGGGGCGTCCCAGCCGGGCTGCACCGGCGGCACCGGGGCCGAGAACTGCTCGGTGGCCTGGTACGGGGTCGGCGGCACCGGCGTCGGGTAGCCGCCGACCTGCGGCGGCAGCTGCGGCGGCACGTCGTACGCGGCGGCCGGCGGCTGGGCGGCGGCGGGCCGACCGGCCCGCAGACCGTACGGGTCCTGGCCGTCCTGCGGGTGCCCGTACGCGTCCGCCGCGTACGGGTCCTGGGCGTAGGTGTCGGCCACGTACCAGTCGCCGGACGGCGACTCGGCGCCCGGCCGGCTCTCACCGCGGCCCGGCGGCCGCTCCTCGCTGCGCCCGGTCATGTCACCTCTTCGCTGTCGTGGGGGGAGGCCGGCCCGGCGGTGCGGGGGATCGGCGGTATCAAGGACCAACCTTCTCATCACTGGCGGCCCGATCCCGGCCATCCGGGCTGCTGCCGCGCGGTGTCTGCGCGGGACCGTCACCCGGGGTGCCGTCCGTCCCGCCCGCCCCGTCCGGTGCCGGGGCCCCGTCGGGATCCGCGGCCGGGGCCGGGGCGGCGTCCTCGGCCGGGTCCTGCGCGGTGTCCTGCGCGGTGTCCTCGGCCGGGTCCTGCGCACCGCCGGTGCCGCCCGCCGCCGGGGCGTCCCCGACCGGCTGGTCGCCGTCCTCGTGCGGCTGCCCGCCGCGCCGCTTGCGCTGGCGCACGAAGCGCAGCGCCGCCAGCAGCAGCAGGACGCCGGCGCCCGCGAAGATGTACAGCACCCCGTTGGTCACCGAGGTGACCTCGACCCTGAACTGCTGCGGCTCGCCGTACGGCCGGGAGTCGGGGCCGGTGGTCCACAGCTGGGCGGTCATCGCGACCGACCCGTTGTTGTGCGCCTCGGCGTTGAACCGCAGGGTCACGCTCTGCGAGGGCGGGAGGACCAGCTCCTCCTCCTTGCTCACCCGCAGCCTGTTCGGCTGGGCCGAGGTGAGCACCAGCTTCAGGTTGGTGACCGTCTGGGTCAGGTCGTTGCGGACGCTGACCTGGAGCAGGCCGGTGTCGCCGGCCAGGGTGACGACGTTCTTCTTCGGCACCTGGACGGCGCCGGTCAGCTCCTTCAGGTACTTCGTGACGCCGGTGCGGTAGGTGCTCCCGGCCGGCGGCTGGCCGCGCCACTCGGTGGACAGCGAGCGGACCATCGCGGCGCTGAACGGGCCGCGCACCCGCTGCGGCAGGGTGAGCACCCGCATCAGGGTGTCCAGGTCGTGCTGGATGTCGTCGGTACGGCTCAGGTCGGCCGCCGGCAGCTCCGAGGCGCGGGCCTGGGTGGGGTAGTCGGTGGGCGCGGGGACGGCGGTGTTGGCCTTCGGGTCGGCCGGGGCCTGGGCCACCGCGTCCAGCTTGACCGAGGAGATCCACTTGCCGTCCGCCGTCTGCAGGGCACTGGCCAGGGCCTTGGCTCCGCCCACGCTCAGCTCGCGCGGGGGCAGGACCAGCAGTCCGCGCTGGTTCTGCGGCTGCTCGTGGGTGATCGCGAAGGTCTCGGCGAGGAAGCGCTGGGTGGTGTCGGTCTGCACCTGCGGGCTGCTGAGGTCCCGGTCGAACAGCGCGGAGACGGTCTCGTCCGCCACCACGGCGCTCTGCCCGCCGCCGATCGGGCGGACCGCGGTCGGGGTGTAGTTGAGCGCGTCCGCCTCCGGCATGCTCGCGCCGTTGACCAGCACCAGCCCGCTGCCCGACTGCTGGGCGAGGGAGGCGATCTGCTGGTCGAGGTAGCCCTGGTACGGCCAGGCGACGTCCGAGCGGGTGTCCACCGCGAGCCGTCCCTCGACGGTCAGCCGGCCGGCGGTGGCCGCCTTGTTCAGCGCGGTGGTCATCCCGGTCAGGTCGGAGCCGTTGTGGGCGATCGAGGCGAGGTCCGGGTCGGCGTACGGCAGCGAGACCACCTGGGAGCCCGGCTTGGCGACGGCGGCCCGCAGCTTGTCCAGCCAGGCGACGGCCGCGGCCGAGGCGGGGACCTGGACGGTGTTCTCGTCCTTGGCCGACTTGCCCGACTCCTCGGTGCCCGGCTTCTGCACCCGGTAGGGCTTGGTCATCGCGAGCGCGGCGTCCAGCAGGTCCGGGTCGATCACCCAGGTCAGCCCGTTCAGCTTGGCGCCGGTGTCGACCAGCTCGTACAGCCGGCCGCCCGGGGCGAACTCGGCGGCCAGGCTGTCGTCGCGCAGCACCGAGACGGGCTGGTCGTTGCTGTCGGTGGTGGTCTGGGCGGCCAGCACCGGCGCGTGCACCAGCGGCCAGATCGTGGCGACCTTCGTCGGCTGGGCCTCGGCGCCGCCCGGGTTGTACGGCAGGAAGGTCCGGGCGATGCCCAGGGCGCGGTCGCGCGGGTTGTCGGCGGTCCCGCCCCAGGCGTCCACCGCGAGCTCGTACGCGCCGCTCGCGGAGAGTCCGAGATCGCTCACGGCGACGCTCAGGGTGTACGGCTGGCTCTGCCCCGGGTTCAGCTCCGGCAGGGCGTACTGCGGGCTGTCCAGCTCCACGCCGTCCTTGCCGTCCGGCGTGGAGCGGGCGGCCACGTTGGCCAGGTCGCTGCGCCGGTCCAGCGGCTTGCCGTAGTTCGGCTTGCGGACGGCCGCGTGGGCGCCCTTGACCGCCGAGGCGCCGGCGTTGGTGACGCGTCCGGTGATCGTCACGATGCCGCCCGGGGTGGCCACCTGCGGGCTCAGCGTGTCGATGGTCATCACCACCGGGTACTCGGCCGTGGCGGAGGAGTCCCCGGCCGGCCGGACGTTGCCGCCCGCGGGCAGCGCACCGGCCGGAGTGGCCGTGAAGAAGGTCAGGGCTGCCGCGCAGGCGGCGGCCAGGCGCGCACCCGCACGGCGCGCCCGGCGGGCCGGGTGACGCCCCTCGGCGGGGCGCTCGGCCCGTCCAGGCTGTCGGTGCGCCCCCAGGCCCGAGTGCCGTGCCGGCTCACTCACTCGCTTCGCCCTCGCCGTTCTCGATCGTTCGCTGCTGATGCTGTCCGTCCGGCGGTCCGCCCGACGCTCTTCGCTTGACTCGTGGAACTCTTCGCCCGCCTCCGTCGCCGCACCGCTGCCGCGGGGATCCCGCGGGTGGCGGCGGCGCGCGCGACACCGCATCCCCTGTCCGGTGTCCGAGACTCGTCCACCGGCATGGTAACGATGCTGGCTGCGGTGCAGTGTTGCGGGCTGTGGGGTGAGACGCCCAGAACGCGCGGGCGGTTGACCCGTCGGGGCACGTACCCTTGTGAGCCGTGTCCACTGCCAATGAGCCCACCGCGCACACCGACCGTTCCAGCACCGCCGTCCAGGTCGTACCAGGCCTGAGCGAGGCCCAGACCCTCGGCCTCCAAGAGCTGCTGCGGGTGTCGCCGGTCGCCGACGAGATCGCCCGCCGGTTCGAGGCGGCCGGTCACCGGCTGGCGCTGGTCGGCGGGTCCGTCCGGGACGCGCTGCTCGGCCGGCTCGGCAACGACCTGGACTTCACCACCGACGCCCGCCCGCAGCAGGTGCTCAAGCTGGTCAAGGGCTGGGCGGACGCGGTCTGGGACGTCGGCATCGCCTTCGGCACGGTCGGCGCCCGCAAGGACACCCCCGAGGGCTCCTTCCTGATCGAGATCACCACCTACCGCTCCGAGGCGTACGACCGCACCTCGCGCAAGCCCGAGGTCAGCTACGGCGACACCATCGAGGAGGACCTGGTCCGCCGGGACTTCACGGTCAACGCGATGGCCGTCGACCTGCCCGGCCGCGGCTTCGTCGACCCGCACCAGGGCCTGGAGGACCTGGAGGCCCGGGTGCTGCGCACCCCCGCCACCCCCGAGGAGTCCTTCTCCGACGACCCGCTGCGGATGATGCGGGCCGCCCGCTTCGCCGCCCAGCTGGACTTCGACCCGGCGCCCGAGGTGGTCGCCGCGATGACCGCGATGGCCGAGCGGCTCACCATCGTCTCCGCCGAGCGGATCCAGGCCGAGCTGAACAAGCTGCTGCTGGCCAAGCACCCGGTGAAGGGCCTGCGGCTGCTGGTCGACACCGGCCTGGCCGGGTACGTGCTGCCCGAGCTGCCCGCGCTGCGGCTGGAGCGGGACGAGCACCACCGGCACAAGGACGTCTACGAGCACTCGCTGACCGTCCTGGAGCAGGCCATCGACCTGGAGCAGGACGGCCCGGACCTCACCCTGCGGCTCGCCGCGCTGTTGCACGACATCGGCAAGCCGCGCACCCGCCGCTTCGAGTCGGACGGCCGGGTCTCCTTCCACCACCACGAGGTGGTCGGCGCCAAGATGACCCGCAAGCGGATGCGGGAGCTCAAGTACTCCAAGGAGCTCACCGAGGACGTCTCGCAGCTGGTCGAGCTGCACCTGCGCTTCCACGGCTACGGCGGCGGCGAGTGGACCGACTCGGCGGTGCGCCGCTACGTCACCGACGCCGGGCCGCTGCTGGAGCGCCTGCACAAGCTGACCCGCTCGGACTGCACCACCCGCAACAAGAAGAAGGCGGCCGCGCTCTCCCGCACCTACGACGGTCTGGAGACCAGGATCGGTGAGCTGAAGGCGCAGGAGGAGCTGGACTCCATCCGCCCGGCGCTGGACGGCAACCAGATCATGGAGCTGCTCGGCCTCAAGCCCGGCCCGCAGGTCGGCAAGGCGTACAAGCACATGCTCGAACTCCGGCTGGAGCACGGCCCGATGGAGCACGACGAGGCGGTCGGGGCACTGCGGGCCTGGTGGGCCGAGCAGCAGGGCTGAGCAGCAGGGCTGAGCAAGGCGAAGGGGGGTGGCCCGAGACCGGGCCACCCCCCTTTTTCTCCTCCGTACGGCGCCTCAGCCGACCGCCCGCAGGCACAGGACGTAGTCCAGGGACGGGAGCAGGGGGTGCTTGACCCAGTACGTGCTGGTCGTCTTCGGCTGCTTGCTGCAGGACTCCTTGTCGGACGTGCCGGTGTACTTGTAGATCACCTTGTACTGGGCCTTGGCGTCCGTGCAGGGCACCACCGCCATCTTCGGGTCGGTGTCGCTCCCGTCGTTGCGCAGGCAGTCCCCGGCCTTGGCGGCGTCGGCCGGGTCGGCCGGCGGGGTGTAGGACGGCAGGGTGAAGGTCGGGGTGGGAACGGGCGGCGGGGTGTAGGGCGGCAGGGTGAAGGTGGGGCTGGGCAGCGGCGCGATGGTGTACCGGGTCGGGCTCGGCGTCGGGTCGGCGACCGGGTCGTCCTTCTTCGGGCCGAGCACCCCGGTCGCGGCCAGGGTCACGGTGACCGCCAGCGAGACCGGCACCAGCAGCATCGCGAGGTGCGGCCGGCTGGTCAGCGGGACGCCCGGGTTCAGCTGGGGGCCGTGGCTGCCCGGGACGGGCGGCGGCAGCTGCTTGAACTTGTTGTGCGGGCCGAGGTTCAGCAGCAGCGTGATCGGGGTCAGCAGCCAGGACACCAGGCTCCACCAGCCCTGGACCAGCGTCCGGGCCGACATGTCGCGCACCGTCGCCGTTCCGCAGGTGCGGCAGAACGGGCCGGTCATCCGCAGCATCCGGTAGGCGATGATCAGGCCCTGGTGGCCGCGGACGGTGGCGTCCACCGCCGGGTAGCCGCCGCAGAACCGGCAGGTGGTCCCGTCCGTCGGCGCCGGCGGGTACCCGTAGCCGTAGCCGCCCGCCGGGGGCTGGGCGCCGTACGGGTGCTCGGGCGGCGGGGCGCTCGGGTAGCCGTAGCCGGGTGCCGGCGGGGTGCTCGGGTAGCCGTACCCGGGCGGCGGCGGGGTGCTCGGGTGGCCGTAGCCGGGCGGCGGCGGTGGGGGCGGTGCGCCGTAGGAGCCGCCGGAGGCGTACGGGTTGCCGTCGCCCGGTGGCGGGCCGTACGGCATCTGGGGCGGAGGCGGAGCGGACAAGGAGGTCCCCCGGGAAGGTCAGGCGGAAGAGTTCAGGACTTCTTCACCGGCGGGATGCCGGTGGTGGCGGGCGCCAGCGGGCCGAGGCAGAGCACGTACCGCTTCTTGTTCCAGCGGCGGCCGCTCTTGCCCGAGACCACGCTCGTGGTCTGCGGCGTCTGCTTGCAGCGGGTCATGTCCGTGGTGCCCTCGAACTTCGCGAGCACGCGGTAATTCGCCTTGCTGTCAGTGCACTTGACGATCTCGACGTCGCGGGATCCGCTCGCCTTCACGCAGTCGCCCGGCTTGGCGCTGCTGACGCTCGGCCCGGCCACGAAGTAGCCCACGGCCAGCGCCAGGCAGCCGCCGACCACTCCGACGATCCGCAGCTTGGAGCGGATGCCGCGCTTGGCGGCCGGCGCGGGCGGCGCCGCCGGGGCGGGCTGGGGCGGGCCGTAGGGGCCGGCGGGCGGCTGCTGCCCGTACGGCCCGGGGGCCGGCTGTCCGTACGGTTGCTGTCCGTAGGGCTGCTGTCCGTACGGCTGTTGGCCGGGCGGCTGCTGACCGTACGGCTGCTGTCCGTAGGGGGGCTGCTGGCCGTACCCGGGCGGCGGGCCGTAGCCGGGCGGGGCCGGCGGCGCGGGCTGCCCGTAGGCCGGCGGCGGTCCGTAGGGCGCGGCCGGCGGGGGCACGGGGGCCCCGTACGGCGGCGCGACGGGCGGCCCTACCGGGGCCTGGCCGTACGGATTCGGCGGTGTGCTCATCAGTTCGTCCCCCGAGACAGAGTTCTGTCGATCCGACAGGTCCGAGTACCTTAGCGAGTCCGTCGGACGCCTTCGGCCGCGAGCCCCGGAGGCGGCCCAGGAGGCCTGGTCACCGGGGGAGCGGGCTCCGGCGGGCGGCACGCAGGTAGAGGACCGCCGTCAGTGCGTATACCCCGGCGACCCCCAGAACCACCGCGACCGAGCGGCCGGACAGCGGCAGCACCAGCGCCGTGACCAGGGCGGCGGCCACGAAGGCGACGTTGAACAGCACGTCGTAGATGGCGAAGACCCGGCCGCGGTACTCGTCCTCGACCGACTCCTGCACCACCGTGTCGGCACAGATCTTGGTGCCCTGGGTGACCACCCCGAGCAGCAGGGCGGCGAGCAGGCAGGGCACCAGCGTGAAGCTCAGGCCCAGGGCGGGGACGAAGACCACCGGGGCGACCAGACAGGCCGTCATCCACCCGGCCAGGCCCAGCCGGCGGGTGCACCAGGGGCTGACCAGCGCGGCGACGAAGAACCCGGCGGCGGACAGGCCCACCGCCTGGCCGAGGGTGACCAGCCCGGCCGCGCTGTCGGTCGGGTCGTTGAAGGTGTACCGGGCGAGCATCACCACCACCACGATCAGCACGCCGTAGCAGAACCGGGCGGCGGTGACGGCGGCCAGCGCGTGCACGGCGGGCCGGCAGTCCCGCACCAGGTGGCGCACCGCGGCGCCGAGTTCGACGGCGGCCCGGACCAGCGCCTGGCCGATCCCCGGGCGGTCCTCGTGCTGCTCCGGGCCGAGCAGGTCGCGGTCCATCCGCCGGGCGGCCAGCGCGGCCGACAGGTAGAGCAGCGCGGCCACCGTGACCAGGGCGGCGTCGGCCGCCGGGCCGGGAGCCATCAGCTGGTGCAGCGCGAAGCCGATGCCCCCGCCCGAGGCGGCGGCGACCGTCCCGAGGGTGGGGGAGAGGGCGTTGGCGGTGACCAGCTGGTCCTGCTCCACCACCCGGGGCAGGGCGGCGGACAGCCCGGCCAGGATGAACCGGTTGAGCGCGGTGACCAGCAGGGCCGAGGCGAAGAACAGCCAGGTCGGCGCCTGCGCCAGCAGCAGCGCGCCGGTGCCCAGGCCCAGCACGAAGCGGGCCAGGTTGCCGAAGTAGAGCACCTGGCGGCGGCGCCAGCGGTCCAGCAGCACGCCGGCGAACGGGCCGATCACCGAGAACGGCAGCAGCATCACGGCCAGCACCGAGGCGATGTCGGCGGGGGAGGACTGCTTCTCGGGGGAGAACACCACGTACGCGGCGAGCGAGACCTGGAAGACGCCGTCCGAGAGCTGGGAGAGCACCCGGGCGGTCAGCAGCCGCCGGAAGTCGCGGCCCTTCAGCAGGTCCAGGAGCGTGGCGCGGTGCGCGGACTGGTGGGTGCTGCCGTTATCGGTGATCGCCACCCGCCCAGAGTGCCATGGAACCGGGCACCGTTTCACGTGAAACATTGGCCGCGAGAAAGTGAAGGGCCCACGATCCGTAGACCGTGGGCCCTTCCTACCGGCCGTGCGAGCCCCGGGCGGTCAGGCGCTCAGCGCCCGGTACTCGACAGTCGCGAACCTCGCTGCGCTCAGCGCTCGGTACTCGACAGTCGCGAACCTCGCTGCGCTCAGCGCTCGACCTCGCCGCGGATGAACTTCTCGACGTTCTCGCGGGCCTCGTCGTCGAAGTACTGCACCGGCGGGGACTTCATGAAGTACGAGGAGGCCGACAGGATCGGGCCACCGATGCCGCGGTCCTTGGCGATCTTCGCGGCGCGCACGGCGTCGATGATGACACCGGCGGAGTTCGGGGAGTCCCAGACCTCCAGCTTGTACTCCAGGTTCAGCGGGACGTCGCCGAAGGCCTTGCCCTCCAGGCGGACGTAGGCCCACTTGCGGTCGTCCAGCCAGGCCACGTAGTCCGAGGGGCCGATGTGGACGTTCTTGGCGCCCAGCTCGCGGTCGCGGATCTGCGAGGTGACGGCCTGGGTCTTGGAGATCTTCTTGGACTCCAGGCGCTCGCGCTCGAGCATGTTCTTGAAGTCCATGTTGCCGCCGACGTTCAGCTGCATGGTGCGCTCGAGGATGACACCGCGGTCCTCGAACAGCTTGGCCATCACACGGTGCGTGATGGTCGCGCCGACCTGGGACTTGATGTCGTCACCGACGATCGGCACGCCGGCCTCGGTGAACTTGTCCGCCCACTCCTTGGTGCCCGCGATGAACACCGGCAGGGCGTTCACGAAGGCGACCTTGGCGTCGATGGCGCACTGGGCGTAGAACTTGGCCGCGTCCTCGGAACCGACGGGCAGGTAGCAGACCAGGACGTCGACCTGCTGGTCCTTGAGGACCTGGACGACGTCGACCGGCGCCTCGTCGGACTCCTCGATGGTCTCCAGGTAGTACTTGCCCAGGCCGTCGAGGGTGTGGCCGCGCTGGACGGTCACGCCGGTCGGCGGCACGTCGCAGATCTTGATGGTGTTGTTCTCGCTGTTGCCGATGGCGTCGGCCAGGTCGAAGCCGACCTTCTTGGCGTCGACGTCGAAGGCGGCGACGAACTCCACGTCACGGACGTGGTAGTCACCGAACTGGACGTGCATCAGCCCGGGGACCTTGCCGGCCGGGTCGGCGTCCTTGTAGTACTCGACACCCTGCACCAGCGACGCGGCGCAGTTGCCCACGCCGACGATGGCTACGCGAACCGAACCCATTCCGGTTGCTCCCTGTGATCTCATGAGGACCGCCGGGGTCGGCGGAACTCGTCCTGCTTCTTTCGATGACTGCATGTACGGGCGCGAGGCGCCCGATCCTGCCGCGCGGCACAGGGCTGGCGCGGTGTCAGCGCTCCTGGGCGGAGCGCCCCGGGCGGTCGTACGGTGGCCCGGAGGGGTCCTGGGACCCGGTCTCCTGGCCACGGCCGTCCGAAGTCTTGGGGGGGCCGGCGGTGTCGCCGCCGGTGTCGGGGCCGGATCGGCCGGTGCGGTTGGACCGCTCGGTCTCGATCAGCTCGTTGAGCCAGCGGACCTCGCGCTCCACGGACTCCAGTCCGTGCCGCTGGAGTTCGACGGTGTAGTCGTCGAACCGCTCGCGGGCGCGGGCCAGCGAGTTGCGCATCTTCTCCAGCCGCTCCTCCAGCCGGCTGCGGCGCCCCTCCAGGACGCGCATCCGCACGGCCCGGTCGGTCTGGCCGAAGAAGGCGAAGTGCACGCCGAAGTGCTCGTCCTCCCAGGCGTCCGGGCCGGAGTCGGCGAGCAGCTCCTCGAAGCGCTGCTTCCCCTCGGCGGAGAGCCGGTAGACGATCTTGGACCGCTTGCCGTTGAGCGCGGTGGCCGGGACGTACTCGACGTCGGGGTTGTCCTCGACCAGGAAGCCCTGGGCGACCAGGCTCTTCAGGCAGGGGTAGAGCGTTCCGTAGGAGAGCGCCCGGAACGTGCCGAGCAGGATGTTCAGCCGCTTGCGCAGCTCGTAACCGTGCATCGGGGCGTCGTGGAGCAGCCCGAGGACGGCGAACTCCAGCACTCCTGAGCGTCTGCCCATGGCTGTCGTCCTCCTCCCTCTCGGTGTCCGGCCGGCCGCTGCATCCGGCGGTATTCCGCTTCGATGTATCGGCTCGATATATCGAGAACAGTAAACCCGGCCCTCGGAAGGGGCAAGGGGGGCACGCGTGAATGTGATCACAAGCCGACGCGCGGGTGAGCTTGGCAACGGGCGTGTAATGATCTGTTGCCGTTTTGCGGGCATTGGCAACTGATGTCCGATTAGTTGTATTTCCGTGCTGCGTACGCTGTCGCGTGTGCACGAGGACCACCTCCGGGATCAGGGCGGTTGGCGGGCATCGGACGTGAACCCTGCCTTCAGGCTGGAAACGCCTGGCGAGGAGTGGCTGGAAGATGAGCGAACGACGGCGAAGGACGCCCGACCCGGGCGGTGACGGGCAGCAGCCCCCGGGAGGCGGCGGCCGTCGGGGCGGTGGGCCGGGGCCCGATGAGCTGCGCTCGGACGGCGTCGGCCGACGCCGTCCCCCGGGTGTCAGGGAGACCGCACAGCAGCCCCGGATGACCCGTGCGGAGATGCGCAAGGCCGCCCAGAAGAAGGGCAAGGGGGGCGGTCGGCGCGGTGACGCCGCGGCCGCTGCGGCGGCGGCCGGCCCGGGCAAGAAGCGGTTCATCGACTACCCGCGGTTCGGCAAGACCGGCGTCCGGCGCTGGCTGCCGTCCTGGAAGCAGTGGCTGAGCGGCTTCCTGCTGGTCTTCGGCTGCTTCGTGGGCCTGGTGTTCTACCTGTACCAGACCACCAAGGTCCCGGAGCTGAACGACCTGGTGAAGGACCAGAACACGATCTACTACTGGGCCGACAGCACGGAGATGACCCGCAAGGGCCAGACCAACCGTCAGATCGTCGAGCTCAAGGACATCAGCCCGAACCTCCAGAACGCCGTCATCGCCGCGGAGAACAAGACGTTCAAGACCGACAGCGGCATCGACCCCAAGGGCATGCTCCGCGCGGTCTACAACATGGCCAAGGGGGGTGAGACCCAGGGCGCCTCGACGATCACCCAGCAGTACGTGAAGAACGCCTACCTGAGCCAGGAACAGACCCTCAGCCGCAAGGTGAAGGAGTTCTTCATCACGCTGAAGATCAACCAGGACAAGGAGAAGGGCGAGATCCTCACCGGCTACCTGAACACCAGCTGGTTCGGCCGCGGTGCGAACGGTGCCCAGGCCGCCGCCCAGGCGTACTACGGGGTGGACGCCAAGGACCTGAACGTCTGCCAGAGCGCCATGCTGGCCGGTCTGCTCAAGGGCGCGACGTACTACGACCCCACCAACCCGGCCAACAAGGAACGGGCGCAGGGCCGGTGGAACTGGATCCTGGACCAGATGGTGGACACCAAGGCCATCACCCCGGACGAGCGCGCCAAGTGCAACGTGTTCCCGGACCCGGTCCCGCAGAAGCCCAGCTCCAACATGAACGGTGAGATCAGCTACCTGGTCGACACCGCCAACAAGTACGTGATGGCCACCGACAAGACGATCACCCAGCAGATGATCGACCGGGGCGGCCTGAAGATCTACACCACCTTCGAGAAGGACAAGGTCGACGCCCTGAAGAAGGCCGTCGACGACGTCAAGTCGGAGAACCTCAACCCGCAGAAGCGGCCGGACAACGACACCAACATCCAGTTCGGCTCCGCCAGCATCCGCCCCGGCGACGGCGCGATCGTCGCCCTCTACGGCGGCGACGGCGTGGAGAACGGCCACTTCGACAACAACGCCGACGCCACCGGCGTCCAGGTCGGCTCGACCTTCAAGCCCTTCGTGCTGGCCACCGCGATGCAGGTCGGCGTGCAGACCGCGAAGGACGACAAGGGCAAGCCGAAGCGGATCAACGCCGACAGCCGCTACCTGGCCGACGACATGTCCGAGATCCGCAAGCCGGACGGCTCGCTGGTGATCGGCGACGACGGCAAGCCGTACCGGCAGAAGAACGAGGACTCCGGCAAGCGCGGCTACGTCTCGCTGCGGCAGTCGATGCAGTTCTCGTACAACGTGCCCTTCGTCCAGCTCAACCAGGACGTCGGCGGGCAGAACGTGGCCGACATCGCGGTGCAGATGGGCGTCAAGAAGGAGAGCCTCGCCGACCCGAAGACGGCGACCTTCCCGCTCGGCACCTCCACCATCAGCCCGATCCGGATGGCCACCGCCTACGGCACCCTGGCGGCCAGCGGCAAGGAGGCCGAGCCGTACTCGGTCACCAAGGTCGAGGTGAGCGGCGTGGAGCGCCCGGGCTTCGGCAAGAAGGAGCCCAAGGTCGCCCTGGAGCCGGCCGTCGCCGACAACGTCACCGACGTGCTGGTGAACGTGGCCGTGAACGGTACCGGCAAGAAGACGAAGGACCTGGGCCGTCCGGTGGCCGGCAAGACCGGTACCACCGACCAGAACAAGTCGGCCTGGTGGGTCGGCTACACCCCGCAGCTGGTGACCAGCGTCGCGATGTGGCGCGAGGACCCGTCCAAGCACGAGCGGCAGTCGCTGAACGGCACCGGCGGCAAGGAGTCCATCCACGGTGGTGACATCCCGACCGACGTCTTCACCCGGTACATGAGGGCCGCGCTGGCCAACGAGAAGAAGATGGACTTCCCGACCCCGCAGCCGGTCGGCACCGAGGTGGACTCCTCCGGTGCGCCGTCCACGGCCACCGCGACGGCCACCCCGACCATGACCGACACCCCGACGGCCCCGGCGCAGCCCCAGTCGCAGGCGCCGCAGCCGCCGGTGCAGCCGCAGCCCACCCAGACCTGCGTGCCCGGTGTGGACTGCCCCGGTGACCAGCCCACCCCGTCGAACACCAAGAACCCGCACCCGGGCAACACCTGTCTGCCGTTGATCAACTGCCCGACGCAGCCGGGACCGACGGACAGCTCGACGCCGGGTGGCGGCGGCAGGCCGGGCGGGGGCGGCGGCAAGCCGACGCCGAGCAGCACCGGCGGTGGCGGCCAGCAGGGCGTCACGGCCGGGCAGTAGCCCGGACCGGGCTCGACCGGGCTCGACCCGGCTCGACCCGGCTCGGCCCGGCGGAAAACGGAACGGCGGTGGCGGTCCTCCTCGGAGGGCCGCCACCGCCGTTTCCGTGATCCGCCACCGCCGTTTCCGTCGGCCGCCACCGCCGCTTTCGTCCGGATCACCGCCGTTTCCGGCAGGGCCGTCCCACCGCGGCCGGACCTCCGACCGGCGCGCGGGGGCGGGGACCCGTTGCGGGGTCCTCCTCGTCCCGGCGGGACCGGTGCGGCAGGATGTCCGGCATGACGTCGAGCGATCGTGACGAAACCGCCGGCCCGGTCGGGTCCGGCGCCGCCGCAGGGCCCCTCCCGGCAGCCGTCGCCACGGCCGCGCCAGCGGTCAACACCGTGGTCGTCCCGGCCGACGAGGACCCGGTGGCGGCGGCCGGCAGCGAGGTGTTCGGCGGGCCCCCGGGCCGCCGGGCGCTGCTCGGCGTCTCCTGGTGGATCCCGGCGCGCTTCCTGGCGCTCGCGGTGATCGTGGTGTCGGTGCTCGGCATGGTGCAGAAGCTGCCCTGCTACGAGCAGGCCTGGTTCCAGCCGGGCTCGCCGCAGTACATCCACGCCTGCTACAGCGACATCCCGCACCTGTTCTCCGGGCGCGGCTTCGCGGCCGGGCTGCACCCGTACGTGGACCGCGTCCCCGGTTCCTCGGGCGACCTCCAGTACCTGGAGTACCCGGTGCTGACCGGCCTGTTCATGCAGGTCGCGGCCTGGCTGACGCCCGGCGGCGGGGACCAGCAGAGCCAGGAGCAGTGGTTCTGGGCGATCAACGCCGGGATGCTGATGGCCTGCGCGGTGGTCGCCGCGGTGGCGCTCTCGCGCACCCACCGGCGCCGTCCCTGGGACGCGCTGCTGTTCGCGCTCGCCCCGGTCCTGCTGCTCAACGGCACCGTCAACTGGGACCTGCTCGCGGTCGCCCTGGCCGCCGTGGCGATGGCCTGGTGGGCCGGTGCCCGGCCGGGCTGGGCCGGCGTCTTCATCGGCCTGGCCACCGCGGCCAAGCTCTATCCGCTGCTGCTGATCGGCCCGCTGCTGGTGCTCTGCTGGCGGGCCGGCCGGTGGCGCGAGTTCCGGGTGATGCTGGGCGGCGCGGTCGGTGCCTGGCTGGTGGTCAACCTGCCGATCATGCTGGCCAACTGGCGGGGCTGGTCGACCTTCTACGTGTTCAGCAAGCACCGCGGCGAGGACTACGGCTCGTTCTGGCTGATCCTGATGCAGCGCCGCGGCGCCGGACTGGCCGCCCTCGACGTCTACATCGGCGTGCTGATGGTGCTGGGCTGCCTGGCCATAGCGTGGCTCGGCTTCTCCGCGCCGCGCCGGCCGCGCTTCGCCCAGCTGGCCTTCCTGGTGGTCGCGCTGTTCGTGCTGGTCAACAAGGTGTACTCGCCGCAGTACGCGCTCTGGCTGCTGCCGCTCGCGGTGCTGGCCAGGCCGCGCTGGCGGGACTTCCTGATCTGGCAGGCCTGCGAGGTGCTCTACGCCCTGGGCATCTGGTCCCACCTGGCCCTGGTCACCGGCTCCAAGCAGCATGGGATCGGCGAGGGCTGGTACCACTTCGCGATCGGGCTGCACCTGCTGGGCACGCTCTACCTGGTCGTCCTGGTGGTCCGCGACGTCCTCCACCCGGACCACGACCCGGTCCGCTGGGACGGCAGCGACGACCCCTCCGGCGGGGTGCTGGACCACGCCCCGGACGTGTCCGTGCTGGGCACCGCCCGCCGGCTGCGCGAGGAGGAGAGCTACGCCGCGTACGCGCCGGCCGGCCCCGGGCAGTGGCTCGACGAGCGCGAACTGCCGGAGCCGGCCGAGAGGCCGTAGCTCAGCGGTCCACCACGCGGTCGAAGTGCGTGGTGGTGTGCCGGACCTGGAGACCGAGCTCCTCGCCGATCGCCGGGGGCTTGGTCTCCCCGTCCAGGAACAGCAGCGAGACCTGCATGTGCGGCGGCTCGGCGAACCACAGCTGCTTGCCGGCCCAGTGGAACGGCGACTTGGTCTTGTTGACGGTCGCCAGGCCGGCCCGGGCGATGCCCTTGGCCCGCGCGCCCATGCTCTGGAGGTACTTGGGCGCCTCCAGGCCGATGCCGTGCGCGGTGCCGCCGGCGACCACCAGGATGTGGCCGTCGGCGGGCGCCGGGTGCTGGCGGTAGCCGTAGCGCTCGCCCTTCTGCAGCGGGGTCACGTCCAGGACGGTGGCCCGGACCTCCAGCGCGGCGTGGTCGCCCAGCCAGAGCCGGGTGCCGATCCGGGCCCGGAAGACCGTCTGCGGGTAGCGCTGGGCCAGCTGGTCCATGCCGGCCGCGCCGAGGTGGCTGACGAACACGGTGTGCACCGGGATGCCGGCGGCCCGGGCGGTGTCCACCCAGTACGCGACCTCCTCGACCGGGCTGGAGCCGTCCGGCCGGTCCATCGGCAGGTGCAGTGCCAGGCCCTCGAAGGAGACGCCCTCCAGCTCGGCGGCGACGGTGCTCAGGTCGGCCGCGCTCACGCCGTGCCGGCGCATGGTGGTCATGCACTCCAGCACCACCCGGGCGCCGTGCAGCGTCCGCAGCGCCTCCACGCTGGCCACCGTCCGGATCACCCGGGCGTGCGGCAGCGGCAGCACCTCCTCGCCGACCCGGTACGGGGTGAGCACCAGCAGCTCGCCGCCGTACCACTCGGCGGCGTCGGCCGCCTCGTACGCGGTACCGACGGCGAGCACCCCGGTGCCCAGCAGCGTCGCCTCCTCGGCCAGCCGGTGGTTGCCCAGGCCGTAGCCGTTCCCCTTGGCGACCGGCACCAGGCCGGGGAACTCGGCGAGGACGGAGCGCTGGTGGGTGCGCCAGCGTTCGGTGTCGAGGTAGAGCGACAGCGTCATCGGGTCAGCCTCCTCAGCGGCGGGACATGTAGAGGTCGAGGGCCTTGTGCAGCAGCTTGTTGAGCGGGAAGTCCCACTCGCCGAGGTACTCGGCCGCCTGGCCGCCGGTGCCGACCTTGAACTGGATCAGACCGAACAGGTGGTCATCCTCGTCCAGGGTGTCACTGATGCCGCGCAGGTCGTACACCCCGCCGCCGAGGGCGTAGGAGTCGCGCATCATCCGCCACTGGATGGCGTTGGACGGCTTGACCTCGCGCTTGTGGTTGGCCGAGGCGCCGTAGGAGTACCAGACGTGCTCGCCGACCACCAGCATCGTGGTGGCGGCCAGCGGCTCGCCCTCGTGGTAGGCGATGTAGAGCCGCATGCGGTTCGGGTCCTCGGCCACGAGGGCCTTCCACATCCGCTGGAAGTAGGCCAGCGGGCGCGGGGTGAACTTGTCGCGCTCGGCGGTGACCAGGTAGAGCTGGTGGAAGATCGGCAGGTCGTCGTAGCCGCCCTGGACGACCTCGACGCCGCTCTTCTCGGCCTTCTTGATGTTGCGGCGCCAGAGCTGGTTGAAGCCCTTCTGGATGTCGTCCAGCGAGCGGTTGGCCAGCGGCACCTGGAAGACGTAGCGGGGCTGGACGTCGCCGAAGCCCGCGCCGCCGTCCTCGCCCTGGAGCCAGCCGGCCTTGCGCAGCCGGTCGGCCACCTCGAAGGCGCGCGCCTCGTACCAGTCGGCCTC
This sequence comes from Kitasatospora sp. NPDC058444, assembly GCF_042721415.1. Classification (NCBI taxonomy): domain Bacteria; kingdom Bacillati; phylum Actinomycetota; class Actinomycetes; order Kitasatosporales; family Streptomycetaceae; genus Kitasatospora; species Kitasatospora sp. NPDC058444. The sequence goes on along the minus strand of NZ_JBHXLL010000018.1, from coordinate 91,298 downwards.
GACGTCGCGCAGCCGCTTGGCCTGCTTGGCGGCGATGGCCTCCTTGATGGTGGGGGCGTTCCAGCGGCGGATGACCACCGGCGGGCCCATCTTCACCGAGAACGCGCCCTGCGACTTGAGGTGCGCCAGCATCGGGGAGAGCCAGCGGTCGAGGTCGCGGTCGAACCAGTCGATGACCGGGCCCTCGGGCAGGTAGGCGAGGTAGCGCTTGAGCTTGGGCAGCTGGCGGTAGAGGACCAGGCCGGCGCCGACGAGCTGGTTGGCCTCGTCGAACCAGCCGATCGACTCGGACCGCCACTCGGCCTTCACGTCGCCCCACGACGGCACCTGCATGTGGCTGGCCGAGGCGCGGCTCCTGATGAAGGCGAGGTGCTCCTCGCGGGTGATCGTCCTCAGGCGCAGGCTCATTGCTCGGTGCTCCTCGTCGGTCGGGCTGCGGTGGCCCCAGGTTCTCGGGCTGACCTTATCGTCCGGGGCTCGGGCGGCCGTCGTGGTGGGCACGACGGCGCCCCCGCCGGGTACCTGTCTCCTCTGCAGATACGCGACGGGGGCGGCGAGGGTTCCGGGCGGGCCCTGTGGGCTCGGTCCCAGCGGGGGCGGGCGCGGGGGAGGCGGCGGGTGCGGGGGTTCAGCCCCAGAGGCCGCCGCGGGCGATGCCGAGGTAGAAGCCGAGCGCGGCGGCGCCCAGCGAGACCATCAGGACGAAGCGCTCGGCCGTGGTGACCGAGACGAACATGCCCCACAGGCCGGTGACGATGCCGAACAGGCCGGTCCACGAGGTCAGCAGGTGCAGGTTGTGGAAGAACGAGGTGGTGAACGCGATCACGCCCAGCAGGGCGGTGATGCCCACCAGGGTGTTCTCGCGGGGGTGCGGGTGGCCGTCGGTGTTCAGCGTGAGGGCGGGCATGCGGTGGACGGACTGGGCCATGGGTCCCACCTCCTGGCGTGGAGACGAACGGGCAGGGATCCCGTTCCGTCCAGATTGCGGTGCTTGGGGCGCTCTCACAACCCCTATGCGTTTTGTTCGGCCGTCCGGGTGCAGGTAGGCTGTGCCGTCTGCACTGGTGTAGTTGTGCCCCCTTTGCGCCCTCTTCCGGGCGACACCCGCTTCCGGGCGGAGCGGGGGCCGACTGTCCGACCCGGCCGCTACGGTGGGCCGGAGTCGTCACTGCTCCGGTGCCGACGCTACGCACAACCCTCCTGCCACGGAGAGACCGTGGCCGCTGAGTCCAAAGGAGGTGGGTTACTCATGCGTCACTACGAGCTGATGGTCATCCTCGACCCCTCGGTCGAGGAGCGCGCTGTCTCCCCCCTGATCGAGAGCTTCCTCGCTGTCGTCCGCAACGCGGGTGGCAAGGTGGAGAAGGTCGACACCTGGGGTCGCCGCCGTCTGGCTTACGAGATCAACAAGCAGTCCGAGGGCATCTACTCGGTCATCGACCTCAAGGCCACGCCTGAGGTCGTCAAGGAGCTCGACCGCCAGCTGGGCCTGAGCGAGTCGGTTCTGCGGACCAAGGTCCTGCGCCCGGACACCCACTGAGCCACCTCTGAGGCCTTCGGGTCTCGGGTAGCTCGCGACCGTTGTTTCACGTGAAACAGCGGTGAACGGACATCTTCCCGAGAGGTCATCACCACCATGGCAGGCGAGACCGTCATCACCCTCGTCGGCAATCTCGTCGACGACCCCGAGCTGCGCTTCACCCCGTCGGGTGCGGCGGTCGCGAAGTTCCGCATCGCGTCCACCCCCCGCACCTTCGACCGTCAGACGAACGAGTGGAAGGACGGCGAGAGCCTCTTCCTCACGTGCAACGTCTGGCGTCAGCCGGCGGAGAACGTGGCCGAGTCGCTGCAGCGCGGCATGCGCGTCATCGTGCAGGGCCGACTGCGCCAGCGGTCTTACGAGACCAAGGAAGGCGAGAAGCGGACGGTCTTCGAGGTCGAGGTCGACGAGGTCGGTCCGAGCCTGCGCTCGGCGACCGCCAAGGTCACCCGGGCCAACCGGTCCGGCGGCCCCGGTGGCGGCTTCGGCGGCCAGCAGGGCGGCGGCCAGGGCGGTGGCGGCTGGGGCGGCGGCGGTGGCGGCCAGCAGGGTGGCGGCAGCTGGGGTGGAAACTCCGGCGGCGGCCAGTCCGGCCCCTCCGACGACCCCTGGGCCTCCAGCGCCCCGTCCGGTGGAAACCAGGGCGGCGGCTGGGGTGCCCCGTCCGGTGGTGGTGGCGGCGGTTTCTCGGAAGAGCCCCCGTTCTAAGAGCTGACAGATTTCGTGCGGCCCGGCCGCCGGCGTCCCCGGACGCCCGCCGGGCCGTGAACCCCAAATGGAGCACACAATGGCGAAGCCGCCTGCTCGCAAGCCGAAGAAGAAGGTTTGCGTCTTCTGCAAGGACAAGGTCAACTACGTTGACTACAAGGACACGAACCTGCTGCGGAAGTACATCTCCGACCGCGGCAAGATCCGTGCCCGCCGGGTGACCGGCAACTGCACCCAGCACCAGCGTGACGTCGCCACGGCCGTGAAGAACAGCCGTGAGATGGCGCTGCTGCCCTACACCAGCACCGCGCGCTAAGAGAGGGTGACCAAGTAATGAAGATCATCCTCACGCACGAGGTGCCGGGTCTCGGCTCCGCCGGCGAGGTCGTCGAGGTCAAGGACGGCTACGCCCGCAACTACCTGGTCCCGCGTGGCTACGCCATCCGCTGGACCAAGGGCGGTCAGAAGGACGTCGACGCCATCCGTCGCGCCCGGAAGATCCACGCGATCCAGACCCTTGAGGCCGCCAACGAGGTCAAGGGTCAGCTCGAGGGCGTCCAGGTCAAGCTGGCCGTCCGCTCGGGCGACGCCGGCCGTCTGTTCGGCTCGGTGACCCAGGCCGACGTCGTCGAGGCCATCAAGGCCGCCGGCGGCCCGGCGGTGGACAAGCGCGCCGTCGCGATCGCCTCGCCGATCAAGACCGTGGGCTCCCACAAGGTCTCGGTCAAGCTGCACTCGGACGTCGTGGCCAACCTCGACGTCGCCGTCGTGGCTGCCTGAGCTCCGTAGCGAAGGCCCGAGGGCCGGACTCCTCCGGGAGTCCGGCCCTCGGTCTTTTCCGGGGCGGGTGCCGGGCGGAGCTCCCGGCGGCGGCGCCACGCCACGAAACGTTTCAGCCGCGCACCGCTCCGGTGACCAGCCACTTGCCGCCGCGGGCGCGCCAGGCCAGGAAGCCGGCCCGCAGCAGCATGAACAGGTTCATCGCCCACCAGAGCCCGGCCAGTCCGGTACCGGTGGCCGGGACGGCCAGGGCCACCGGGACGAACACCGCCAGGGTGGCGAGTCCGGCCCAGGCCAGGTAGGGGCCGTCACCGGCGCCCATCAGCACGCCGTCCAGCACGAAGACCAGGCCGGCCACCGGCTGGGTGAGCGCGAGCAGCAGCAGGGCGGTGTCCAGCTGGGCCCGGACGGCCGGATCGGGCGTGAACAGCGGGACGTACAGCGGGCGGGCGATCACCACCAGCAGGCCGAGCACCAGGCCGGAGACGATGCCCCACTCGACCATCCGCCGGGTGGCGGCCCGGGCGCCGGGGGCGTCCGAGGCGCCCAGGTAGCGGCCGATGATGGCCTGGCCGGCGATCGCGATGGCGTCCAGCGCGAAGGCCAGGAAGTTGAACAGCGCCATGGTGATCTGGTGGGCGGCCACCTGGTCGTCGCCGAGCCGGGCGGCCACCGCGGTGGCGGTCATCAGCACCGCGCGCAGGCTGACCGTCCGGACCAGCAGCGGGCCGCCGGCCCTGGCACTGGCCCGGATGCCCGCCGTGTCCGGCCGCAGCGAGGCCCCCTCCCGGCGGGCACCGCGGACCACCACGACCAGGTAGGCGGCGGCCATCCCGGTCTGGGCGAGCACGGTGCCCCAGGCCGAACCGGCCACCCCGAGCCCGGCGCCGTACACCAGGCCGGCGTTCAGGCCGATGTTGGCGGCGAAGCCCGCGACGGCCACCACCAGCGGCGTGCGGGTGTCCTGGAGGCCGCGCAGCACCCCGGTGGCGGCCAGCACCATGAGCATCGCCGGGATGCCCAGGGAGCTGATCCGCAGGTAGGTCACGGCGTGCGGTGCGGCGGTCGCCGAGGCGCCCAGCGCGTCGGCCGCCCAGGGGGCCAGCAGCAGGGTGAGGAGGACCACCGGGACGGCCAGGCCCAGGGCGAGCCAGATGCCGTCGATGCCCTGCTGCACGGCGCCCCGGCGGTCCCCGGCGCCGATCCGGCGGGCGACGGCCGCGGTGGTGGCGTAGGCGAGGAAGACGAACACGCCGGTCGCGGTGGACAGCGCGGCGGAGGCGACGCCCACCCCGGCCAGCTGGGGGGTGCCGAGGTGCCCGACGATCGCCGAGTCGGCCATCAGGAAGAGCGGTTCGGCGACGAGCGCGCCGAAGGCCGGGACGGCCAGGGCGAGGATCTCCCGGTCGTGCCGGCGTCGCGAGGGGGCCGGGGTCGGGGGCGAAGCGGTCATGGGCTCCAGGCTACTCATCCACAGGTAATGGATGTAAGTGCCTGGTGACCATTACTCGAAATCTTGAGCGGCGCGGTTCGCCCGCTCTGTGCCCACAGCCGTTCGGAGGTGTGTGAAGAATTTCTCATGCACAGGCCCGGGATGAGGTAATCCCAGGTCAGCAGGTTGACGGTGGATAGATCGTCCGGTTATCCACAGGGACGTCCACAGGGGTGTCCACAGCTTTGCGGTAGTTCTCCACAGGAGAGGGCCCGTCATCCACACCCCCTGTGGATAACCGCCTTGGCGCAAGGGCGTCCGGCGCTTTAGCGTGGGCCCTCCGCCCGACACTCCCGCCGCCCAGGCGTCCGATTTGTCGGAGCCGTGGCGTACAAAGAGGAGCGGATCCCGCTCCACCCAGCCACCGGCAAGCCCGCTCCACTTCGCACCACTCGCTGATCGGGGAACACGCGTGACCGGCCCCCAGTACGACGACCACGACGCCCCGCCGCCGGAGGAGGACTGGCCGACCGCCGAGGACCCCTTCCCGGTCGGCGCCTACGACGACGCGCCCTTCCCGGACGGCCCGGGGGACCGGCTGCCGGTCTCGCGCGGCCGCGGCGAGGGGCGTCAGGGCGGTGGCCGCGACGGCTTTCAGAAGGGTGGCTTCCAGAAGGGCGGCTTCCAGAAGGACGGCTTCCAGAAGGACGGCAAGGGCGGGCGGCCGGAGGGCGGCTGGCAGCGCCGGGACGAGGGCGACGGCGGCGGCGGGGCGGAGGGCTTCGAGCGCGTCCCCCCGCAGGACCTGGACGCCGAGAAGTCCGTCCTGGGCGGCATGCTGCTCTCCAAGGACGCCATCGCCGACGTGGTCGAGGTGCTCAAGCCGGCCGACTACTACCGGCCCGCGCACGAGATGATCCACGGCGCGATCCTCGACCTCTACGCCCGCGGCGAGCCGGCCGACCCGATCACCGTGGCCGGCGAGCTGACCAAGCGCGGCGAGCTCCAGCGCGTCGGCGGCGCCTCCTACCTGCACACCCTGGTCAACTCCGTCCCGACCGCCGCCAACGCCGAGTACTACGCCCAGATCGTCAACGAGCGCGCCGTCCTGCGCCGGCTGGTCGAGGCGGGCACCAGGATCGCCGGCATGGGCTACGCGGCCGAGGGCGACGTGGACGAGATCGTCAACGCCGCCCAGGCGCAGATCTACGCCGTCACCGAGCAGCGCACCAACGAGGACTACGCCCCGCTCGCCGACATCATGGAGGGCGCCCTCGACGAGATCGAGGCGATCGGCTCCCGCCAGGGCCAGATGTCCGGCGTGCCGACCGGCTTCGCCGACTTCGACCAGCTCACCAACGGGCTGCACCCGGGCCAGATGATCGTCATCGCGGCCCGCCCCGCGATGGGCAAGTCCACCCTCGCGCTGGACTTCGCGCGGGCCTGCTCGATCCACCACAAGCTGCCGAGCGTGATCTTCTCGCTCGAAATGGGCCGCAACGAGATCGCCATGCGCCTGCTCTCCGCCGAGGCCCGGGTGGCGCTGCACCACATGCGCTCCGGGAACATGACGGACGACGACTGGACGCGCGTCGCCCGCCGGATGCCCGACGTCAGCGAGGCGCCGCTGTTCATCGACGACTCGCCGAACCTGTCGATGATGGAGATCCGCGCCAAGTGCCGCCGGCTGAAGCAGCGCAACGACATCAAGCTGATCGTCATCGACTACCTCCAGCTGATGCAGTCCGGCGGCTCCCGGCGGGCCGAGAACCGTCAGCAGGAGGTCTCGGACATGTCCCGTAACCTCAAGCTGCTGGCCAAGGAGCTGGAAGTCCCGGTCATCGCGCTGTCCCAGCTGAACCGTGGCCCCGAGCAGCGCACCGACAAGCGGCCGATGGTCTCGGACCTCCGTGAGTCCGGCTCGATCGAGCAGGACGCCGACATGGTCATCCTGCTGCACCGCGAGGACGCCTACGAGAAGGAGTCCCCGCGCGCGGGCGAGGCCGACCTGATCGTCGCCAAGCACCGTAACGGTCCGACCGCGACCATCACCGTGGCCTTCCAGGGCCACTACTCGCGCTTCGTCGACATGACCCGGGACTGAGCCCCGGGCGGGGTGGTCGGACGGCGGCGTCAGACGGTGACGGTGGCGCGGAAGAGTGTGCTGCCGGTGCCGGTGCCGATGCCGGAGAGGCGGGTCGGGGCGCCGGTGGCGGGGAGGAAGGCGGACTGGCCGCGGGCCAGGTCCAGGACGGTGCCGTCGGCGGCGGTCAGGCGGGCGCCGCCCTCGGTGCAGAGCAGGATCTGCGGGGTGCGGCCGTCGATCTCGTGCCCGTCGCCGTCGGCACCCACGCCGTCGCCGTTCAGGACGAAGCGGGAGAGCCGGAACTCGTCGATCGGGACGGGGTAGAGCTCCTCGCCCGGGGTGCCCGGGACGGGGGCCGGTTCCAGCAGCTCGGGGGCGCCGGCCTCGAAGACGACGACCTCCAGCAGCTCCGGCACGTCGATGTGCTTGGGGGTGAGGCCGGCCCGCAGCACGTTGTCGGAGTTGGCCTGGAGCTCGACGCAGACGCCGGACAGGTAGGCGTGCGGCACCCCGGCGCCCAGGTAGAGCGCCTGGCCGGCCCGCAGCCGGACGTGGTTGAGCAGCATGCCGGCGATCACGCCGCGGTCGTCCGGGAAGTCCTTCGCGATCCGCGCGTACGGGGCGTACTCCCCGTCCGGGTCGGTCGTCGCCAGCACCTCGACGGTCCGCCGGACGGTCTCCCCGTCCAGGGCGAGGGCGGCGGTCAGGGCGCCGCGCAGCGCCTCGGACTCTCCCCCGGACTTCGGCCGGGAGGTGCCCCCACCGGCGGTCAGCCGCTCGATCACGGGGGCGAGCCCGGGCACCGCGAGCCCGGTCAGCAGCCGGGCCGCCCCGGCGGGCCGGCGGAAGCCGCACAGGCCCTCGAAATCGCCCAGCGCGCAGACCATTTCGGGCTTGTGGTTGGCGTCCCGGTAGTTGCGCTCGGGGGCGTCCAGGGGGATCCCGAGGGCGTTCTCGGCGGCGAAGCCGGCCCGGGCCTGGTCGAGGGTGGGGTGGGCCTGGATGGACAGCGGGATGCCCGCGGCCAGGATCTTGAAGAGGAACGGCAGGGTCGGGCCGAACCTGGCGACGCTCGCGGCGCCCAGTTCGCCCTCGGGGTCGGCCGCGATCAGCTCGTCCAGCCGGCGCGGGCCCTCGCCGCGGTCGGCGCGCGACGGGGCGCCGGGGTGGGCGCCCATCCACAGCTCGGCCTGCGGTTCGCCGGTCGGCCGCTGCCCGAGGAGCTCGGGCAGGGCGGTGTGCGACCCCCAGGCGTACGGGCGGACGGTGTTGACGAGCCTGTCCATGCGCGCGGTCCTACTCCTTCGCTGTCTGGCGGCTGTGCCGGATCGCCGGGGCGGGCCCGGCGGAGCGGGCGGTCCGGGCACGGGCAAGGGAAACGACCCTAGCCGACCGGTGTCACCCACGGGGAAACGGCGGGCACCGGGTGGGAGTGCCACGGTCGGACCGGCGGTTCCCGCGCGGTAGTAGGATGCCAGGACGCAGTAGCCTCCGCCCTGCGCGCAGTTCGCCACCGGGGTCCTCCCCGGCGGGTTGCCGGCGGAGCCGCGTTCCAGAGTGCGGGCGCCGGTGTTCCGAGACCCCCGCCATCGGCCGAGAGGTTTGTACGTGACCGTGAACCAGCAGAGTTTTGCTGATCTCGGCAAGGTCCTGGTGATCATCCCGACCTACAACGAGGCGGAGAACGTCGAGCGGATCGTCGGCCGGGTCCGTGCCGCCGTGCCCGAGGCGCACGTGCTGGTCGCCGACGACAACAGCCCCGACGGCACCGGCGAGCTGGCCGACAAGCTGGCCGTCGAGGACGAGCACGTGCACGTCATGCACCGCAAGGGCAAGGAGGGCCTCGGCGCCGCCTACCTCGCGGGCTTCCGCTGGGGCATCGACAACGGCTACGACGTCCTGGTCGAGATGGACGCGGACGGCTCGCACCAGCCCGAGGAGCTGGACCGGCTGCTGGGCGCGCTGCGCGGCGCCGACCTGGTGCTGGGCTCGCGCTGGGTGCCGGGCGGCCGGGTCGTGAACTGGCCGAAGTCGCGGCTGCTGCTCTCGCGCGGCGGCTCGACCTACTCGCGGCTGATGCTGGGCGTGCCGATCCGGGACGTCACCGGCGGCTACCGGGCGTTCCGCAAGGAGACCCTGCTGGGCCTGGGCATGGACGAGGTCGCCTCGGCCGGGTACTGCTTCCAGGTCGACCTGGCCTGGCGCACGGTGAAGGCCGGGTTCAAGGTCGCCGAGGTGCCGATCACCTTCGTCGAGCGCGAGCTCGGGGCGTCCAAGATGAGCCGCAACATCGTGGTCGAGGCGCTGTGGCGGGTGACCACCTGGGGCCTCACCGACCGGCTGGCCCGGCTGAGCGGCGGCGCCTCGAAGCGCTGACCGACCTCCCCCCCTCCTGCCGAAGGGCCCGTCCGCCGCAGCCGGTGGGCGGGCCCTTCCGCATGTCCGGGGGACAGGTCCCTCCGCACGGCCGGGGGACGTCGGGTCGATCAGGGCGCCGGCGCGGGCCGCCCGAGGGGCCCGGGAACAGGCCTCCCGGAGCGCGGTGTGACGTGGAGCCGAGGCGCGCCCCGCCGGGCGCGCCTTCCGCGCATTCGGCCGCCGGTGCTCCCATGCTGTAGGGCGCAGGACATCCGACCGCCGACCAGAGGGAGCAGCCCGTGACGACGTCCCCGCCCGAGGAGAGCCCCGGCGCGGAGCGTGCCCAGGCCGGGCCGGCCCCCTCCGGTGGGCCCGCCGGGGCCCCCGGGCCGGCCGCGGGTGCCGAGCCGCCGGAGCCCGGGCAGCCGGCCCGGCCGCTGGAGGTCGCCGTCTTCACCGGCCCCGAGTCGGCCTTCTTCGCCACCTCCACGCTGATCCTCGGCGAGCGGACCGCGATCCTGGTGGACGCCCAGCTGACCCGCAGTGCCGGGCGGGAGCTGGCCGAGTGGGTCGCCGGCAAGGGCAGACGGCTGCTCGCCGTCGTGGTCACCCACCGGCACCCGGACCACTACTTCGGCGCCGAGGAGGTGCTGCGGCTCTTCCCCGACGCCCAGCTGCTGGCCGCCCCGGCCGTGGTCGAGGGCATCCGGCGCACCGTCGCCGCCAAGGTCGCGCAGTGGAAGCCGGTGTACGGCGACGACATCCCGGACCACCCGCTGATCCCCGCCCCGTTGCTGCCGCAGCCGCTGATGCTGGACCGCCAGGTGATCCCCGTGCTGCTGCTCGGCCAGGCCGACTGCGGGGACTCCACGGTCGTCCACGTGCCGAGCATCCGCACCGTGATCGCCGGGGACTTCGTCCACAACGGCACCCACGTCTGGACCGCCGACACCACCCCGGCCCAGCGCACCACCTGGGGGCACAACCTGGGCCGGATCGCCGACCTCGGCGCGGACCGGGTGATCGCCGGCCACCGGGCCCCGGACCAGGGCGACGACGCCGCCCGGGTGCTGGCCTTCACCGGCGAGTACCTCCAGGACTTCGACCGGCTGCTGGCCGAGCACCCGGACGACCCGGAGGCGCTGGTCACGGCGATGAACGAGCGGTACGGGGAGCTGACCCTGCCGTCCTTCCTGGAGCTGGGCGCGGCGGCCAACACCGCCCGCGCGGAGCCGGAGGAGGAGCCGGAGCGGCTGGAGGGGCCGGAGCGGTCGGAGCAGTCGGAGGGCGGCGCGCCCGCGGCGGAGTAGGGCGGATACTGGCCGCATGACGCCGTACGACGTGATCGTTCCGGCGGGCGGAGCCGCCCGGCGCCTCGGCGGGGCCGACAAACCCGGGCTGACGGTGGGCGAGACCACCCTGCTGGACCGGGTGCTCGCCGCCTGCGCGGGCGCCCGTACCGCCGTCGTGGTCGGCCCGGCCCGGCCGACCGCCCTCGGCGGCGTCCACTGGACCAGGGAGCGGCCGCCCGGCGGCGGGCCGGTGGCCGCCGTCGCGGCCGGGCTGGACCTGGTCACCGCGGACGTCGTGCTGCTGCTCGCCGCCGACCTGCCCTTCCTGGACCGGCGGACGGTGGAACGGCTGGCCGCCGCCCTCGACGAGGCCGGCCCGTCCGCGGAGGCCGCCGTGCTGGTCGACGCGGGCGGCCGCGACCAGCCGCTCGCCGCCGCCTACCGCACCGGCCCGCTGCGCGCCGCGCTGGCCGCCCTCGGCGATCCGGCCGGCCGGCCGCTGCGCCGCCTGGTCGGCGGGCTGGCCCGGCTGCGGGTCGCCGACACCGACAACGTCGCCTACGACTGCGACACCTGGGAGGACCTGGAGCAGGCCCGGGAGCGCGACCGGGGCTGACCCGCACCGGATCCGTCACCGGCGTGTGAGCGAAACGACGCGCCCCGCACACGGGGCGAACACGTCGGCGAACCACGGATCGGGCAGCATGGGCGCATGGAGCGCACGCTGGATGACTGGATCGCCGAGGTCAAGGCCGACCTGGGCATCGACCTGGACGTCGACGTCCGTGGTCTGCTCGACACGGCCCGGGTGGTCGCGCACGGAGTGGCCCGGCCGGCCGCGCCGCTGACCGCCTTCCTGATCGGCTACGCGGCCGCCCAGCGGGGCGGCGGGGCGGAGGCCGTCACGGAGGCGTCCCGGCGGACCGAGGCGCTCGCCGAGGGCTGGGGCACCGCCGACCGTCCGGGCGAGCCGTGAACGCGGTCGGACGCACCACCGTGGCCGCACCGTCCACCGGCCCCGGCGTGCTGAGCTGGCCCCGGGCCCGCGAGACCGCGCGCCGGGCCGGACGGGCACCGCTGCCCGGGGTCCCGGTTCCGCTGGCCGAGGCGCTCGGCCGCACCCTCGCCGAGCCGCTCGGCGCGCTGACCGACCTGCCCGCCTTCGACACCTCCGCGATGGACGGCTGGGCGGTCGCCGGTCCCGGCCCGTGGCGGGTCGCCGGCCGGGTGCTGGCCGGACGGACCGAACCGGCCCCGCTGGCCGACGGCACCGCCGTGGAGATCGCCACCGGCGCCCAACTCCCGCCCGGCGCCACCGCCGTACTGCGCCGTGAGCACGGGCGGACAGACGGCGCGCTGCTGCACGACCGCGGCCCGCAGCCGCTGACCACCGGACAGGACGTCCGCCCGCGCGGCCAGGAGTGCCGCCGCGGCGAGGAGTTGCTGCCGTCCGGCGTCCCGGCCGGGCCGGCCGTGCTCGGCCTGGCCGCCGCCTGCGGCCACGACCGGCTGCTGGTCCACCGCCGCCCTGAAGTCCAACTGCTCGTCCTGGGTGATGAGTTGCTCACCACCGGGGTGCCCGGGCCGGGCCTGGTCCGGGACGCGCTCGGGCCGCTGCTGCCGCCCTGGCTGCGGGCCTCCGGCGCGGATCCGGCCGAAGTCGGCTACGTCCGCGACGACTTCGGGCTGCTCCGGGACGCGCTGCGGCACTCCACCGCCGACCTCGTGGTCACCACCGGCGGAACGGCCGCCGGGCCGGTCGACTTCCTGCACCGGGCGCTCGCCGACGTCGGCGCCCGGCTGCTGGTGGACGGCGTCGCCGTCCGGCCGGGCCACCCCATGCTGCTGGCCGAACTCCCCGGCGGCCGCCACCTGGTGGGCCTGCCGGGCAACCCGCTGGCCGCCATCGCCGGGATGGTCACGCTCGCCCTGCCGCTGCTGCACGCCCGCGGCGGCCGGACCGCCGGCGCCCCCGCCCTCGCCCCGGCCGCGGCCGCCCTGCCCGGGCACCGGACGGACACCCGGCTCCAGCCGGTCCGGCGGACCGCCGAGGGTGTCCTGCCGCTGGCCTTCGACGGGCCGGCGATGCTGCGCGGGCTGGCCCGGGCCGAGGCGCTGGCCGTGGTGCCGCCCGGCGGGCTGGCGGCGGGGGAGACGGCCGAACTCCTGGAGGTGCCGTGAGCGGGCGGAGCGCAGGAACGACCGAGAACCGCACATTCGGCGAGGCGGGCGCATGAGCAGGATTCGACGCAACCTGGCCCCGGGGACGGAACCGTGGGCGGACGCCGGGATCGTGCTGCCCGCCCGCCGGGCCGCGCCCGCCGTCCGGCAGGTCGGCTCCCGGCTACTGCTGGCGCTCGCCGTCCTGGTCGCCACCTCGTTCATCGTCTACCTCGACCGGGCCGGCTACCACGACAACGCCGGCGGCGAGCTCAGCTTCCTGGACGCGGCGTACTACGCCACGGTGACGCTCTCCACCACCGGGTACGGCGACATCACCCCGTTCAGCGACAGCGCCCGGCTCACCAACATCTTCGTGATCACCCCGCTGCGCGTGGTGTTCCTGATCATCCTGGTCGGCACCACCCTGGAGGTGCTCACCGAACGGACCCGCCTGCAATGGCGGTTGAACCGCTGGAGGTCCACCGTGCGCGAGCACACCGTCGTCATCGGCTACGGGACGAAGGGCCGCAGCGCCGTCGACACCCTGCTCGGACAGGGGGTGAAGAAGGAGGAGATCGTCGTCGTCGACCCGCAGCGCAAGGTGATCGACCACGCCGCCCAGCACGGCCTGGTCGGGGTGGTCGGCGACGCCACCCGCACCGACACCCTGGTGCGCGCCGGGCTGCCCACCGCCGCCCGGGTGGTGGTCGCACCGGAGCGGGACGACACCGCCGTGCTGATCACGCTGACGGCCCGGCAGCTGAACAAGGCCGCCACCGTGGTCGCCGCCGTCCGGGAGGACGAGAACGCGCCGCTGCTGCGGCAGAGCGGCGCCGACGTCGTGGTGACCAGCTCCAGTTCGGCCGGCCGGCTGCTCGGGCTGTCGATGCTCAGTCCGCACGCCGGGGCGGTGATGGAGGACCTGCTGACGTACGGCAACGGGCTGGACGTGGTGGAGCGGCCGGTCACCCGGGCCGAGGCCGGGCACAGTCCGCGCGAGTGCGCGGACCTGGTGGTCGCGGTGGTCCGGGGCCGACGGGTGCTCAACTACACCGAGCCGGAGGCCGCCGTGCTCCAGCTCACCGACCGGGTGATCGTCATCAAGTCCAGCGAAGTCGCGCCGACCGGCTGAGTTACGGCGTGGAACCGCCGGGGGCCGCAGTAGGTTCGGGACATGCATGCGATGACGATTCCCGAACCCGGTGGTCCCGAGGCGCTGGTCTGGGCCGAGGTGCCCGATCCGGTGCCCGCCGAGGGCGAGGTCCTGGTCGAGGTGGCGGCCACCGCCGTCAACCGTGCCGACCTGCTCCAGCGGCAGGGCTTCTACAACCCGCCGCCCGGCGCCTCGCCCTACCCGGGGCTGGAGTGCGCCGGGCGGATCGTCGCGCTCGGGCCCGGGGTGGCCGGCTGGGCGGTCGGCGACGGGGTGTGCGCGCTGCTGGCCGGCGGCGGCTACGCCCAGCGGGTCGCGGTGCCCACCGGGCAGCTGCTGCCGCTGCCCGCGGGGCTGTCCGTCGAGCAGGCCGCGGCGTTGCCGGAGGTCGCCTGCACGGTGTGGTCCAACGTCTTCCTCACCGCGCACCTGCGGCCCGGCGAGACGGTGCTGCTGCACGGCGGCGCGAGCGGGATCGGGACCATGGCGATCCAGCTGGCCAAGGCGATCGGCGCGCGGGTCGCGGTCACCGCGGGCAGCCCGGAGAAGCTGGCGCGCTGCGCCGAGCTGGGCGCGGACATCCTGATCGACTACCGCGAGCAGGACTTCGTCGAGGCGCTCCGGGAGGCCACCGACGGGGCCGGGGCGGACGTGATCCTGGACATCATGGGCGCCAAGTACCTCCAGCGGAACGTGGACGCGCTGGCGGTCAACGGGCGGCTGGTGATCATCGGACTCCAGGGCGGGGTGAAGGGCGAGCTCGACCTCAACGCGCTGCTGCGCAAGCGCGGCGCGGTGATCGCCACCAACCTGCGCGGGCGGCCGCTGGCGGAGAAGGCGGCGATCGTGGCGGCGGTGCGGGAGCACGTGTGGCCGCTGGTCGAGTCCGGGGTGGTGAAGCCGGTGGTGGACCGGGTGCTGCCGCTGGCCGACGTGGCCGAGGCGCACCGGGTGCTGGAGCGCGGGGAGCAGGTCGGGAAGGTCGTGCTGCGGGCCTGAGACGGGGCGGCGACCCGGCGGCGGGGAGGCGGTCGGGGACGGTGGGGAGGCGGTCGGGGGCGGCGGGGAGGGTGAGGAATTGCCCGAAATGCCGTAGCGGTCGGCGCGTGCGAATCTGGTCCGGAGCAGTCCCGCCGCCGATCCCGCCCCCGGGCGCCGTCGGCCGTCGGAAGGACTCCGACCGTGGCCGCATCACCGCACGCATCCCTCGGGCCGCTGCCCGTGGCGCCGCACCACCGTCGTACTTCCCGCCGCTTCCGCCGTTCCCCGGGCCGTGCCCAGCGGCTGCTGGCGGGGGTCGTGCTGGGGCTCACGCTCCCACTGGCCGCCGCCTCGGCGGCGGTGGCGCTGCCCTCGTCGGCGGCGCTGCCCTCGCTGGAGGCGCTGCCCTCGCTGGAGGCCGCGCCCGCACCGGAGGTGATGGCGAGCGCCGGGCAGGGCGACGAACCGGGCACCTCCGGGCCGGCGGCCGGGCTTCGGCGGCGTCCGGTGCCGCGCCCGCATCCGGACGGTGACGTTCCGTGGGCCCACCGGCACCACCCGGCCTCGCTGCCCGAGCGTTCCGACGCCGGCGTGGAGCAGGCCCCCGAGCAGAAGCCCGAGCAGGCGCCGGAGCGGACCACCGACCAGGCCGTCGAGCAGGCTCCGGAGGAGGCCCCCGACCAGGCCGTCGAGCGGGCCCCGGAGCAGGGCGCGGAGGCCGAGCTGTCGCAGGCCGACGGGGAGGCCGCGGACGGCGGGGCCCCCGGTGATGCGGCCGCCACGGACCCGGCCGCCACGGCGGCCGCCGCCCGGCCGGTCGCGGCCGTCGCCGCCGTGCCCGCGATCTTCCCCGCCCACTGGCAGGACGCCTCCACCACCCAGCTGCCGCTGGGCGTCGGCCTGGGACTGATCGGCTGCGGCCTGGGGCTGGTCGGCCTGCGGCTGCGCAAGGGCTGAGGCGCGCATCCCGCGAGGCGGGCGCCGCGGTTCGGGTGCCGCGGTTCGGGGGCCGGGGCGCGGGGGGCCGCCGCCGGGCGTGCGGGTTCCGGGCCGCTTCCGGGCGCGGCGCGCTCTGCCGCGCGAGGGCGGAGGCGGCGGTTCCGCGGCTCGGGCGCTGAGGCCGGGCGGGCGGATCCGGGACGGCTTCCGGGCGCGGCGCGCCCGGTGCGGGGCCCGGATTCCGGCGGGTGCGGGGCGCCGTCCCGGTGCGGGCGGCGCCGGGGCGAGGTCGGCGGGCGGGCGGTGGGCGGTCGGCGGCCGGGGCGCGGGAACTGAGTATCCGTACGGATTCCCGTGTGGCGACCGGGGGCGTACCGTCGTCACGGGTGGCGCAGGACGGCGGGACGACCGGGGGCTTCCGCCCGACCAACCCCAGTGAGAGAGAATGTTGTTCATGACGAATCCGATGAACGAGCGCCCGTCGCAGGAGCCCTTCCGGGCCGCCGGCGGGCAGTCGCAGGACGGCCAGAAGGTGCTGATCGTCGGACCGGACGGGCTGCCCGTGGGCCAGGGGTTCGCCGGCACGGCCGGGGGCGGGGACGACGAGGGCGACGTGCCGCGTGAGCTCCCGGTGACCGAGATGGTCGAGCAGCCCGCCAAGGTCATGCGCATCGGCAGCATGATCAAGCAGCTGCTGGAGGAGGTCCGGGCGGCGCCCCTCGACGAGGCGAGCCGGGTTCGGCTGAAGGACATCCACGCGAGCTCGATCAAGGAGCTCGAACTGGGGCTGGCCCCGGAGCTGGTTGCCGAGCTGGAGCGGCTGTCGCTCCCGTTCACCGAGGACACCATCCCGACCGAGGCCGAGCTGCGGATCGCCCAGGCCCAGCTGGTCGGCTGGCTGGAGGGCCTGTTCCACGGCATCCAGACCGCCCTGTTCGCGCAGCAGATGGCGGCGCGGGCCCAGCTGGAGCAGATGCGCCGGGCCCTGCCGCCCGGTCTGCACAGCGGTGAGTCGGACGAGGACGAGCCGGGCCCGGGCCGCGGCATCCGCTCCGGCCCCTACCTGTAGCCGCACCCGGCGGGTACCCACCGGTGCCCGCCGGCAGGTGCGTCCGGTCCGCCCGGACCGCCACCGGACCGCCGCCGGACCGGACGTACCGCGACGATCCTCCCAGGCCCGGGCCACCGGGACCCGGGGCCGGCGGCGTGGGGCCCGTCCCCGGCCCTGAACCGATCACCGTCGTCGCGAGCCGATACCCTGGCCCCTGTCGCCGGCCGGTGGAACCGCCGCGGCAGGGGCCCGCCAGGCCAGCGGGCCGGGCCCACCACGCACGGACGAGACCGAACGTCAGGCTGCGGCGAGCACGGCCGCGCCGAGGGGGAGCAGAGGACCATGAGCGAGCACGGCAACGCGGCGGTCGAGGGCTTCTCCCTGGGCAACGGCCGCTATGTGCTGCAGCGGCTGCTGGGCGAGGGCGGCATGGCCTCCGTGCACCTCGCCCACGACCGGGTGCTGGACCGGCAGGTCGCGCTGAAGAGCATGCACAGCGAGCTGGGTCGGGACGACTCGTTCAAGGAGCGGTTCCGCCGCGAGGCCCAGGCCGTGGCCCGGCTGGAGCACCCCAACATCGTCACGGTGTACGACAGCGGCGAGGACGTCGCCGCGGACGGCTCCAGCACGCCGTACATCGTCATGCAGCTGATCGACGGCCAGGGCCTGCGCGAGGCGATCAACGAGGCGATCGGCCGGTACGGCGCGATGCCGGCCGAGGAGGCCCTGAGGGTCACCGTCGGCGTGCTGAACGCGCTGGAGGCCTCGCACGACATGGGCCTGGTGCACCGCGACATCAAGCCCGGCAACGTCATGTTCGACCGCAAGGGCAACGTCAAGGTCATGGACTTCGGCATCGCCCGTGCGCTGGAATCCGGCGTCACGTCGATGACGCAGACCGGCATGGTGGTCGGCACCCCGCAGTACCTCTCGCCCGAGCAGGCGCTCGGCAAGCCGGTGGACGCCCGCTCCGACCTGTACTCGGTCGGCGTGATGCTCTTCGAGATGATCACCGGGCAGCTGGTCTTCGACGGCGACTCGGCGTTCTCGATCGCCTACAAGCACGTCCAGGAGGAGCCGCCGGCTCCTTCCACCCTCAACCGCTCGGTCACCCCCGAGGTGGACGCCTTCGTCGCCCAGGCGCTGCGCAAGGATCCGGCGCACCGGTTCCAGAGCGCGGCGGCGATGCGGGACGAGGCGGAGCGGCTGATCGAGGCCGCCAAGGGCGGCGGCAGCGGGCAGCGGCTCCAGGCCAGCACCCCGCTGGTGATCAACGAGGGTCCGCGCTCGGTGCACGCCGCCCCGCAGGCACCGCACAACCCGCAGGCACCGCACAACCCGCAGGCCCCGCACAACCCGCAGGCCCCGCACAACCCGCAGGCCCCGCACAACCCGCAGGCCCCGCACAACCCGCAGACGCCCCCGCCGCAGTACCTCCAGCAGGGCGCGCCGCAGCAGTACCGGACGCCGCCGCCGGCGTACCCGACGCCGCAGCCGCAGACCCCGCACCCCTTCCCGCAGCAGTACCAGACCCCGCCGCCCGCCTTCCAGCAGCCGCGGCCGCCGGCCCCGCACACCCCGCACCCGCAGTACCTCCAGCCGGGGGTGCCGCAGGCGCACACCCCGCCGCCGCAGCCGATGCCGGTTCCGCAGCCGATGCCGCCGTACCAGCAGCCGAAGGCGCCCACCAGTGGCGGCGGCTGCTCGACGGCCGTGGTCGTGATCGGGATCATCGTCGGCGTGCTGGTGCTCGCGGGCATCATCATCGCCATCGTGGTCAACAAGGCCGACGAGAAGACGGGCGGCAAGTACAGCCACGGGGCGCGTCCCGCCGACGTGCTGGTCGTCGACCTCCCCGCCGACCGGAATGGCCTGCTCTGACGGGTTCCGGCCGGTTCGGGGGTGCCGCGTCCGTCCGCCGGAAGCGGTAGCGTTCGGGGATACGTAAGCGACAGGGCACCGCGATCCGAGCGAACGCCCGGGGCGAGGAGCGATGGCACAGACGCAGCAGCCGGACGACGACGCGGGTGTCCGAGCGGTCGGCCGGACCGGCGGAACCCCGAGGATTCCCGAGCCCGGCGGCGAGGCCCCGACCTCGGCGCTGCCGCCGTTCGGCGGCCCGCAGACGCCGGGCCGCGGCACCGCCGTGCCGCTGAGCACCGTCGGCGACGGCCGCTACCGGCTGACCCACCGGCTCGGCCGGGGCGGCATGGCCGAGGTGTTCGCCGCCGAGGACGTGCGGCTCGGCCGCACCGTCGCGGTCAAGCTGCTGCGCGGCGAGCTGGCCCAGGACGACGTCGCCCGGCTGCGCTTCACCCGCGAGGCACACGCCGTCGCGGCGCTCAACCACCACTCGATCGTCTCGGTCTACGACACCGGCGAGGAGTACGTCGGGGACGAGTCCACGCCGTACATCGTGATGGAGCTGGTCGAGGGCCGCACCGTCCGCGAGCTGCTGGCGGACGAGGAGGCGCCGCCGGTCGACCAGGCGCTGATCATCATCGCCGGGGTGCTGGAGGCGCTCGCCTACAGCCACCGCAGCGGCATCGTCCACCGCGACATCAAGCCCGCCAACGTGATCATCACCAACGCCGGCGCGGTCAAGGTGATGGACTTCGGCATCGCCCGGGCGCTGACCGGCGGGGCGACCACGATGACCCAGACCGGCATGGTCATGGGCACCCCGCAGTACCTCTCGCCCGAGCAGGCGCTCGGCAAGCCGGTCGACCACCGCTCGGACCTGTACGCGGCCGGCTGCATGCTCTACGAACTGCTCACGCTGCGCCCGCCGTTCACCGGTGACACCCCGCTGTCGGTGGTCTACCAGCACGTCCAGGACCCGCCGGTGCCGCCCTCGCAGGCCAACGGCCGGGTGCCGGTCGGGCTCGACCCGCTGGTGCTGCGCTCGCTCGCCAAGAACCCGGACGACCGCTTCCAGGACGCCGACGAGTTCCGCGCCCACGTGCAGCACGCGTTGCGCGAGATGCACGGGGCGGGCGGGGCGGGCTGGGCCGGTGCGGCCGCCGGCGACACCGGCGCGACCCAGGTGCTCCGGCCGGACCAGGCCGCGGCCACCGCGGCCTTCGGCGCGGTGCGCCCCGGTGACCAGACCTCCGTGCTGCCGTACCCGACGGGCGGCCCGCACACCCCCTCCACGTCCTACCCGGCGGTCGGCGGTCCGTACGGCGGCGAGGTCGCGGGCGAGGACGGCGACGGCGGCAGGCGGCGCGGGCCGTGGGCCTGGGTGGCCGGGGCGATCGCCGTGCTGGTCGCGGCCAGTGCGGGCATCGCCTTCGCACTCAGCGGCCACGACAGGGTCGACCCGGCGGTGTCCCCGTCGCAGCCCCCGGCGGTCACCAGCAGCGACACGCCCGCGCCGTCCCAGAGCGGTCTGACGCCGCCGCCCACCTCGACCACCGGCAGCAAGAAGCCGCAGCAGCCGACCGACCCCAACAGCGGCGGGTACAACACCGGGAACACCGGCAACAACATGTCGCCGTCGCCGAGTTCGGGCAGGCACTCGTCGGCCCCGACGGCGACCGGGTCCCCGAGCCACACGCAGACGTCCAGCGCCTCGGCGCCCTCGACCGGCGGTGCGACGGCCGGTGGCGGGGGCGGCAACACCCAGGCGCCGAACCCGCTGCCGACCAAGACGATGCCGCCGGTCACGCCGCCGCCCTCGCTGCCCGCGGGGGGCGGGAACTGACCGGAGGGGAACCGGCGGAGGGGCCGACCGGCTTCGGTCGGCCCCTCCGCCGTGGTCGGCCGGTCGGCCCGGTCAGTTGACGAAGGCGTCCAGGACCTGCTCGTACTCCTGGCACCACCACGCCAACTGCCCCGCGGAGGCGGGGTAGAGCGGGTCGGCCCGGTGGTCGGCGCGCTGGTAGCGCCACTGGAGCATCCAGAAGTCGTTCAGCCGCTCCCACCAGACCCGGTGGACGGCGGCGGCCAGGTGCTCGGCGGTGGCGGCGCCGGACGCCCGGTAGGCCTGTGAGTAGCGGCGGACCCGGACCAGGTCGAGGACGCCGGACGAGCGGTCGTTGAAGAGCAGCGTGGCGGCCCGGACGGCCTCCTCGGCGCGTGGTTGCGGGCCGAGCTTGTCCCAGTCCAGGACGGCCGCCACCCGGCCGCCCCGCGGGCCGTCGCCGTACAGCAGGTTGAGGCCGTGGAAGTCGCCGTGGGTCCAGCCGGTGGGCGGCGCGGCCGCCGGGGCGGGGCGGCGGTGGGCGTGCTCGGCGAGCAGTTCCAGCCGTTCCGTGAGCCGTTCCACCACCAGGGCGTCCAGCTCCCCGGCCGGGTGGTGTTCGCGGGCGCGGCGCCGCAGGTCGCGGGCGAGGGCGGCGCTGTCGACGGCGTCGGCGCTCTGGTAGCCGGAGGGTTGGTCGAGGGGGGCGCAGACGTCGTCGAGCGCGCCGTGCAGCCGGCCGAGCAGCGCGCCGAGCGCGTCGCACTGCGACGGTTCGAGCTCGTCGCCGTGCCGGTGCCGGCCGTCGACCCAGGGGAACAGCGCGAACAGCCGGCCGCCCCACGAGGCCACCGTGCCGGACCGTTCGGCGCAGGCCAGCGGGGGTGTGACGGGCAGTCCGAGGGTGTTCAGGGCGGCCATCGCGCGGTGGTGGGCGACGATCTTCGGGCGGCCGGCGGTGGCGGAGTCGACGTAGCACTTCAGGAAGTACGGACCGGCCTCGGTGGTGACCAGGTACCCGCGGTTGAGCAGGCCCTCGGCGACCGGTTCGGCGGACAGCAGCCGTCCTGTCCGGTAGCGGGCCAGTACCTCGGCGAGCGCGCCCAGCGGGACGGGTGGGCTGAGGGTCCCCATCGGCGGTGCGGAGAGGTCGGGGCGGGCCGGGGCGCAGGCGAGGGTCTGGCTGAAAGTCACGTGGAGAGGTTATGGCCCCCTTGCGGGGGCCCTTGACAGCCCGTCAGTTCTGTGCACTCGCCCGGTCAGTACTGGTGGTCGGCCTGGTGCCGCGCCACGAAGGCGGCCGCCTGGGTGCGCCGCTCCATGCCCATCTTGGCGAGCAGACTCGAGACGTAGTTCTTCACCGTCTTCTCGGCCAGGTGCAACTCGTTGCCGATCTGACGATTTGTCATACCTTCGCCGATCAAATCCAGGATCCGCCGCTCCTGCTTGGTGAGCTGGGAGAGCCGCTCGTCCTCCTTCTCCCCGCCGTCGCGCAGCCGGGCGAGCACCCTGCTGGTGGCGACCGGGTCGAGCAGCGAGCGGCCGGCCGCGACGTCCCGGACGGCGGTGATCAGGTCGGTGCCGCGGATCGCCTTCAGCACGTAGCCGGAGGCGCCGGCCATGATCGAGTCGAACAGTGCCTCGTCGTCCGAGAACGAGGTCAGCATCAGGCACTTGATCTCCGGCAGCTTGGACCGGATCTCGCGGCAGACCTCGACCCCGTTGCCGTCCGGCAGCCGGACGTCGAGCACCGCCACGTCCGGGTGGACCGCGGGGATCCGGGTGAGCGCCTCGGCGGCCGTGCCGGCCTCGCCGACCACCTCGATGTCGTCCTCGACCGAGAGCAGATCGTGCACGCCCCGCCGGACGACCTCGTGATCGTCGAGCAGGAATACCCTGATTCGTCCGTTATCAGTCACGTCCAAAGCCTCCCATATCACCGTATAAAAGACCTATCACCCGGACCCCACCACCGACGGGATCCGGCCAGGGCCGTCCGAAACCGATACCGAGAACCCCCTTACGCACGGGCTTCCGCCCGGATAACGTGCGCTGGTGTCCTGAAGGCGCTCGAATTGAGAGCTGCGTCACGCCGACCGTCACCCCCACCCTTCCGACGGCGAGCCGAGCGCGGCACCCTCGGGGTTGTAGGCCCTGAACAAGTAGGACGTCCTAGCGCAAGCGCGTCGAGGGCGGACGCTGGGTAACGTTCTCGTGAGGGACGCCGTCGGAACAGGATCACCACCTGCCCCGCAGTGGGAGCGCACACCCACGCGCGCCCCGCGAGGCGGTGACCGGACCGGTCACCGGCGACCCCGGGCGGCCGGACAGACCGAGGAGTGAACGTGACCGTCAAAAGCACGGCGAGGGCTCGCAAGAAGGCGGCCCCCGGCGTCCCTGACACCCTCCGCGCCAAGGGCAAGGCGAGCAAGGACGCCGCCCAGCCGGAGCTCGTCCAGCTGCTCACGCCGGAAGGCGAGCGGGTCGAGCACCCGGACTACCCCCTCACCACCACTCCCGAGGAGCTGCGCGCCCTCTACCGCGACCTGGTGCTGGTGCGCCGGTTCGACGGCGAGGCCACCGCGCTCCAGCGCCAGGGCGAGCTGGGCCTGTGGGCCTCGCTGCTCGGCCAGGAGGCCGCCCAGGTCGGCTCCGGCCGCGCCATGCGCCCCGGCGACTACGCCTTCCCCACGTACCGCGAGCACGGCGTCGCCTGGTGCCGCGACGTCGACCCGCTGAACCTGCTCGGCATGTTCCGCGGCGTGAACCACGGCGGGTGGGACCCGAACGAGAAGAACTTCCACCTGTACACCATCGTGATCGGCGCGCAGGCCCTGCACGCCACCGGTTACGCGATGGGCATCAGCAAGGACGGCGCCGACGACGCGGTGATCGCGTACTTCGGCGACGGCGCCTCCAGCCAGGGCGACGTCAACGAGGCCTTCACCTTCGCCTCGGTCTACAACGCGCCGGTGGTCTTCTTCTGCCAGAACAACCAGTGGGCGATCTCCGAGCCCACCACCACCCAGACCAGGATCCCGCTGTACCGCCGCGCCTCCGGCTTCGGCTTCCCGGGCGTCCGGGTCGACGGCAACGACGTGCTGGCCTGCCTGGCGGTCACCCGCTGGGCGCTCGACCACGCCCGCAGCGGCAACGGCCCGGTGCTGATCGAGGCCTTCACCTACCGGATGGGTGCCCACACCACGTCCGACGACCCCACCCGCTACCGGCACGCCGAGGAGACCGAGGCCTGGAAGGCCAAGGACCCGATCACCCGGCTCCGCGCCCACCTGGAGAAGGAGGGCCTGGCCGACGAGGAGTTCTTCGCCGCCGTCGACGCCGAGAGCGAGCAGCTGGGGCTGCGGGTGCGCGAGGGCGTGCGCGGCATGCCGGACCCGGACCCGACCCTGATCTTCGACCACGTGTACAGCGAACCGCACGCGCTGGTCGATGAGGAACGGGCCGAGTACGTCGAGTACGCGGCCTCCTTCGAGGCGGGGGAGAACCACTGATGGCCGGTCAGCTGAGCATCGCCAAGGCGCTGAACGGAGCGCTGCGCAAGTCGCTGGAGAACGACCCGAAGACCGTCCTGATGGGCGAGGACATCGGCAAGCTCGGCGGCGTCTTCCGGATCACCGACGGCCTCCAGAAGGACTTCGGCGAGGACCGGGTGATCGACACCCCGCTCGCCGAGTCCGGCATCATGGGCACCGCGATCGGTCTGGCGCTGCGCGGCTACCGCCCCGTCGTGGAGATCCAGTTCGACGGCTTCGTCTACCCGGCCTTCGACCAGATCGTCTCCCAGCTGGCCAAGATGCACGCCCGTGCGCTGGGCCACGTCAAGCTGCCGGTCACCGTGCGCATCCCCTACGCGGGCGGCATCGGCGCGGTCGAGCACCACAGCGAGTCGCACGAGGCCTACTTCGCGCACACCGCCGGCCTGCGCGTGGTCACCCCGGCCAGCGCGCACGACGCGCACTGGATGCTGCGGCAGTCGATCGAGTCCGACGACCCGGTCATCTTCCTGGAGCCCAAGCGCCGTTACTGGGACAAGGGCGAGGTCGGCGACGCCGCGGACCTGGGCCTGCACGACGCCCGGATCGTCCGGCCCGGCACCGACGCGACGCTGATCGCGTACGGCCCGATGGTCAAGGTCTGCCTGGAGGCCGCCGCGGCCGCCGAGGAGGACGGCCGCCGGCTGGAGGTCGTCGACCTGCGTTCGCTCTCCCCGGTGGACTTCGCCGCCCTGGAGGAGTCGGTCAAGCGCACCGGCCGGGCCGTCGTGGTGCACGAGGCGCCGGTCTTCATGGGCATGGGCGCCGAGCTGGCCGCCCGGCTGACCGAGAAGTGCTTCTACCACCTGGAGGCACCGGTCCTGCGGGTCGGCGGCTACCACGCGCCGTACCCGCCGTCCCGGGTCGAGGAGGCATTCCTGCCCGACCTGGACCGCGTGCTCGACGCCGTCGACCGCGCGTTCGCGTACTGATCCGGGGGAGCGAAGATGACCACCGAAGTTCGCTCGCTCCGCGAGTTCAAGATGCCCGACGTGGGCGAGGGCCTCACCGAGGCCGAGATCCTCAGCTGGTACGTCAAGCCCGGTGACACCGTCACCGACGGGCAGGTCGTCTGCGAGGTGGAGACCGCCAAGGCGGCCGTGGAGCTGCCCATCCCGTTCAACGGGGTGGTCGAGAAGCTGCACTTCCCCGAGGGTTCGACGGTCGACGTCGGCACCGTGATCATCTCGGTCGCGGTCGCCGGGGAGGCGGGGGCCGCGGCTCCGGCCGCCCCCGCCGAGGCGCCGGCCGCCCAGGCCCAGGCCCAGGCTCCGGCCCCGGCGGCGGCTCCGGCTCCGGCCGAGGAGGCCGAGCCCGAGCGGCGCGAGGTGCTGGTCGGGTACGGCCCGCGCACCGGCACCGCCCAGCGCCGGGCACGGCGGACGACCACCACCAGGGTCGTCGCGACCGCTCCGGCGGCCGCAGCGGCCCCGGTCGTCGCTCCGGCGCCCGCAGCGCCCGCGGCTCCCGCGCCGGTGACCGAAGTGCCGGGCGGGGAGCGGCCGTTGGCCAAGCCGCCGGTGCGCAAGCTGGCCAAGGACCTCGGCGTCGACCTGCGGGCCGTCACCCCGACCGGCCGGGACGGCGTGATCACCCGCGAGGACGTGCACGCCCACGCCGCCGCCCAGGCCGCTCCGGCGGCCGCGCCCGCCCAGGCGGCTCCGGCGGCAGAGGCGGCAGTGGCGGCCGTGGCCGAGCCGGCCGCGCCGCAGGTGCCCGCGCCCGCCACGGGCGACGTCCGGGTGCCGATCAAGGGCGTCCGCAAGGCGACCGCGCAGGCGATGGTGGCCTCGGCCTTCACCGCCCCGCACGTCACCGAGTTCGTGCAGGTCGACGTGACCCGCACGATGAAGTTCGTCCGCCGCCTCAAGGAGAGCGGGGAGCTGGGCCGGGACGTCCGGGTCAGCCCGCTGCTGATCGTCGCGAAGGCGCTGCTCACCGCGATCAAGCGGCACCCCGAGATCAACGCGCAGTGGGACGAGGCGGCCCAGGAGATCGTCCTCAAGGGCCAGGTGAACCTCGGCATCGCCGCGGCCACCCCGCGCGGCCTGATCGTCCCGAACATCAAGGACGCCGGGTCCAAGACCCTCGCCGGGCTGGCCACTTCGCTCGGCGAGCTGGTCGAGACCGCCCGTCAGGGCAAGACCTCGCCGGCCGACATGCAGGGCGGGACGGTCACCATCACCAACGTCGGCGTCTTCGGCGTCGACACCGGCACCCCGATCCTCAACCCGGGCGAGGCCGCCATCCTGGCCTTCGGCGCGGTCCGGGAACTGCCGTGGGTGCACAAGGGCAAGGTGGTCCCGCGCCAGGTGACCACGCTGGCGCTCTCCTTCGACCACCGCCTGGTGGACGGGGAGCTGGGCTCCAAGGTGCTGGCCGACGTGGCCGCGCTGCTGGAGCAGCCCAAGCGCCTGATCACCTGGGGCTGACGGGCAGACAGGACCGAAGAAGGGGCCCTCCTCCGCACCGCCGTGCGGAGGAGGGCCCCTTCGGTGTGACCGCCCGTCGACTACCGCTGGGGACGGAGTCGACGGACGGCGATCAGGACGCCCGCTCCGAGGGCGAGGAAGAGGGCGGAGCCGGCGGCGAGGAAGGTGTCGGCGGAGGAGGAGCCGGTCTGGGCCAGCTCGGGGGTGCCGGCGGGCGCCGTGGTGGCCGGGGCGGCGGCCGGCGCCTTCGGGGCCTCGGCGGCCGGCGCGGCGCCCTTGGTCTGCTCGGTCTTCCCGGTCTGCTCGGTCTTCTCGGTGGCGGGCTCGGCGGCCTTGGCGGGCGCGGCCTTGGTGGGGGTGGGCTTGGGCTTGGCCGGGGTGGTCGGCTTGGCGGCGGCGGTGTCCTGGGGGTGGGTCACCTTGACCGGCTTGAAGGCCGAGCTGCCGGCGCCCTGGGAGCCGGCCATCTCCGTCGAGGCGAACAGGTTGATCGCCGTCACCCCGGCGGGGGTGCCGGAGGCCAGCGAGTAGCGGAACTTGAAGGTCAGCGAGCTGTTGGCGGCCATGCGCTGGCGCTGGGAGCCGGTGACCTCGACGGCGCGGGTGCAGCCGTCCTGAAGCCGGAGGTTCTTCCAGGCGCCGGTGTAGTCCAGGTACTGGATCCGGACGTCCTGGAGGCGGACGGCGGTACCGGGGGCGGGGGCGACGAGGCCGAGGAAGGGCTCCATGCCGTGGGCGTCCTCGGCGGCCTTGTTGGTGATCTTGAGGGAGACCTCGTTCCAGCTGCCGTCCGCGACCACCGAGGACCTGGCCGAGGTGATGGCGGTGTCGGGGGAGAGCCCGGGCACGTCGGCGGGGGCCTCGTACGCGCCGCCGAGCCGGTGGTCGCCGCAGGCCCAGGCGGTGTCGGTGGCGAGGAACTGGACGCCGCCGGCGAGGACGGTGGTGGCGGCGAGGACGGCGACGCGGCGGCGGCCGGAGAGCGCGCGGTCGTTCTTCGCAAAACGGGAGATAACGGACGTACGCATGATGTGAGTCCCCAGGGTGGTGGTGCTGATGGTGTGAATGGGTGAAGACGACCGGCCCCGCTCCTCGTGAGCGGAAGCGCCCCCCGGCTCCGCCGGTCTCGCTCTCCGTGCCTTCATCCGTATAGACGCGCATCCCCGCGGGGGGTTGCAGACGGGTTCGGAAAATTTCTCGGGACTCTTCGGCGGGCCTCGGAGGCCGCCCGGCCAATGGTTGGTATGACCTGAATGATCCGGAATATGAGGATCGTTCGGCCAGGTCGGTGACTTTTTCGCGGCCGGATAGGGGAGCCCCGGCCGCCCGGGTACGTCTCCGCTCCACCACCCGGGCGACGCCGGGTGACCGGACCCGGAGGACGCACCCGTATGCCGCCTGGCAACCCTGGCCGCCTCGTCCGGAGTCTGGCCGCACTCGTCCTGGTGTCCGCCGCCGCCCTCCCGTCCGCCCTGGAGCTGGCCGGCCCCTCGCCGTTCGGCGCGATCGGGCCGGGGGCGCCGGCCGACCGCGCGGTGCCGCCGCACGCGGCCCTCCAGGCCGACCAGCGGATACCCGCGGCCGCCCCGACGGTCGACATACGCCGCACCGGGGACCCGGCCAACCGCATCACCCTGGTGCTGCTCGGCGACGGCTACACGGCCGCCGAGCAGGAGCTCTTCCGGCAGCAGGCCGACCGGGCCTGGCACGCGCTGATGGACATCGAGCCGTTCCGCACCTACCAGGGCTACTTCAACATCAGACGGGTCGAGGTGGTCTCCCCGGTCTCCGGGATCGCCGAGTCCGAGGGCCGCGGCCGCAGGCCCGCCACCCCGCTCGGCATGCACTTCTGGTGCGAGGGCACCGCCCGGCTGCTCTGCGCCGACGAGTCCGCCACCGCCCGGTACGCGGGGGACGGCGCCGGGCCGCAGTACCTGATCGCGCTGGCCAACTCCACCGAGTACGGCGGCGCCGGCGGCACCGGGGTGACCACGCTGGCGGGCGGCAGCGCGGACGCCGGGCGGATCATCCAGCACGAGATCGGGCACACCGTGGGGGACCTCGGCGACGAGTACGACAGCGCCCCCGACGACGCCGACTACCCGAACCTCGCCACCGTCAACGCCGACGACATGCGCCGGAAGCAGACCAAGTGGTGGCGCTGGCTGGGCGCCGAGTCCCCGGACGGGGCCGGCGTGATCGGGGCGTACCGCAGCGCCAACGGCCTCTACCGGCCCACCCCGGACTCGGTGATGCGCACCCTGGGCAGCGCGTACAACCTCCCCTCGCGCGAGGCGATCATCGAGGAGCTGTACCGGAAGGTCCGGCCGACCGACGCCCCGGTGCCGGCCCCCGGCGAGGTGTCCGGACGGCCCCGGCTCGAGGTCCGGCCGCTGCCGCTGACCGGCCCGCGGCAGCTGAAGGTGGAGTGGAAGGTGGACGGCGTCCCGGTGGTGCCGCAGTCCGGCGACGGCTCCTGGCTGGACACCGCGTGGCTGGGGCTGGCTCCGGGCCGCACGGCCACCGTGACGGCGACCGTGCGGGACACCACCGACTGGGTGCGGGACGAGGCCTTCCGGGAGCGCTACATGACCCGCTCGGTGTCCTGGACGCTGACCGGCTGAGGTCCTGGTCGCTGCCCCTGCGTCGCACCCCCCGGGTCCGGGTGTCCAATCATGGGATGACTAGTCTGGTCGGACTATGACCGTGGAGCCCGCTCGCCCAGCCCCGTCCCCGTCCGTCCCCGCTCCCCGGCCCACCGTCGATCCCCCCGCACCGGCGCCCGTGTCAGCGCCCGCGCCGGCTCCCGCGCCGCCCGGCGGCAGGGCGGCCTGGCTCGCGTGGTCCATCGGCGTCAGCGTCTACGTCCTGGCCGTCATCCACCGCACCAGCCTCGGCGTGGCCGGGCTGGACGCCGCCGACCGCTTCGGCATCGGCGCCTCGGCGCTCTCCACCTTCTCGATCCTCCAGGTGCTGGTCTACGCGGCCATGCAGATCCCGGTCGGCCTGCTGGTCGACCGGTTCGGGCCGCGCCGGGTGCTGCTGACCGGCGTCGTGCTGCTGAGTGCCGGCCAGCTGGCCTTCGCGTTCAGCTCCGACTTCGGCCCCGCGCTGGCCTCCCGCGCGGTGCTCGGCTGCGGCGACGCGATGACCTTCATCAGCGTGCTGCGGATCGCCGCCCGGTGGTTCCCGGCGGCCCGGAACCCCTTCGTCGCCCAGCTGACCGGCCTGGCCGGGATGGGCGGCAACCTGGTCACCACCGTGGTGCTCGCCCGGGCGCTGCACAGCGAGGGCTGGACGCCCACCTTCACCGCGATCGCGCTGCTGGGCGTGGCGGTGTTCGCGCTGGTCGCGCTCTTCCTCCGGGACGCCCCCGCACCGGCGGAACCGACCCGCCCAGTGGAGCACCGGGAACGGCCCAGGGTCGGCCGACAGGTCCTCGCCTGCTGGCGGGAGCCCGGCACCCGGCTCGGACTCTGGATCCACTTCACCACCCAGTTCCCCGGCAACGCCTTCGGCCTGCTCTGGGGCCTGCCCTACCTGGTGCAGGCCCAGGGCATGTCCCGGGCCGGGGCCGGCGGGCTGCTGACCCTGCTGGTGCTCAGCAACATGAGCTTCGGGTTCCTCTTCGGCCGACTGCTCTCCCGCACCGCGCGGGCCAGGATGCCGATCGTGCTCACCGTCATCGCCGCCACCGCGCTCGGCTGGGCGCTGGTGCTCGCCTGGCCCGGCGGCCACCCGCCGATGTGGCTGCTGGTCGGGATCATCCTGGTGATGGGCAGCAACGGCCCGGCCTCGCTCGTCGGCCTGGACTACGCGCGCTCACGGAACCCGGCGGAGCGGCTCGGCACCGCCTCCGGGATCGTCAACATGGGCGGCTTCATCGGCACGATGATCACCCTCTTCGGCATCGGCGTCCTGCTCGACGCCCTCTCCCCGGACGGCGCCGGATCGTACTCGGCCACCGCCTTCCGCTGGGCGTTCTGCTGGCAGTACGTGCCGCTGGCGGTGGGGACGGTCATGATCCTCCGGCTGCGCCGGAGGCTCGTGACCTCGAAATCGTAGGGTTTCTGACCTGCGGAAACGTCGTACGCCTGAGTTGAACTCAGGCATAGCGGGGTAACCCTTGTCCAGAACGAGGGTCACCGGCCGGATCAGCGCCCGTACTCCCGCATGAACGCGGCCATCTGCGGCGGCGTCCCGAAGAGCCGGGCGCCATGCAGCTCCGCGTACATCGGGCCGTGATCGGGTGCGGGCGGGTGGTTCGGCTCCGGCCGTGCTTCGCGCCGCAGGCGGATCAGGTCCACCAGCTTCAGCCTGGGGCAGCCCGGGACGATCCGGCTGCCCCGGATGCCGACCCGCTCCCCGCCCGGGCAGGCGAAGTACGCGCCGAACGGCGGTCCGCTGTCCTCCTCCCGGCTCGGCAGGTGGAGGACCATCTCCCCGTGCCGGCAGCGGACCGTGCCGTCCGAGTGGACGGTCAGGCCAGGCCAGTCCTCGAGGTCGATCTCGGCGACGATCCGCACCTGCTGCCCGATCGCCTCGGCCAGGGTCTCGGCCATCCGCCGCTGCTGCCTCGGGACGTCGGTGTCCCCGCGACGGACGGAGGGGAGGAGGTCGCGGGTGACCCACTCCTGGAACGGCTTGGCGTTGGGTTTGTTCGACCGCATGATCAGCGTGTACAGACCGGTCTCGCTGATCACGTTGAGCGTTGGGTTGCCGCGTGTGTAGGGTTTCTGACCTGCGGGATCGTGATTAACCTTCCCGGAAGTTAGGTTAATCGACCGCGAGTTGACGACCCGCGTGTGGGCCGGATCGACGACCTGGCGCACACGGCTGGGGTTCAGCCTGCCGAGCACCGCGCACACGTCCGCCGTGACGAACCACGGCTCCCCGTCGATCATCACCACGCGGATCGGCTGCCCCGTGACCGGGAAGCTCGACCGCACCAGCACCATCTGTTCCTGCCGCACCTGTTCGTCGTCCATCGGGACGCTCCTCCTTCTTCCGGGTGGTGGGTGGACTGCCCGGAACAACGAGGCCGATCGGGTGAGGTGGCTGGTGCTGGATTGACGTGCGGAGGCACGGGTGGCACCGACCCGGCGTGCGGCGGTGCGTGTACGCCGGGTCGTGTGCGCCGTGGGGGTCAGGCCGCGGGTGTCAGATGGTGACCGAGAAGTTGGCCAGCACCCGTTCGGCCAGCTCGCGGTCGCCCTCGACGGAGACCGGGCCGGGGCGGCCGCGGCCGCAGGCGAGCCGCAGGAAGGTCTCCCAGTCCATGGTGAGCTGGACGTCGGGGGCCAGGCTGATCGACTCGTCCACGGTGCAGCGGCCGGTGGCGTCGACCCGGACGGTGCGCAGGAACTCCACCGGGCCGGTGACGTCCAGCACCATCGTCGTCCCGGCCGGGGCCCCGGCCTTGTCGGCGACGGCCTTGGGCAGCAGTTCCAGCAGCAGGTCCCGGGTGATCAGGGCGGCCGGGGCGTCGAGGTTGCCCGGGGCCTCCAGGGCCCGGCGCAGGTCCTGCTCGTGCACCCAGACGTCGAAGGCCCGCATCCGCAGCAGCTCGTGGTACGGGACGTCCCTGGCCAGCGGCCCGGCGGGCCAGCGCACTGGTTCCCCGGGCGTCTGCTTGGCGTTCCGCAGTGCCCGGGAGCGGCGGATGATCGTGTACTCCAGCTCGCTGGTCATCTCCAGGGCGGTGTGGCAGCGGCGCTTGTCGACGGGCAGTTCGACGTAGCGGGCGAACTCGGTGGTGACGTGACGGAGGTCACGCGGCAGCGAGTGGATCGGTCGCGGGTCGCCGAGCAGGTCGGACTCGACCGCGATCACGTGCGAGACGACGTCACGGACGGACCAGCCGGGGCACTCGGTGGCCCGGTTCCAGGAGCCCTCGGGAAGGGGGGCGACCAGCTCCGATATGGACTCGATGGTCTGGGTCCACGCATCGGTGTAAGCCTGCACGGTCTGGTTGTCCGTCACGGGAATCTCCGGCCCTCCGTCAGCTTCCTTGCCGCCTGCGCCCCGCTGTCACGGCCGACCGGGATGGTCCGGCTTCCGGGCGCGCACGCTTACCGCACGTTACGCTGCCGGGAGACAGCTGGGCAGCGCTTTCGGGTGACGATCGTAGGTCTCTTGCCGTGGACGGTGGTACTGTGCGCGCTTCATTGATCCAACTCGCGGTCTCCGACGCGGAGCCGCCCGCCGAGCGGAGGGCTCGGGCGGCGGCCCTGGTGCGGGCGCAGCAGGGCGCCGATCTGGTGGTGCTCCCGGAGCTGTGGCCGCTCGGCGGCTTCGCCTACGACCTCTGGTCGGATGGTGCGGAGACGCTGGACGGGCCCACCTCGGACGCGATGTCGGCCGCCGCGCGGGCCGCCGGGGTCTGGCTGCACGCCGGTTCGGTCGTCGAACGCGATCCGGACGGGCCGATCTACAACACCTCGCTGCTGTTCTCCCCGGACGGCGAGTTGGTGCACACCTACCGCAAGATCCACCGCTTCGGCTTCGACAGCGGCGAGGCGGTGGTGATGGGCGCCGGGCAGGAGATCGTCACCGCGCCCACCGACTTCGCCACGCTGGGCCTGGCCACCTGCTACGACCTGCGCTTCCCGGAGCTGTTCCGGGCGCTGCTGGACGCCGGGGCGCAGCTGCTGGTGGTGCCGGCGGCCTGGCCGGCCCGGCGGCGCGAGCACTGGACGCTGCTGGCCCGGGCCCGGGCGGTGGAGGAGCAGGCGTTCGTGCTGGCCTGCAACACCGCCGGGACGCACGCCGGGGTCGAGCAGGCCGGGCACAGCATCGTGGTGGACCCGTGGGGCCGGGTGCTGGCCGAGGCGGGGGCGGACGAGGAGGTGCTGACGGTCGAGTTCGATCCGGCCGAGGTGGGCAAGGCGCGCGCGGAGTTCCCGGTGCTGCGGGACCGCCTGCTGGGGATTCCGGCGCCGGTTCAGCGCTGAGCGGGGCGGGCGGGGCGCCGTGGGCGGCGTTCCGGCGGGTTGGTTCGTACCTGGGCCGGTCGGGTTTGAGAAGATGAGCACTCGTCGTGTTCCCCGCCGGCCCGGACGAGGGCCCGCACAGTAGGCCGCCCAGGAGGTCGCGCCCATGCCTGACAACGGCGCAGGCGACACCCCCCGTCCCGTCATCCACCGCAACAGCCTGCGCGAGCAGATCGCCGGTGCGCTGCGCGAGGAGATGATGGCCGGCCGGCTCGCGGCCGGCCGCAACTTCACCGTCAAGGAGATCGCCGAGCTGTACGGCGTCTCCGCGACCCCGGCCCGCGAGGCGCTGGTCGACCTCGGCGCGCAGGGCCTGCTGCGGGCCGAGCACCACCGCGGCTTCACCGTGCCCGAGCTGGGGTGGGACGACTTCCTGGAGATCTTCGAGTCCCGGGTGCTGATCACCGACAGCTTCCACCGCCAGTACGCCACCCGCCGGGCACTGCCCGACCTCAGCCGGCTGCCCTCGCTGCACCGCCGGGCCGACGCGGCGGTGCGGGCCGCCCGGGCCGGGAACCTGGACGTGATGGTGGGCTGCGACCGGCGCTTCTGGCAGGAGGTCGCCGCACTGCTCGGCAACCGCCGGATGGCCGAGTACCTGGACTGGCTGCGGGTGCAGTCCTGGATGTTCGCCGCGCGCTACCTGCGGGAGCTGCCGACGCTGGGCGGGGTCTGCTGGGAGCGCCACCAGGACCTGGTCGGGGCGATCGAGGCCCGCGACACGTTGGGCGCGCACCGGATCGTCTGCGAGTACAACCTGTACACCGTCCGGCTGCTGGCCGGGCTGGCCGGGCAGCCGCTGGAGTCGGTGGCCGTCCTGGAGCTGCTCACCGAGTACGTGGGGGAGGAGCGGCCACCGGTGCCGGTCGAGCCGCCGCCCGCGCCGCCGGGCCCGCCGGAGCCGGCCGACGATCCCGGCGGCGAGTCCGGTGCCGAGCCCGGTGCCGAGTCCGGCGCGGCCCGCGCCGAGCGGAGTCCGCGCAGCGCCGAGGTGGGCCGGGAACTCGGCCGTGAGCTGGGACTGGGCCTCGGCCTGGTGCCGCAGCCGCGCGCGACACCGTACGGCCGGTTCGGCCGACGGCTGCCCGAACCGCCCTCCGAGTCCCCGCGGGGACGGCCCGACCCGCACGCCGCGCCGGGCCGGTAGGGTGGGCGGTCATCGGACCGGGCGCCTGGTGAAAGGGCCGTCCGGGTACCGACCCCACCCCGTCGTCGCCCCGTCTCCGCGGGCGATCCCCGCCTCCGGAGAGGAACGGCCGGCCATGGCCTGCGACCTCTGGCTCGTCCCGCTGGTGGACGTGCTGAGCCACAGCCCCGACAACCCCTTCCGGGACGACATCGCGCGCTACAACGCGGTGCTGGCCTCGCGCGGGCTGCCCGAGGTGCCGGTCTACCGGTTCGTCCCGGGCGTCAGCGGCGCGGTCGAGCCGATAGCCGCCTTCGACTACGACTCGCTGCACTTCCTGCGCCGCGCCTACCTGTTGGGCCTCACCGGCCTGGACATCACCCCGGTCGACGCGCTCGGCGGCGACTACGAGCAGCTGCTGGAGATGTTCGAGAGCAGCGCCGAACAGTCGCACCTGGTCTGGCACTTCGACCACGCCGGCGCGTACGTGCCGGTGGAGTTCGCGGTGCCGCTGGTGGACGACGAGCTGCTCGCCTCCGGCGGCCCGCTCGGCTCCAGCCACGGGCTGCTGCGCGAACTCCAGGCCGTCGCACCGGCGCTGGGCATCGACCCGCTCAACCCGCCGGGCCCGACCAGACCGCTCGGCCCGACCGGTCTGGAGCAGCCGTTCGGGCCGCCGATCGACGACGTCCACCCCTTCGCCCGGGAGCGGCACGCCTGGTCGGGCCTGTACGCGGCGGCGACCAGGAGCGTCACCCAGGGCTCGATGATCGTCTTCGCCTGAATCCGCTGCCCTCCGCTGCCCTCCGCTGTCCTCCGCTGTCCTCCGGTCGTCCTCCGGTTGTCTATCGCAGCGGCCCCTCCGGCGGCCGCTGGCGCGGCATGGTGGGCCGGGTGCCCGGCGGCGGCAGCACCCGCACCTGGGCGCCCACCCCGGGCTCGCTGCGCCCGCCCCAGGCCCCGCCGGACTGGGTGGGCAGCTGGGTCATCGAGGCGCGGAACTCCAGCATCCACTCGGAGGTCTCGGAGCGGACCATGTCCGAGACGTCCTCGCAGAACCGGCGCAGCACGCCCAGGCAGCGCTCGGCGGCCTCGCCCGCGGTGCCCTCGGTCGGGCCGAGCACCTCGCGCACGCACTCCGACGCCCAGTCGAACTGGAAGGCCTCCAGACGGCGTTGCAGGGCCTGCCCGGTGGAGACGTCCCGCATCCAGCCGGAGGTGAGGCCGAAGACCCGGTCGGTGGCCAGGCAGGCGGCGGAGAGCGCGAAGCCGACGTAGCCCCAGCCGGTGCCGTGCGCGAAGGCGCCCGCCAGGCCGACCAGCGGGGCGGTCACCCCGCCCACCGCGAAGCCGGCCGCGCCGAACCGCAGCAGGCGGGCCCAGCGGCGCTTCCAGACCCGGTCCCGGCGGTACCACTCGATCGCCTCTACCGCCCGCTCCTCGGACCAGCGGTAGAGCTCCTCCAGCCGTTCGGCGGGCTCGCCCCAGTCCCCGAGCGGGAACTGGCGGGTGCTCAGATCGGTCCGCTGGCGGGTGGAGGCGCGTCGGACGACGGCGGCGACGGGCTGGTCCTCCTCACCGATCTCCTTGCCCCAGGCACTCTCCTCGGGCTGCATTTCCGGCTGGCTCACCTGTGGGGCTCCCTGTGGCGGGCGGACTGCTGGCTCTGTCGGCGCAACGGCTGACGCGGTGTCCGCCGGTGGTTCTCCAACAGCACTTCTTACCGCCAAATGGCTGACCGTGGGGGCGCTTCTCCGGTGATCGTTACCGGTTTCGGCCAACGGAACCCGAGGTGGGCGGGTTGCGGGGGGCGGCGAGATTTCACCCGTCCGAGCGAGGGTCCGGTGACCCGACGTCGTGACCCGACCACCCACCGCCGAACCGGCCCCCTCGGACTTGGAGGATCCTCCGGCGCGCCCGGCCCGCGGAGCCCTCCTCCTGGAGGATCAGACGGGACCGGAGAGCGGCCGGAACAGGCCACCGACTACGCTGCCAGGCGTGAAGGTCCTCGTCATCGGCGGCGGCGCCCGCGAACACGCCCTGTGCCGCTCCCTGTCCCAAGATCCCGCAGTGACCGAACTGCACTGTGCCCCGGGCAACGCCGGGATCGCGCAGGTCGCCACGGTCCACCCGGTCGACCAGCTGGACGGTGCGCAGGTCGCCGCGCTGGCCGGCCGGCTCGACGCCGACCTGGTCGTGGTCGGTCCGGAGGCCCCGCTGGTGGCCGGCGTCGCGGACGCCGTGCGCGCGGCCGGCGTCCCGGTGTTCGGCCCGTCCGCGGCGGCCGCCGAACTGGAGGGCTCGAAGGCCTTCGCCAAGGACGTGATGGC
The DNA here is from genome assembly GCF_042721415.1 of Kitasatospora sp. NPDC058444. Classification (NCBI taxonomy): domain Bacteria; kingdom Bacillati; phylum Actinomycetota; class Actinomycetes; order Kitasatosporales; family Streptomycetaceae; genus Kitasatospora; species Kitasatospora sp. NPDC058444. The sequence goes on along the minus strand of NZ_JBHXLL010000018.1, from coordinate 54,696 downwards.
CGCGGCCGGCGTCCCCACCGCCCGTTCCTACGTCTGCACCACCGCCGCCGAGGCCGCCGAGGCGCTGGACGCCTTCGGTGCCCCGTACGTGGTCAAGGACGACGGCCTGGCCGCCGGCAAGGGCGTCGTGGTCACCTCCGACCGCGAGGCCGCGCTGGCGCACGCCGCCGGCTGCGAGCGCGTGGTCATCGAGGAGTACCTGGACGGCCCCGAGGTGTCGCTGTTCGCGATCACCGACGGCACCACCGTCGTCCCGCTCCAGCCCGCCCAGGACTTCAAGCGCGCCCTGGACGGCGACGAGGGCCCGAACACCGGCGGCATGGGCGCCTACTCGCCGCTGCCGTGGGCGCCCGCCGGGCTGGTCGAGGAGGTCCTGGAGACCGTCCTCCAGCCGACCGTGGACGAGCTGCGCCGCCGCGGCACCGAGTTCTCCGGCCTGCTGTACGCGGGCCTGGCGCTCACCTCGCGCGGCACCCGGGTGATCGAGTTCAACGCCCGCTTCGGCGACCCGGAGACCCAGGTCGTGCTGGCCCGGCTGCGCACCCCGCTGGCGGGCGTGCTGCTGGCCTCCGCCACCGGCACCCTGGACCAGCTGGAGCCGCTGCGCTGGGACGAGGGCGCGGCCGTCACCGTGGTCGTCGCCTCCGAGGGCTACCCGGCCGCCCCGCGCACCGGTGACCCGATCGAGGGCCTGGCCGAGGCGGAGGCGGACGGCACCGCGTTCGTGCTGCACGCCGGGACGAAGGCGGACGAGGACGGCCGGGTGCTGAGCGCCGGCGGCCGCGTCCTGTCGGTCACCGCGACCGGCGCCGACCTGGCCGAGGCGCGCGAGCTCGCGTACGCCGCGGTGGACCGGATCTCCCTCAAGGGCGGCCACCACCGCACCGACATCGCGCTGAAGGCGGCCACCGCCTGAGACCCGGCGCCCGCGCCGTCCGCGGCCCCCGTGCGAACCGTTCGCACGGGGGCCGCGGTGCGTGCGGAGGCGGGCGGCCCCACGCCGGCGGCCGGCCCCACGCCGACGGCCGGCCCCACGCCGACGGCCGGACCCGCACCGCCGGCGGGCGGAGCCAGCAGGGGCGAGCGGCACTCGAACACCTGAGCCCACCGGTCAACCCCAAGGGCGCAGCGTTCCCGGCGTTTCGGGGCCGGACCGGCCGCGCGGGCGGACACACCGTTCGGCCGACGGATTCCAGCCCATCGGGTGACAGCACCCGCATCCGGCTGACGCAACCGGCCGCGCGGCCTTATGGTGCGCTGGATCGCGGTGCGCGGAGCCCGCGCGCCGGGGTCGCCGCCGGGTAGCGGTGCTCCCACGGGGGGATGCTGGACGGCGTCCGGCCGGGCGGTCGTCGGGGTGCCGCACCGGACCGGTCGCCGGCGTCCGGGCGGCGTCACCGGAACGACCGGGCGGCGTCACCGGGACGAGTGGAAACCGGGGCGATCCGGAACACCCACCCGGACCGGGGCGTCGAAAATGTCAGTAGCGCCACGCAGCATGCACTACCGGGGATCGGACGCCTCCGCTTCCCGGTCGGAACTGATCGTTTCGAGTCGGCTCAGGGCCCGAAGCCGGGCGTTTGAGGGCTCCGAAGGGGGTGTCGCACCGTATGGCCGCAGTCGACATCGCGCGCGCTCACGCCCAGGCGGTCCTGCGGATCCGAGGCCTCGCCCGGGCCGCCGCCGCCGTGCCCGCCGCCCTGGCGGTGGTCCTGCTCGCGGGCCGGTTCACCGGCCGGATCGGCGCGCCCGGGGCCGCCGACGCGGCGGGCTGGGACGCCGCCCGCTGGGCGGTCTGCGCGGTCGCCGCGCTGACCCTGGCGGTGGCCGGGCTGACCGCCCGGGCCCTGCGCCGGACCGACCCGCCCCGGACCCCGGCCGTCCCGCTGGACCGCGCCGAGGCCCCCGAGCTGTACCGGCTGATCGGCGAGCTGGCGGAGCGGCTGGACGTGCCCGCGCCCTCCGCCGTCGCCCTCACCCCGGACTGCGACAGCTGGCTGGAGGACGTCCCGCCGGCCCGGCGGACGGCTCCGCTGCGCCCGGATCCCGGCGCGCCCGCCCCCGTCCTGGTGATCGGCTCGCCCTTCCTGTGGTGGATGCGGGCCGGCGAACTGCGGGCCCTGCTCGCCCCCGTGGTGGCCGGGACGGCCGCCTCCGCCGACCCGGAGATCGCCGCGGCCCGGCGCTTCCTGCGCAGCCTGGACGCCTGTCTGGACTCCGGCGGCGGCGTCGCCCCCGGCCTCGGCGGCGGCACCCTGGCCGTCCCGCCCCGGCCGCCCCGGCGCGGTCCGGCCGGGCTCGCCGACCGGGTCGTGCGCAGGGTCGTCCGCCGCCTGCTCGGCGCCTGCCGGGGCCACTCCGCCGAACTGGAGCGCTCGGTCGCGAGCTGGGCCTCCGAGCAGGCCAGGACGGTCGACTACGGCCTGCGGATCGCCGCCCAGGAGCAGGTCGGCCTGGCCTACGCGGGTTGGGACCGGCTGCTCACCCGGGTGGCGCTGCCCGCCTGGCGGCTCGGCCGCCACCCGGCCCACCTCAACGCCGGCGTGGTCTCGGCGCTCACCGAGCTGTCCCGGCGCGACCGGCTGGCCGACGGCTACGGCAGCCGGCTGGGCGACCGCCCCGCCTGCGACCTGCTGGAGGAGCCCGGCGCCGTCGACCGGGCGGTCTCCCGGCTCGCCGCCGAACTGTTCTTCGGCGACCCGGCGGCCGGCAGCTGGCACGAGCTGGAGTGGGCCGACTACCCGCGCGAGGTGGTGGACGCCGGCTGGCGCTCGGGCGCCGCCACCCTGCAGACCGCCCTGGACCGGCTCGCCCCGCAGTCCCGCCCCGGCGCCCCGACCCTCACCCGGCTGCTGGGCCGGCTCGCCGAGGGCGACGGGGAGCTGCTGGCCGCCGCGCTGGCCGCCCAGCTGGCCCGCACCACCACCCCGGCCCCGCTGCTCGACCCCGACCGCAGCGGCCGCGACCTGCTGGTCGACCACGTCACCGCGATGGTCTGCTGCGCCGCCGTGGACACCGCCGGCGGAGCCCCCGGCCTGGACTGGCTGGACGGCCCGGTGCTGCTGCTCGGCGGGGTGCGCCGCACCGACCTGGCCGGTCCGGTCGCCCAGGCCGTCGAGCAGGGCCAGGACGGACCGCTGCGCGCCTGGCTGGACGCCGCCGACGTCCGTCTGGAGAAACCCGTCCGCCTCTGACGTCCCAGGAGTCACAGGAGGGCGCACGCAACCCGCGCACGCGCCCCCAAAAGGACCGGCCGCCGGGCGTCTTCGCAGGCCGGAGGCCCCAGCCGGGAGGCGCGCGAGATTCCCCGCACCAATCGCTACCGGAGGGTGACGCAGCGCCAGCAGTCTGTGGTGTATTAGACCGCACGCACATCCGGGGGGCACGTGCCAACCGGGCGGAAGTGCACCTGGGAGGGGCGCGTGGGGACCGAACTCAACCGCCGCTGGGAGTCGGGGACGCACGCCTACAGCGTCTCCGACCCCTTCGGCCAGGGCCCGCTGCCCTGGCTGCGCAGCCCGGACCAGTACCTGGCCGGGGTGGAGGGCGCCGTGCCCTGGTACGTCTCGGTGGACGCGCCAGGCCAGCAGGCGCTGACGGCCGGGGTCCGCAGGAAGCCGTCGGTCGGCACCCCCCAGGGCGCCAACGACGTGGACCAGCAGATCAAGGGCTTCGCCTCGGCCGGGGTGGTCCGCCCCGGCGGCTCGGTGGACTTCCGGGTCACCGTGAACCCGCCCCGCGAGTTCACCGTGAACATCTTCCGGATCGGCCACTACGGCGGCGACGGCGCCCGCCACATGACCTCCAGCCCGCTGATCTCCGGCCTCGCCCAGCCCGCCCCGCTGGTGGTCGACCGGACGGTCTCCTGCCACCACTGGTGGCACTCCTGGCGGCAGCAGATCCCGGCCCACTGGAAGCCCGGCGCGTACGTCGCCGTGCTGACCACCGCGGACATGCTGCACCGCAGCCACATCCCCTTCACCGTCCGGGACTTCGACGACCGGGCGCGCACCGCCGAGCTGCTCCTGGTGCTCCCGGACGTGACCTGGCAGGCGTACAACCTGTTCCCCGAGGACGGCCGCACCGGCGCCAGCCTCTACCACGCCTGGGACGGCCGGGGCTGCCTGGTCGGCGAGCCGGAGGCGGCCGTCACCGTCTCCTTCGACCGCCCGCACGCCACCGCCGGACTGCCGCTGCACGTCGGCCACGCGTACGACTTCATCCGCTGGGCCGAGCGCTTCGGCTACGACCTCTCCTACGCCACCGCCACCGACCTGCACGCCGGCCTGGTGGATCCGTTCCGGCACCGGGCGCTGGTCTTCCCCGGCCACGACGAGTACTGGTCCGAGCCGATGCGCAGAGCCGTCGAGCGGGCCCGGGACGGCGGCACCTCGCTGGTGTTCCTCTCCGCCAACACCATGTACTGGCGGGTCGAGCTGACCGCCGCGGCCTCCGGCGAGCCCAACCGGCTGCTCAACTGCCGCAAGCGGCAGAAGGTCCGCCTGGGCAGCCCGGCGGCCGGGGCGGCCGGCGCGGCCAGCGCGCTGTGGCGGGACGCGGGGGAGCCCGAGCAGCACCTGCTCGGGGTGCAGTACTCGGGGCGGGTCGCCGCGCCCGTCCCGCTGGTCGCCCGGCACACCGCGCACTGGCTCTGGGACGGCACCGGCCTCCAGGAGGGCGACGAGCTGCCCGGGCTGGTCGCCGGCGAGGCCGACCGCTACTACCCGAAGGTGGCCCTGCCCGAGCACGTCGAGCGGGTGCTGCTGGCGCACTCGCCGTACCAGGACCCGGCCGGCCGCACCCGCTACCAGGAGACCTCGCTGTACCGGGCGCCCAGCGGCGCGTACGTCTTCGCGGCCGGCACCTTCGCCTGGTCGCCCGCGCTGGGGCGCCCGGGGCTGACCGACGAGCGGATCCAGCGGGCCACCGCCAACCTGCTGGACCGGCTCTGCAAGAACTGAGGTGCGGCGGCCGGAGAACCCGCGTTCGGCGGGCCGTGAAAGACTGCGGGGGCAGTGACCTCCCCTTTCGCCGTGCCCCACGCCCGCGAACGACCCCTGAGGACTGAACACCTTGAGCGGATTTGTCACCAAGCCCGAGCCGGTCCAGGTACCCGGCCTGGTCCACCTGCACACCGGCAAGGTGCGCGACCTCTACCGCAACGAGTCGGGCGAACTGGTCATGGTGGCCAGCGACCGGACGTCCGCCCACGACTGGGTGCTGCCGAACGAGATCCCGGACAAGGGCCGCATCCTCACCCAGCTGTCGCTGTGGTGGTTCGAGCGGATCGCCGACATCGTCCCCAACCACGTGATCTCCACCGAGGTCCCGGCCGGTGCCCCGGCCGACTGGAAGGGCCGCACGCTGGTCTGCCGCAGCCTGGAGATGGTCCCGGTCGAGGCGGTCGCCCGCGGCTACCTGGCCGGCTCCGGCCTGGCCGAGTACCAGGAGAGCCGCACGGTCTGCGGCATCGCGCTGCCGGAGGGCCTGGAGAACAGCTCCGAGCTGCCCGCCCCGATCTACACCCCGGCGCTCAAGGCCGAGGTCGGCGAGCACGACGAGAACGTCTCCTACGAGGAGACCGCCCGCCGGATCGGCGCCGACCTCGCCGCCCGGCTGCGCCGCACCACCCTGGACGTCTACGCCCGGGCCCGGGACATCGCCCGCGAGCGCGGCATCATCCTGGCCGACACCAAGTTCGAGTTCGGCCTGCTGGACGGCGAGCTGGTGATCGGCGACGAGGTGCTCACCCCGGACTCCTCCCGCTACTGGCCCGCCGACGCGTACGCCCCGGGCCGCTCGCAGTCGTCCTTCGACAAGCAGCTGATCCGCGACTGGCTGGTCTCCCCGGACTCCGGCTGGGACCGCCACAGCGAGCAGCCGCCGCCGGCGCTGCCGACCGAGATCGTCGAGCGGACCCGCGCCAAGTACATCGAGGTGTACGAGCGGCTGACCGGTACCACCTGGGCCTGAGCCCGGGACGACCGCCCGCGGGCACGGCCTCAGATCCAGCCGTGCTCGCGGGCGATCCGCACCGCCGCGTGGCGGTTCTCCGCGCCCAGCTTGGTGGCCGCCGAGGACAGGTAGTTGCGCACGGTGCCCGGCGAGAGCGAGGCCCGCTCGGCGATCCCGGCGATCGAGGTGCCGTCCGCGGCCAGCTCCAGGACGTCCGTCTCGCGCGGGGTCAGCGGGGTCTCCCCGGCGCTGATCGCGTCCGCCGCCAGCTCCGGGTCCACGTACCGGCCGCCGGAGCGCACGGTGCGGATGATGCCGGCCAGGTCCGCCGCCGAGACGGTCTTCGGCAGGAAGCCGCGCACCCCGACCTCCAGCGCCCGCTTCAGGTAGCCCGGGCGGCCGTGGCCGGTGACGATCATGCAGCGGCAGTCCGGCAGCAGCAGGCGCAGCCGGTCGGCCACCTCGATGCCGTCCCGGCCCGGCATCTGGAGGTCCAGCACCGCGACGTCCGGGCGGTGCGCCGCCGCCATCGCCAGCGCCTCCGTGCCGGAGCCGGCCTGGGCGACCACCTCGATGTCGTCCTCCAGCGAGAGCAGCGCGGCCAGCGCGCCCCGGATCAGGTGCTCGTCGTCGGCGAGCAGGACGCGGACGGGCGCGGCGTTCTCGGTCATCGGGCGGTCTTTCTTCCTCAGCGGGGCGAGCGGGGCAGCGGGACGGTGGCGAGCATCCGGAAGACGCCCGCCCCGGCGGGTGGCACGGTCAGTTCGCCGTCGTGGGCGGCGAGCCGCTCGCGCAGTCCGCGCAGCCCGGTGCCGCTGCCCTGGGACGGGAACGGGACGTCGGGCACCCCGTCATTCTCCAGCTCCAGCACGGCCCGTCCGTCCTCGGTCCGCAGCCTGATCAGGCAGCGGCCGGCCTCGCTGTGCCGCAGCACGTTGGTGGTGGCCTCGCGGATCACCCAGCCGAGCACCGACTGGACCGGGACCGGCAGCTCTTCGGCGTGCTCGCCGAGGTCGATCTCGCAGGCGACGTCGGCCGAGCGCAGCACCGCGCGGGCCCCGATCGCCTCGGCGTGGAGGTCGGTGGTGCGGTAGCCGCGGACGACGTCCCGGACCTCGCGCTGTGACTCCTGGGCGATCCGCTGTACCTCGGCCATCTGGTCGGCGGCCTCCTCGCGGCCCCGGCGGGCGAGCTGGACGGCGAGCTCGCTCTTCAGCGCGATGGTGGTGAGGTTGCGGCCCATCACGTCGTGCAGGTCGCGGGAGAAGCGCAGCCGTTCCTCGGCGACGGCCAGCCGGGACTGCGCCTCACGGGCCGCGTCCAGCTCCCAGACCACCGAGGTCAGCCAGGCGAAGCTGCGGCAGGTCCCGCCGAGGACGGGCAGCATGACCAGGGCGCCGATCAGCAGGCCGGCGGTGCCGGCGGCGCCGTACCCGGCCAGCACCATCGCCGGGGCCACCAGCAGGAGCCCGCCGAGGGCGGCCAGCGCCGACCGGGCGATCGACAGCCCGATGGACGCCGGACCGAAGGCGATGGCGAGCAGCAGCACCGAGACCGTGGGGGTGAACGCGGTTCCGCCGGCGCCGTCCGCCGCACCGGCGTCCGGCCCGAGCAGCAGGACGGCCCAGGAGCCGGCCACCGCGAAGGCGCCGTTGACGGCCAACCAGCGCAGGTGTTCGGTGGGCCGCTTCAGGTAGTGGTCGAGCGAGGTGCGGCAGGCCCGCAGGCCCAGAAGCGTCGAGGCGAGGGAGACCAGCAGGGAGATCCGGACGGCTCCGACGGAGCCCGGCAGGTCGGCCCGGGCCCCGGCCGAGAGCAGCGTGATCGGGAGCAGCAGCAGCGGCAGCGTGTAGAGCGACCAGCGGAAGTAGAGCTCGGTGCGCTGGGGTTTGCTCAGGCTCGTCCAGCTGCGAAGCGGTGACCGCATTCTCAATTCTTCCGCCCCCAGTTCGACCACGATCGTGCTTTCTGCCTTCATATCAGAGGTGAACCCGGGGACGGTCCTTCGGATTGCCGTTCGTTACTGACCCGTCAGGTTCAGCGGCGCGGCTCCCACCGGAAGTAGCGCACCGCGCCCCAGACCGCCAGGCCGAGCCAGATCGTCCCGGTGACCAGGTGCGAGCCGGCGGCGCCCCAGGAGCCGGCGAAGTCGGTCGCGGCGGCCGAGCCGTCGGTGCCGAACCAGCCGACGCGGATCAGCTGGAAGGCCGGGGTGGTCGGCAGCAGGCGGCAGATGTTCGCCAGCTGCTCGGGCATGACGTCCAGCGGGACGAACAGGCCGGAGCCGAACTGCATCACCAGCATGACCGGCAGGGTGGTGATGCCCGCGCTCTCCACGGTCTTGGTGAAGGCGCTGGACAGCGCGGCCAGGGAGATCATGGTGGCCAGCGCCAGCAGCAGGCCGACCAGCATCAGCAGCGGGTTGACCGGTACGGCCAGGTGCAGCGCGATGCTGCCGCCGATCCCGATCAGGGCGGCCATCAGCAGGGCGAGGGTGAGCGAGGGGACGGCGGTGCCGAGCAGGATCTCGATGTCCCGGGCCTCGCCGGTGCGCAGCCGCTTGAGGACCAGCTCACCGCGCCGACCGACGTACGCGGCGGTCAGGTTGTAGTACACGACGAAGGCCAGCACCATCCCGACCGAGCCGTAGACCAGCAGCGAGTCGACGTCCAGGCCGGGGTTGGACTCGGCCTGCTTCGACAGCGTGCTCTGGAGGACCACGACCAGGAACAGCGGCAGCACCAGGGCGGTGAACAGGGCCGTGCGGTTGCGCAGCAGCAGGGTGGCCTCGGCCCGGCCGAGGGCGAGCAGCCGGCGGACGGTGGTGCTCTGCGGACCAGTGGCGGCGGCGGTGGCGGTGGTGGTCATCGGGCGGATCCGATCAGGCGGCGGCGGGCGGGGCGGGAGGCGGCGGGAGCCTGCGGGGGGTTCTGGTGGGCGGCCTCGGAGGCGATCGCGAGGAAGGCCTCCTCCAGCGAGGCGCTGCGGGCGTCCAGGGCGCCGAGCGCGATCCCGTGGTGCCGGGCCCAGCCGAGCAGGTCGGTGAGGGTGTCCTGGAGCCCGAGGGTCTGCACGGTGACCTTGCGGCCGTCGAGGGAGAGCTCGGCCCCGGCCAGGACGGGCAGCGCGGCCCCGTCGAACTCGGGAAGCTCGAAGCTGATCCGGGCCGGCCGGCCGGCGATCACCTCGGCGACGGTGCCGGAGGTGACGACCCGGCCGCCGTGCATGATGGCCAGCCGGTCGGCGAGCTCCTCGGCCTCCTCCAGGTAGTGCGTGGTGAGCAGCACCGTGGTGCCCTGGGCGCGCAGCTCGCGGACCAGCTGCCAGACGGCGGCGCGCGCCTCGGGGTCGAGGCCGGTGCTGGGCTCGTCCAGGAAGAGCACCTCGGGGCGGCCGAGCAGGGCCATCGCGAGGTCCAGCCGGCGCTTCTCGCCGCCGGACAGCTGCTTGACCCGGACGTTCGCGCGGTGGCCGAGGCCGACCAGTTCCAGCGCCTCCGCCACCGGGCGGGCGCCGCTGGTCATTCCGGCCCAGACGCGGCCGGTCTCGGCGGCGGTGAGCTCGCCGGCGAAGCCGCCCTCCTGGAGCATGATGCCGATCCGCGGGCGGACGGCGGCGCGCTCCCTGAAGGGGTCCCGGCCGAGCACCCGGACGGTGCCGTCGCTGGGCGCGGCCAGGCCCTCGATGACCTCCATGGTGGAGGTCTTGCCGGCCCCGTTGGTGCCGAGCAGGGCGAACAGCTCGCCGCGGCGGACGGTCAGGTCGACGCCGCGCACGGCGTGGTACCCGGTGGTGCCCCCGCCGTAGTGGCGGTGCAGGTCGGTGACCTCGATCACGTCTTCGCTGGGGCGGGAGGCCCGGCTCGTTTCCATGCCTCAAGCCTCCCGGCGACCGGGCCGCGCGGGCAGTGCGCGCCGTCATGACATCGCGGTGCGGATGCACGGGTCGGCGATGACAAATGTCATGGGCCGATATGCCGAGGGGCCGATATGCGGGAGGCACCGACATGTCGGAGGGACGGACAAGCCGGAAGGACGGACAAGCCGGAAGGGGCGGCATGGCAGGGGAATGCCGAAGGGCCCCCTCTTCCGAGGGGGCCCTTCGTATCGGAGCGGACGACGAGATTCGAACTCGCGACCCTCACCTTGGCAAGGTGATGCTCTACCAACTGAGCCACGTCCGCAGGTCAAACTATTGAGTTGTGCTGTGCTCGCGCACTGCGAGCGGACGACGAGATTCGAACTCGCGACCCTCACCTTGGCAAGGTGATGCTCTACCAACTGAGCCACGTCCGCACGGTGCCTGGTGGGGCACCCGCCGCCTCTTCGGATCTCTCCGTTGCGGCGACGAGGAATACTCTACAGCATCTTTCGGGGTGGTCGCCCCACCCTTTCGGTCCGGGCGGGCGGGGCGACCTGGGAGCGGACTCCCGCGGGGCTCAGTTCGCCTCGGCGAACGCCTCGTACACATGCTTGGGGATGCGGCCGCGGGCCGGCAGCTCCATCCCGCGGGACAGGGCCCAGGCGCGGACGGCGGCCGGGTCCGGGGTCAGGGCGGTGCGGCGGAAGGACTTTCCGGTGCGGCTCTGGCGGCGGCCGGCGGCGACGAACGGAGCGAGGGCCTCCCGCAGCTTTTCCGCGTTGTCCACGGACAGGTCGATCTCGTACGACTTCCCGTCGACGCCGAAGTGGACGGTTTCCGCGGCGGCGCCGCCGTCCAGGTCGTCGGAGAGCGTGACAACTACACGCTGTGCCATGGGTGTCAATCCTCTCGGGCAATTCGGCCGCCGGTCCGAGGGGGTACCGGGGCCTGATGTGCACCAACTCGCGCAAGCGCGAACGGGCGGGCCGGGTGGCTCGCCTGATACGCAGCACTTGCCGCGACAGGTGGCCCTATTCTGCACCCGAAGGGGGCAGAAATCGAAGAGTCCGGCATTCTTTTCCGGATATTCACGTCTCTTCGCGGGACTCCTTGATACCGGCGTGCGGGACGGGCGGATCTGTCCCCAAGTGCCGTATTCGGGTGTTCTCCGGCCGGTGCCGTTCCGAGTGCCGAATCCGTGGAAACCGGGCGGCCCGGGCGGCGGGGGAGGGGCCCGGATCCCTTGCGGCGTAAGGGTCTCGGGTCTACGCGCGTCGCTATCCCCGGCCAGCAATCCTGCCCGAAACCACCGGTAGTCTGGAGTTCCCCCGCCTCACCGAAGACACCACCGGGAGTGCCAGTGGCACGCGTCGTAGTCGACGTCATGCTCAAGCCGGAGATCCTCGACCCCCAGGGACAGGCGGTGCAGCGTGCACTGCCCCGCCTCGGATTCACCGGGATCGCCGACGTCCGCCAGGGCAAGCGTTTCGAGCTGGATGTGGAGGGCCCGGTCGACGACGCGGCGCTCGCCCGTATCCGCGAAGCCGCCGAGACCTTTCTCGCCAACACCGTGATCGAGGACTTCACCGTCCGGGTCGAGGAGGAGGGCAAGTGACCACCCGCGTCGGCGTCGTCACTTTCCCCGGCTCCCTCGACGACCGCGACGCCCAGCGGGCGGTCCGCCTCGCAGGCGCCGAGCCGGTCGCCCTCTGGCACCGTGACAAGGATCTCCACCAGGTCGACGCCGTCGTCCTGCCCGGCGGATTCAGTTACGGCGACTATCTGCGCTGCGGTGCGATCTCGCGCTTCTCGCCGGTGATGGAGTCCGTCATCGAGCAGGCGAAGCTCGGAATGCCGGTGCTCGGTATCTGCAACGGCTTCCAGGTGCTCTGCGAATCGCACCTGCTGCCCGGTGCGCTCACCCGGAACGACTCGCTGCACTTCATCTGCCGTGACCAGAAGCTGCGGATCGAGAACGCCGGCACCGCCTGGACCCGGGATTACTCGGCGGGCCAGGAAATCGTCGTCCCGCTGAAGAACGGCGAGGGCCGCTTCGTCGCCGAGGAGCGGGTGCTGGACGAGCTGGAGGCGGAGGGCCGGGTCGTCGCCCGTTACCTGGACGTCAACCCGAACGGTTCGTACCGCGACATCGCCGGCATCACCAACGCCGCCGGCAATGTCGTCGGCCTGATGCCGCACCCGGAGCACGCCGTGGAGCCGCTCACCGGTCCGACCACCGAGGGCCTGGGCTTCTTCACTTCCGTCCTGAAGCAGCTGGTGAACGCCTGATGAGCCTCGACACCGTCAAGAACGCCGAGCAGACCCCGGACGCCGCCCAGCCCTGGGCCGAACTCGGCCTCAAGGAGGACGAGTACGCGCGCGTCCGGGAGATCCTCGGCCGCCGCCCGACCGGCGCCGAACTCGCCATGTACTCGGTCATGTGGTCGGAGCACTGTTCGTACAAGAGCAGCAAGGTCCACCTGAAGCAGTTCGGCGAGAAGAAGCCGGATTCGGACGCGATGCTCGTCGGCATCGGCGAGAACGCCGGCGTCGTCGACGTCGGCCAGGGTTACGCGGTCACCTTCAAGGTCGAGTCGCACAACCACCCCTCGTACATCGAGCCCTACCAGGGTGCGGCCACCGGCATCGGCGGCATCGTGCGCGACATCCTGGCGATGGGCGCCCGCCCGGTCGCCGTGATGGACCCGCTGCGCTTCGGTGCGGCCGACCACCCGGACACCCGGCGCGTGCTGCCCGGCATCGTCGCGGGCATCGGCGGCTACGGCAACTGCCTGGGCCTGCCGAACATCGGCGGCGAGGTCGTCTTCGACTCCTGCTACCAGGGCAACCCGCTGGTCAACGCGCTGTGCGTGGGCGTCATGAAGCACGAGGACATCCACCTCGCGCAGGCCTCCGGCGCCGGCAACAAGGTCATCCTGTACGGAGCCCGCACCGGCGGCGACGGCATCGGCGGCGTCTCGGTGCTCGCCTCCGAGACCTTCGACGACACCAAGCCGGCCAAGCGCCCGGCCGTCCAGGTCGGCGACCCGTTCCAGGAGAAGCTCCTGATCGAGTGCACCCTGGAGATCTTCCGGGAGAAGCTCGTCAAGGGCATCCAGGACCTCGGCGGCGCCGGTCTGTCCTGCGCCACCAGCGAGCTGGCCTCGGCCGGCTCCGGCGGCATGCGGATCGAGCTCGACACCGTGCACCTGCGCGACCACACGCTCTCGCCGGAGGAGATCCTCATGAGCGAGTCGCAGGAGCGCATGTGCGCGATCGTGGAGCCCGACAAGGTCGACCGCTTCCTGGAGATCTGCGAGAAGTGGGACGTCATCGCCAACGTCATCGGTGAGGTGACCGACGGCGAGCGCCTGGAGATCTTCTGGCACGGCGAGCTCGTGGTGGACGTCCCGCCGCGCACCGTCGCCCACGAGGGCCCGACCTACCAGCGCCCGTACGCCCGCCCGAGCTGGCAGGACGCGCTGCAGGCCGACGCCCCGACCGCCGAGCGGCTGGCCCGCCCGACCACCGGCGAGGGCCTCAAGGCCGACCTGCTGAAGGTCGCGAGCCACCCGAACCAGGCCTCCAAGTCCTGGATCACCGACCAGTACGACCGCTACGTGCTCGGCAACACCGTGCTCTCGCACGGCGAGGACTCGGGCATGATCCGGATCGACGACGAGACCAACCTCGGCGTCTCGGTCGCCACCGACGGCAACGGCCGCTTCGCCAAGCTGGACCCGTACACCGGTGCCCAGCTGGCCCTGGTCGAGGCGTACCGCAACGTCGCGGCCGGCGGTGCCAAGCCGCTCGCCGTCTCCGACTGCCTCAACTTCGGCTCCCCCGAGGACCCGGACGTGATGTGGCAGTTCGCCGAGGCCACCCGCGGCCTGGCCGACGCCTGCCTGGTGCTCGGCACCCCGGTCACCGGCGGAAACGTCTCGCTGTACAACCAGACCGGCGAGGTCGCCATCCACCCGACCCCGGTGGTCGCGGTGCTCGGCGTCATCGACGACGTCACCCGGCGCACCCCGGTCGCCTTCGCCGAGGAGGGGCAGCTGCTCTACCTGCTCGGCGACACGGCGGACGAGCTCGGCGGCTCGGCCTGGTCGCAGGCCGTCCACGACCACCTCGGCGGCCTGCCGCCCAAGGTGGACCTGGAGCGCGAGCGGCTGCTCGGCGAGATCCTGATCGCCGCCTCGCGCGACGGCATGATCGACGCCGCGCACGACCTGTCCGACGGCGGTCTCGGCCAGGCGCTGGTGGAGAGCTGCCTCAAGGGCGGCCACGGCGCGCGGGTCATCGTTCCCGAGGGCATGGACCCGTTCGTCTTCCTGTTCTCGGAGTCGGCCGGCCGCGCCGTCGTGGCGGTGCCGCGCAGCGAGGAGCTCCGGTTCAACGACATGTGCACCGCGCGTGGCCTGCCGGCCACCCGGATCGGTGTCGTGGACGGCGAAAGCGTGGATGTCCAGGGCCAGTTCAGCGTCTCGCTGGCGGAGCTGAAGGACGCCCACACCGGTGTCATCGAGGCCCTGCTGGGCTGACGCACGATTCAGGAGGGGCGGGCGGTTCTCTGGTGAACTACCCGCCCCTCGGCGTATGTTGACGCCCATGTCTGCCAAGTCCCGTACGTATCAGCCGCAAAAGGTGAGCGCCGCGCTGGTGGCGCAGAGCGAGGCGGTGCGCGACGTCGTGCACCGACTGACGGAGTCCGATCTGGAGCGGCCGACCCGGCTCGGCTCCTGGCGGGTGCGAGAGCTGGTGACCCACGTGAGCCTGGCGCTGAGCCAGCTGCTGCCCGTGCTGGACGCGCCGGAGGTGGACGGGCCGACGCTGCCGCTGGCCGAGTACGCGGCGCTGGCCGGGACGATGGCCGAGTTCGTCGACACCGTGACCACCGAGAAGGCGGCGAGCGGGTTCGCCGGCCCGGCCGCGGAGCTGGCCGCCACGTTCGACCAGTCGCTGGACGCCGTACGGGGCGTGCTCGACAAGCTGGCCGACGCGGAACCGGACCGGCGGGTCACCTTCCTGACCGGCCATCCGATGCTCCTGACCGACTACCTGGTCAGCCGGCTGGTCGAGACCGTGGTGCACGCCGACGACCTGGCCGACGCGCTCGGTCTGGACGCCTTCCCGCACGACCCGCAGGCCCTCGCCGCCGTCTCCCGGATGCTGGCCGACGCCCTCGCCGGGCAGGTGCCCGGCGGCGCCGTCGAGCTGCGGGTGCCGCCGTACGCGGTGGTCCAGGCCGTACCGGGGCCGAAGCACACCCGGGGCACCCCGCCCAACGTCGTGGAGACCGACCCGCTGACCTGGATCCGGCTGGCCACCGGCCGGGCCGACTGGGCGGCGGCGGTGGAGGCGGCCGAGGTGTCGGCCTCGGGCGAGCGCAGCGATCTGCGGGAGTACCTGCCGGTGCTGCGGTAGCACCCTGGGCGAAGCCGCCCGGCCGGGGTCTCGGTGCTGCTGTCCCGAGGTCCCGGCCGGCGGTGTCGCCGTCTGCGCCGGCGCGGTCCACGGGACGGCGCGGTGCTGCGGGGCGCCGTGGTGCTACGGGACGGACGGGCCGCCGATGTAGCCGCCCTGCGCCGAGTACGGCCAGGCGTTGGGCGTGCAGCCCTTGAGGCCGTAGATCTGCTGCATCATCGCGGGGGCGGGCTTGCCCTCGCCCGGGCAGCCCTCGTGCCCGTGGCCGATCCGGTGGCCCACCTCGTGGTTGACGATCAGCGCCCGGTACTCCTCCAGCGGTCCGCTGAACTGCGGTGAACCGGTGTTCCAGCGCTTGGAGTTGACGAGCACCTGGTTGCCGACGTTGCAGTTGACCTCGCCGTGGGTGTCCAGGCCGGAGGCGCCGCAGATCCGGTCCACGGTGGCCGGTGAGGCGATCTTCACGGCGAAGTCGTACGGGCCGTCGGTGACCAGCTGGAAGCCGTTCTTGCGGTCGCTGGTCCAGCCGCGCTTGTCGCCGAGGATGGCGTGGATCTGCGCGGCGGCGGTCGGGGCGTCGATGCCGATGCCGTCCTCGACCTCGACCCGGTAGCGGCGCACGTTGCCGCGCCCGACCGGGTTGGCGGTGGCCGGCGCGACGGTGAAGGTGCCCGCGCCCTTGGTGGGGCCGGGGTCCGGCGCGGCCGGTGTCGACGGCTGTGCGGGCGGCGGGGTGTCGGCCTTCGCGGGAGCCGGGGGCGGGGCCTGCTGCGGTGTCGGCGCCGCCGTGGCGGCCTGCTCGGCCGGCGGGGCGACCCTCGCCTGGGTGGTCGGGGCGGCGGCCGGGGTCCCCGAGGGGCGGTTCAGCATGACCGCCGTGGCGCCCAGCACCAGCACGGAGACCACCAGTGCCGTGAGCATGACAGGACCGGGTCCGCGGCGCGGTCGGCGGCGTCGGCGACCGCCCTTCCGGGGCGGTGCGGTGCGCCGGCCGACGGATCGGGCTGCGGACATGATCTTCACACTGTCAGGCGAACGGGTGAATGTCCACACGCCTCGGCGGCGACTCGGGGTGCCGCGGAGCGGGGCCCGTCCGGGACGGCGGTTGACCCCTGCGTCTCGGGTGGCAGACTTCAGGGCATGGCGATTCACAGGAATCTTCTCGACGGTCCCGAACCCACCCTCCTCCCGGAGGAGGAGCGGCCCTACCGGATGCTGGCGGAGGAGTCGGCCTCCCCCACCCAGGTCGCGGCCGAGTTCCCGGTCTTCTGCCTGGCCTGGGCCATGCTCGCCGACGACGCCTACGCGGCCGGCCGGTACGTCGAGTCGTACGCCTACGCCCGTACCGGCTACCACCGTGGCCTGGACGCGCTGCGGCGCAACGGATGGAAGGGCCACGGCCCGGTGCCGTGGGAGCACCGCGGCAACCGCGGCTTCCTGCGCTGCCTGGCGGCGCTCGCCCGGGCGGCCGGCGCGATCAAGGAGACCGAGGAGGAGACCCGCTGCTGGCAGTTCCTGAAGGACAGCAGCGCGGAGGCGTACGCGGAGCTCAAGCAGTAGACATCCCCCCCGACACACGGGTGCCCCCGGCGGTCTCCGCCGGGGGCACCCGTGTGTCACGCGCGGGGCGCGCGGCTCACGTCATGGGGCGCGGGCCTCACTTCAGGCGCTTGCCCGCCGAACGCAGCTGCTCGGCGGCCTCGACCACGCGGGCGGCCATGCCGGCCTCGGCCAGCTTGCCCCAGGTGCGCGGGTCGTAGGTGTTCTTCTTGCCGACCTCGCCGTCGACCTTCAGCACGCCGTCGTAGTTGGCGAACATGTGGCCGGCCACCGGGCGGGTGAAGGCGTACTGGGTGTCGGTGTCCAGGTTCATCTTCACGACGCCGTTCTCCAGCGCGGTGGCGATCTCCTCGGCGGTCGAGCCCGAGCCGCCGTGGAAGACGAAGTCGAACGGGTCGGTCTTGCCGTACTGCTTGCCGATCGCGTCCTGGAGCTCGCGCAGCAGCTCCGGCTTCAGCACGACGTTGCCCGGCTTGTACACGCCGTGCACGTTGCCGAAGGAGGCGGCCAGCAGGTAGCGGCCCTGCTCGCCCAGGCCCAGCGCCTCGGCGGTGCGCACGGCGTCGTTGACGGTGGTGTACAGCTCGTCGTTGATCTCGTGGGTGACGCCGTCCTCCTCGCCACCGGTCGGGGTGATCTCGACCTCGAGGATGATCTTGGCGGCGGCGGCCTGGGCCAGCAGCTCCTGGGCGATGGCCAGGTTGTCGGACAGGGTCTCGGCCGAGCCGTCCCACATGTGCGACTGGAACAGCGGGTTCTCGCCCCGGGCCACGCGCTCGGCGGAGACGGCCAGCAGCGGGCGGACGTAGCCGTCCAGCTTGTCCTTCGGGCAGTGGTCGGTGTGCAGCGCGACGGTGATGTCGTACTTGGCGGCGACGATGTGGGCGAACTCGGCGAGCGCGACGGCGCCGGTCACCATGTCCTTGTTGTGCTGGCCGCCCAGGAACTCCGCGCCACCGGTCGAGATCTGGATGATGCCGTCGCTCTCGGCCTCGGCGAAACCGCGCAGCGCGGCGTGCAGGGTCTGCGACGACGTGACGTTGATGGCCGGGTAGGCGAACTTGCCCGCCTTGGCCCGGTCCAGCATCTCGTTGTAGACCTCGGGAGTTGCGATGGGCATGCGATCCGCTCCTGTCGGGTTGCGGCGTACGGACGGTGCTGTCCGACGCTGTGTACGCCTTCGTGACGACTCCGTGCCGGCCCGCCGTCGCGCGGCGTTGCGGTTGGCTCTCCGGCACCAAGGTTCGCGGCGACCTCCGCGGTACGGCCATGAGGGTGGTGTACCGCCGCGGACCGGACGCCTGTGCCATCTTCCCAGACTCGTGCCCGCAGGTCAGCAGGAGCCCGCCATGCGGACCGTCGCACGGCACGGGCGCACGGCGGTCGCGGGCGGCTCCGGCGGGGGCCGGGAGCGGCCCCCGCCGGGCACCGCCGGCACGGGTACGCCCGCTTCGCCGGCAAGGTGCGCCCGCTATCCTGCGCCCGTGGACTACAACCAGCTGGCCGTCAACCTGCTCGACGCCAAATCCCTGATCTCGTCCCTCGGCGCCATCGGGCTGATCGCGATCATCTTCGCGGAGACCGGCCTGCTGGTCGGCTTCTTCTTCCCGGGCGACTCGCTGCTGATCCTCGCGGGCGTCGCCGCCTCGAACGCCGCCTCCTCGGTGCTCGGCGACGGCGCCAAGCTGCCGATCGGCGTCCTGCTGATCGGCGCCCCGATCGCGGCGATCGCCGGCGCCCAGCTCGGGCACCTGATCGGCGCCAAGGTCGGGCCGAAGATGTTCGACAAGCCCGATTCGAAGATCTTCCGCCGCGAGTACGTGGTGAAGGCGGAGGAGTACTTCAACAAGTTCGGCTCCGGCAAGGCCGTGGTGCTGGCCCGCTTCATGCCGATCGTCCGCACCTTCCTGAACCCGGTCGCCGGCACCCTGGAGATGCCCGCCCGGACGTTCTTCCTCTGGAACGTGGTCGGCGGCGTGCTGTGGACCGAGTCCATGCTGCTGATCGGCTACTTCTTCGGTGACGCGCTCGCCCCGGTGATCGACAAGTACCTGATCCCGGCGATCCTGCTGATCGTCCTGCTGTCGATCTCGCCGATCCTGGTCGAGGTCATGCGCGAGCGGAAGAAGAAGAAGGCCGGCGGCGCCGAGGCCGTCGACGAGGTCCAGACCGGCAGCGGCCGGCACCGTCGGGGCTGAGCGCCTGAGCGCCTGAGCGCCTGAGCGCCTGAGCGCCTGAGCGCCTGAGCGCCTGAGCGTTTGAGCGCCCGGCGCACGCGGACACGGCGAGGGCCGGTGCTGTTTCACGTGAAACAGCACCGGCCCTCGGTCGTTCGTCGTGCCGGACGGGATCCGTACCGGACGGGATCAGAGACCCAGGTCGTCCAGGGTGTACGCGGTCACGTACTCCAGGCCCTGGGCCTCGACGGCGGCCGCGCCGCCGCGCTCCACGATCACCGCGACGCCGACCACCTCGGCGCCCGCCTCGCGCAGCGCCTCCACGGCGGTCAGCACCGAGCCGCCGGTGGTGGAGGTGTCCTCGACGGCCAGCACCCGGCGGCCCTTGACCTCCGGGCCCTCGATCCGGCGCTGGAGGCCGTGCGCCTTGCCCGTCTTGCGGACGACGAAGGCGTCCAGCTGCTGCCCGCGCGCGGCGGCGGCGTGCAGCATCGAGGCGGCCACCGGGTCGGCACCCAGGGTCAGACCGCCGACGGCGTCGTAGTCCAGGTGCGAGGTCGCGTCCAGCATCACCCGGCCGACCAGCGGGGCGGCCACGCCGTCCAGCGTGATCCGGCGCAGGTCGACGTAGTAGTCGGCCTCCTTGCCGGAGGAGAGGGTGACCTTGCCGTGCACGACGGCCTTGTCCTTGATCTGTGCCAGCAGGGCGTCGCGGTCGTTGCTCATGAGCGTTCAGTCTAGGGCCTGGAGCTCCCGGCGGCGCCCCGGGCTCAGCGCCGGCGCAGCGCCCTGACCAGCACCACGGCACCACCCAGCAGCGCCACCGAGCCGCCGATCACCCACGGCACCGCGCTGCGGCCGTCGATGCCCGGCACCACGATCCCGCCGGCCTCGCCGCCCCAGCGGGACGCCGCCCGGGCCCGCGCGCTGCGGGCGGGCAGCGCCGGGGCGTACGGACCGCGCGGCGGGGCGTGGTCCACCTCCTCGGCGGACCGGCCGACGATGCTGCGGCGCACCGGGCCGCTCAGCACCGGCTCCTCCTCGTACGCGAAGAGCGGCTCGGCGGGGAGCTCCTCGGCGACGCCGTCCTGCTCGGCGGAGCCGTCCGCGGCCTCGCCGTCGACGTCGTCCTCCTCGTCCTCGTCGTCGGCGGAGCCGATGGGCAGGCCGAAGCGCTCGGCGTCGGCGTCGGAGAAGGCGATCAGGTCGGAGAGGTCGTCGTCCAGGTCGTCGCCGGGCTGGTCCTGGCGGTCCTCGATGAAGACCACACCGGCGTCGGCCCCGGTCCCGGCGTCGGCGGGCTCGGCCGACTCGGCGTCCGCCTCCTGGTCCTGCTCCGCCTCCTGGTCCTGGGGCTGCTCGCCCTCCGGGGTGACCAGCGCGGTGGCGAACCGTTCCAGCAGCCGGCGGCCGGTGGCGTCGAGGGTCTCCTCGTCGAACTCGGTCAGCCGGCCGGTGGCGCTGAGGTCACCGGTGAAGCGGATCACCGCGGTGCCGTCCTCGGCGCCGTCCGCGACGCTGACCCGGACGGTGGCGGTCACCTCGCCCCTGCCCCGGGCCTCCTCGCCCTCGGCGAGCACGGTCAGCACGCCCTCCCGGCCCTCGATCAGCGACAGCACGCCCTTGTACGTGATCGTGGAGCCGCCGATCCGCAGCTTCAGCCGGCCGCCGATCTCCTCGGCCGCACCGGCCCCGACCGCGGCCGGCTCGGTGCTCAGCCCCGGCACACTCCGCGCCAGCAGGGCCGGATCCTGCAAGGCCTGCCGAACCGGCTCGGCGGACATCGGGACGACAACCTCATGCTCCATGTCACGGAGCCTACCGACTGGGCCCTGTTCGGTCCCTACCCACCACCACCAGATTTTCCCCACCCCGCCTGTTCCCTTGGCCGTCGCACCATCGCCGCGGCACCCGCCCGGGCGTCCCGCCGCGCGGGCGGGTGGGGCCCGCGGGGTGGCGGGCCTTCAGGGGCCGCCGCCTCGACGGGGGTGGCTCTCGGCGGGGCCGGGGTGGGTGTGGGCGGCCGGGCGCCTGCGGGTGGGGCCCGCGGGGTGGGCCCGCCGGGTTCCCCGGCTCGGCGAGGTGGCTCAGCGGGGCCCGAGCAGGGTGAGGGCGGCCGGGGGGCGGGTGGGGCGGAGGGCGGTGAGGCGGGCGGTGGTGGCGTGGAGCGTGTCGGGGGTGAGGGCGCGGGGCGGTGGGGCGTCGGGGGCGAGGGTGAGCGGGGGCCGGACGGCGGCCGCGAGGAGGAAGTTCTGGGCGTCGTCCGGCGCTCCGGGGCGGCAGCCGGCGGTGGCGCTGCCCGGGACGGCGTACGGGGCGGTCTGCAGGCCCGCCGTCCGCAGGCCGGACTCGATCTGCCAGAGGCCGTCCAGGTCGCTTCCGGCGCGGACCGCGATCCGGCCGCCGGGGGAGAGCAGCCGGGTGGCGAGGCCGTAGAACTCCTGGGAGTGGAACTTGACCGGCCCGCCGTCGGCCGGTGCCGGGAGGTCGGCGAGCACCACGTCGTACGGCCCGTCCCCGCCGGGGGCGCCCGCGCCGCGCAGCCAGGCCATCGGGTCGGCCGCGGTGGTGCGGACCCTGGGGTCGTCCAGTGAGCGGCCGCCGAGGCCGGAGAGCCCGGGGTCGGTGCGGGCGAGCCGGGGGAGGGCGGGGTCGGCGTCGACCAGTCGGACGGTGCGGACGCCCCGGTGCCGCAGCACCTCCCGCAGGGCGAGCCCGTCGCCGCCGCCGAGCAGCAGGACGCGGGCGTCCGGGCCGGCCGCCATGGCGGGGTGGACGAGGCCCTCGCTGCCCCGGTACTCGTCGGGTCCGCAGACCGCGAGCCGGCCGTCCAGGTAGAGCCGGAGGGGGCCTTCGGCGGGGCCGGTGAGCACGATCTCCTGGGACCGGCTGCGGGTGGCGTAGCGGACCTGGTCGCCGTACAGGGCGTGCCGGGCGGCGCGTTCGACGGCGTCGGAGCCGGCCGCGGCCGTCGCGAGCAGGGCGAGGACGAGCAGGCAGCCGCCCCAGAGCAGCCGTCGTATCCGGGGGGCGGGTTCCTCGCGGAACAGCCAGAGCACCACGGCCGCTCCGGCGACGGCGTTGACGGCGCCGGTGAGCAGGGCGCCGTCGCCCGGTCCGAGGGCGGGCAGGATCAGGAACGGGAAGGCGAGGCCGCCGATGAGCGCGCCCACGTAGTCGGCGGCGAACAGGTCGGCGACGGCGCGTCCGGCGTCGTCGCGCCGGATCCGCTGGATGAGGGTCATCAGCAGGGGGATCTCGGCGCCGATCAGGATGCCGATCAGGCAGGTGAGCCCGACCATGGCGGCCTGGTAGCGGCCGATCCAGGCCCAGCAGGAGTAGAGCGCGAGGACGGAGAGCCCGCCGGTGAGCGCGAGCGCGCACTCGACCAGGGCGAAGGCGGTGGCGGGCCGGCTGGTGAGCCGTTTGGCGAGCAGTGACCCGAGGCCCATCGCGAACACCATGACGGAGAGCACGACGGAGGTCTGGGTGACGGTGTCCCCGAGCAGGTAGTCGCCGAGCGCCACGAGTTCGAGTTCGTAGACGAGTCCGCAGGCCGCGCAGACGAACGCGGCCAGCAGGACGGTCAAGCGGGCGAGCCGGGGGCGGGATCGCAGCCGGGATCGACGGCGGGCGGGCAGGAGTGGGGCGAGGCTTCGCCCGGGCCGGGGTGGGGCGCCGTCGTCGAGGTCCACTCGCGGGCATACGGGCGGACCGGCCGGATGGTTGATCACGAACAAACGCTAGGGGACGTGCGGTACGGATGGCTGCGCCCATCCGGCGGACAGTTGACGACGTCGGATTGACGAACCGTTCCTGCGTACGATTCGTAGGCCTTGTGCCGGGCGGCCTACGGCCGGATCGGTGTTCCGCTCCGGGCTTCCGGCGGTCATGCCCCGGCCGCCCCGGCCACCCCGGCGATCTCGGCGATCTCGGGCACCACCAGCGAGGAGCGGGTGCACACCAGCTGCCCCTCCTGCGGGTAGGCGTGCCAGGTGCGCCAGAGCAGCCGGTCCGGGCCGCCCTGGGTGACCAGCGCGGTGAAGGCGCTCGGGTCGCCCGGGAAGACCCCGGCGAGGCCCCGCGGGTGCCCCTCGACCAGGGCCAGCAGCTCCTGGGCGCGGGCCGCGAAGTCGTGCGGCGGGAGCGCCTCGATCCGGGCCGCGAACTCGTACTCCCAGCCGCCGACCTGCTTGGCCACCCGGGCCGGCAGCGGGGTGCGGCGGCCCGGCAGGCAGGCGACGGTCTCCAGGCACTGGCCGGGGCCCGCGTCGATCAGCACCTGGTGGGAGGCGCCCAGCAGGCGCAGCTGGAGGGTGCCGGACGGGCCCGGGCGGCCGCCACCGCCGAGTCTCAGGTCGCGGACGGCGAGAGCGGGCAGCGGGTCGCCGCCGAGGCACCAGGCGAGGTCACCGGCGCGGGTGTCCGTGTAGGAGGTCTGCAGTGTGGTGAGCATGCTCGGCTCCGCGTTTCAGCTCCGTGCGCGCCCGCCGAGCAGCAGCGAGTAGGCCTAGGCGATGGCGAGGCTGTTCGTGGCTGTGCGGCCCTGGGCGCGGCCGACCGTGGAAGGAAGGATTCCGGCTGGAGATTCAGCAGCAGAGAAGCACGAATACGCCGGGTCCGCCGGTGATTTACCCAACTTTGTCAAGCATTCACCGTTTCGAGCACACCTGCTTCCCGGGTCTGATCGAGCCCATGTGCGAGTCTGCACAGCGCGCGCCCCTGTCACCGGATCGTGCGCCGTGTGCGCCGGGTGTGCGCCGTCCGGGTGCAGGACACACCGCCGCCCTCCAGGCGCGGGGCATGGAGGGCGGCGCGGGAGTGCCTCGACGGTCGGAAGGATCGCCGCTGTGGCGGCAAACAAGCAAGCCGATCAAGGAAGTTGATGATCCATCAGAACTGGCGTCGGATCACGGACATCCCTGTTCGAAGGGCGTGAAAGGGGGCGTGCGGCCTCTCACAGGCGCCGTAGACGGGCGACGGCCTCCTGGAGGACCTCGTCCTTTTTGCAGAAAGTGAAGCGGACCAGGCTACGGCCGGCCTCCGCGTCGTCGTAGAACACCGCGTTCGGGATGGCGACGACGCCGCAACGGCCGGGCAGGGCACGGCAGAACTCGATGCCGTCCTTCTCGCCGAGCGGTGTGATGTCGGTGGTGACGAAGTACGTGCCCTCGGGGGTGAAGGCCCGGAAGCCGGCCGCGGCGAGGCCGTCGAGCAGCAGGTCGCGCTTGCGCAGCAGGTCGGCGCGGAGGGTGTCGAAGTACGTGTCGGGCAGCCGCAGGGCCTCGGCGACGGCGTACTGGAAGGGGCCGGCGCTGACGTAGGTGAGGTACTGCTTCGCGGTGCGCACGGCCGCGACCAGCTCCGGGCTCGCGGTGACCCAGCCGACCTTCCAGCCGGTGAAGGAGAAGGTCTTGCCGGCCGAGGAGATGGTGACGGTGCGGTCGCGCATGCCGGGCAGGGCCGCGACGGGGTGGTGGACGGCGCCGAACACCAGGTGCTCGTAGACCTCGTCGGTGACGACCAGCAGGTCGTGTTCGAGGGCGAGTTCGGCGATCCCGGCGAGCTCCTCGGCGGTGAGGACGGTGCCGGTCGGGTTGTGCGGGGTGTTGATCAGCAGCAGCCGGGTGCGCGGGGTGATCAGCGAGCGCAGTTCGTCCAGGTCGGGGCGGAAGGCCGGGGCCCGCAGGGTGAGCGGGATCCGGGTGGCGCCGGCCATCGCGATGCAGGCGGCGTAGGAGTCGTAGAAGGGTTCGAGGGCGATCACCTCGTCCCCGGGCTCCAGCAGGGCCAGCAGGGTGGCGGCGATGGCCTCGGTGGCGCCGGCGGTGACCAGCACCTCGGTGTCCGGGTCGTACGTCAGGCCGTGGAAGCGCTGCTGGTGCTCGGCGATCGCCTGCCGCAGCTCGGGGATGCCGGGGCCGGGCGGGTACTGGTTGCCCCGGCCCTCGCGCAGGGCCCGTACGGCCGCCTCGCGGACCTCCTCGGGCCCGTCGGTGTCCGGGAATCCCTGGCCGAGGTTGATCGAGCCGGTGGCCGTGGCCAGGGCCGACATCTCGGCGAAGATCGTCGTTCCCATCCCGGCCAGTCGGCGGTTCAGCAGTGGCCTGGTACCCATCGGTGGCTCCTCACGGCTCGTCGTCAGGGCCATCCTGGGACAGCCGGGAGCCGGGGACAAGGACGGCCCGCCACCGGCGCGGAGGCGGTGGCGGGCCGGACCGGAGTACCGGGAACGGGATCAGGCCTCGTCGGTGCCCTTGTCGCCCTCGCCGTCCTCGCCCTCGATCTCGTTCTGGAGGCCGAGGCGCTCGACGATCCACTGCTCGAAGCCGACCGCGGCCTGGGTCCAGTTGGCGGTGGTGGTGACGAAGTACTCCAGGTTGACGCCGGTGCCGACGATCATCTGGGCCTCGCCGATCAGGCGGACCACGCCGTCCTCGTGGGTGTGGGTGTAGACCTTGGGCCAGAGGGTCTCGCGGTTCCACTCGTCGATCAGGTCGAGGATCTCGCCCTTCTTCTCCAGCGGGTACGCGCGGTCGTAGAAGGCGCGCACCGCGAAGAGCTCCTTCTGGTCGCCGCGGAACATGTAGTAGACGCGGAAGCCCTCCCAGGGGGCGGTGAGGTCGCCCTCCTCGTCCACGACGTGCTTGAGCTGCATCTGGTCCAGCAGCTGGGTGACCAGGTTCTGGTCCGGGACGACGATCGGCGGCGGGCCGGCCGGCCGCCCGCCCTGGCCGCCGGGCTGGCCGCCCTGGGGAACGCCGAAGGACGGGATGGACGACGGGTCGATGCTCATGGGGGTCCTCTTCCTCAGTGCACGTGGTGGCCGGCAATGAGAGGCCGCCCTTTCCACCTCCCATCCTGCCTCATTCGGGGCTCCGCTCACAGGGGCGGCCGAGGGGGCGTCGATCTTCGTCCGGCGTTCTTCCCGCCCTCGTCCGGCGCCTCCGGCGGGGGGTGGAACGGGCGGCGGTCACGGAGGGTGTGCGGGGGCGGTGACCGGGACGGGAGCCGGGGCGGCGACCGGGTGGGGCGCGGACCTCCGGAGGGGCGCGCGTGAGCCACGTCACGCGCCCGGCGCGCTGGTTCGCCTGCCGTCCCGGCCGGAAGCGGTTAGCGTGCGACGGAACTCGCTTCGATCAAATCCCGGTCAGGCAGGGCGAGTTGAACAGTCCTGAGGTGGACTGTCCGGAATTGAGGGGGGAGCAGGAGTGGGTGGAGCGGCGACGGGGGACGGCGCGACGCTCGGGGCGCTGCTGCGGAACATCCGGCTGGACCAGGGGATGACGCAGGAGCAGCTGGGCGAGGCGACCGGGCTGAGCGTGCGGTCGATCCGGGACCTGGAGCGGGAGGTGTCCTGTCCGCGGGTGTCCACGCTCAGGCTGCTGACCCAGGCCTGGAACCTGCCGGACGCCCAGGTGGCCGAGCTGCACCGGCTGGCGCGCAGCCGGCGGGACCGGACGCGGCGGCTGCTGCGACAGGCGGCGGCGGAGTGAGGGCGCCGGAATGGGGGCGTTGGAGTGACGGCGGCGGTGGAGTGAGGGCGCTGGAGTGACGGCGCGCGGAACGGGCCGCCCCCTGCCGCCGGAGCGGAGGGAACGGCCCGTGCGCCGGACGCCCGGCGGTGCTACTTCTCCAGCGGCCCCCGGCCGCGGACGGTGAGCCGGTCGCCCGACTCGTCCCGCTCCACCAGGACCGTGTCCCCGTCGTGCACCGCGCCGGACAGGATCGCCCGGGCCAGCTGGTCGCCGATCGCGGACTGCACCAGCCGGCGCAGCGGGCGGGCGCCGTACGCCGGGTCGTAGCCGGTGAGCGACAGCCAGTCGCGGGCGGCCTCGGAGACCTCCAGGGTGAGCCGCCGCTCCCGCAGCCGCTCGCCCAGCCGGGCCACCTGGAGGTCGACGATCCGGCTCAGCTCGCCGGTGCCCAGCGGCTCGAAGACCACGATGTCGTCCAGCCGGTTGAGGAACTCCGGCTTGAACGCGGCCCGGACGGCGCCCAGCACCAGCTCCCGCTTCTCCGCCTCCGGGGTGACCGGGTCGACCAGGTACTGGCTGCCCAGGTTGGAGGTGAGGATCAGGATGGCGTTGCGGAAGTCCACCGTGCGGCCCTGGCCGTCGGTGAGCCGTCCGTCGTCCAGCACCTGGAGCAGGACGTCGAAGACCTCCGGGTGCGCCTTCTCCACTTCGTCCAGCAGCACCACGCTGTACGGGCGGCGGCGGACGGCCTCGGTGAGCTGGCCGCCCTCCTCGTAGCCGACGTACCCGGGCGGGGCGCCGACCAGGCGGGAGACCGAGTGCTTCTCGCCGTACTCGCTCATGTCGATCCGGACCATCGCCCGCTCGTCGTCGAACAGGAAGTCGGCCAGGGCCTTGGCGAGTTCGGTCTTGCCGACACCGGTCGGGCCGAGGAAGAGGAAGGAGCCGGTCGGGCGGTCCGGGTCGGCGATGCCGGAGCGGGTGCGCCGCACCGCGTCCGAGACGGCCTGCACGGCCTCCTTCTGGCCGATCAGGCGTCGGCCCAACTCCTCCTCCATGCGCAGGAGTTTGGCGCTTTCGCCCTCCAGCAGCCGACCGGCCGGGATGCCCGTCCAGGAGGCGACCACGTCCGCCACGTCGTCGGGGCCGACCTCCTCCTTGACCATCGGGGCGGAGGCGGACCCGGGCTCGGTGTCCGCAGTGGCGGCGCGCTCCTGGGCGTCGGTGAGCTCCTTCTCGGCGGCCGGGATCTCGGCGTACATCAGCTTGGACGCCCGCTCGAAGTCCCCGTCGCGCTGGGCGCGTTCGAGCGCGCCGCGCAGGTCGTCCAGCCGCTCCTTGAGCTCGCCGACCCGGTTGAGGCTCTTCTTCTCCTGCTCCCAGCGCGCCGTCAGCACGCTCAACTGCTCGTTCTTGTCGGCGAGGTCGCGCCGCAGTCTGGCCAGCCGGTCCACCGAGGCCGGGTCGGACTCCTTCTCCAGGGCCAGTTCCTCCATCCGCAACCGGTCCACGGAGCGCTGGAGTTCGTCGATCTCGACCGGGGAGGAGTCGATCTCCATCCGCAGCCGGGAGGCCGCCTCGTCGACCAGGTCGATCGCCTTGTCGGGCAGGAAGCGGGAGGTGATGTAGCGGTTGGACAGGGTGGCCGCGGCGACCAGGGCGGCGTCCGAGATCTGCACCTTGTGGTGCGCCTCGTACCGGCCCTTGAGGCCGCGCAGGATGGCGATCGAGTCCTCCACGCTGGGCTCGCCGACCAGCACCTGCTGGAAGCGGCGCTCCAGGGCCGGGTCCTTCTCGATCCGCTCGCGGTACTCGTCCAGCGTGGTGGCGCCGACCATCCGCAGCTCGCCGCGGGCCAGCATCGGCTTGAGCATGTTGCCCGCGTCCATCGCGGAGTCGCCGCCGGCGCCCGCGCCGACCATGGTGTGCAGCTCGTCGATGAAGGTGACGACCTGGCCGTCGGAGGCCTTGATGTCGTTCAGGACGGCCTTCAGCCGCTCCTCGAACTCGCCGCGGAACTTGGCGCCCGCGACCATCGCGCCGAGGTCCAGCGCGACCAGCCGCTTGCCGCGCAGCGACTCCGGTACGTCACCGGCCACGATGCGCTGGGCCAGGCCCTCGACCACGGCGGTCTTGCCGACGCCGGGCTCGCCGATCAGCACCGGGTTGTTCTTGGTCCGGCGGGAGAGCACCTGGACCACCCGGCGGATCTCGTGGTCGCGGCCGATCACCGGGTCGAGCTTGCCGTCCCGGGCGGCCTGGGTGAGGTCGGTGCCGTACTTCTCCAGCGCCTTGTAGGTGCCCTCCGGGTCCGGTGAGGTGACCCGGCCGCTGCCCCGGACGTCCTTGAACGCGGCGAGCAGCGCCTTCGGGGTGGCGCCCTGGTGCACCAGCAGCTCGGCCACCTGGCCGCCCTCGGCCGCCAGGCCGACCATCAGGTGCTCGGTGGAGACGTACTGGTCGTCCAGGTCGTTCGCGCGCTTGCCGGCCTCGGTGAGCACCGCGATGGTGTCCCGGGCGAGCTGGGGCGCGGCGACCGTCGTGCCCATCGCGCTGGGCAGCGCGGCCGCCTGGCGGCGCGCCTCGGCGTCGACCCGGGCGACGTCCGCGCCGACCGCCTCCAGCAGGGGCCGGGCGATGCCCTCGGGCTGCTCCAGCAGGGCGATCAGGATGTGCACCGGCCTGACGTCCGGGTTGCCGGCCGTGCCCGCCTGCCGGATCGCGGCGGACAGGGCGTCCTGCGTCTTGGTGGTGAACTTGCTGGCGTCCACTGCTGGGGGGCCTCCCTCGTCGTCCTTCACTGCTGCTGCGTACTGCTGCGTGCCGTCGCGCACGGCTGTCTGCCGTGCGGCGCGCACCGGTGTCCGGCGTCGCGCTGCTACGTACAGCATGCACTAAGTTGAGTCTATTCCGCTCAACCTTTGTCCGATCGGCTTCCGCCTCGACTTCTCGGTGAACGTTTGCCGGACTGCCGGGTCAGCCCCAGCAGCTCCCGGGCCGGACCGCCCGGCCGCTGCCCGGCCGGCCAGACCGCGCGCAGCGGCCGCCGCAGGTCCAGCTCCGCCACCAGCGGCACCTCGACCAGCCGCCGGGTGGCCAGCTCCTCCACCACCGCCAGCTCGCTCAGGCAGACCGGCCCGGCCCCGGTCATCGCCGCGGCCTTCAGCGCGGTGGACGAGCCCAGCTCCATCCGGGGCCGCGCCACGCCCCCGTACGGCCGCAGGGCCATCTCCAGCACCTCCCGGGTGCCCGAGCCGGGCTCGCGCAGCGCCAGCGGGGTGGCCGCCAGCTCGGCCCCGGTCAGCGGGGCGCGGCGGCGCGCCCACGGATGCCCGGGCGCCACCACGACCACCAGCCGGTCGGCCGCCACCACCGCGCCGGCCAGCCCGGGCGGGGTGGACGGGCCCTCGACGAAGCCGAGGTCGGCGTCCCCGGCCAGGACGTGCCCGGCGACCTCCGCCGAGTTCGCCGTCCGCAGCGTCACCGCCGTCCCCGGGCTGGTTTCGGCCAGGCCCAGCAGCCAGCCGGGCATCAGGTACTCGGCGACGGTCAGGCTGGCCACCACCCGCAGCTTGGCGTCCCGCCGCTCGCGCAGCGCGTCGATCCCGGCGTCCAGCGCCTGCGCCGCCTCCACCACCTGCCGCGCCCACTCGACCACCAGCCGGCCCGCCTCGGTCGGCCGGCTGCCCCGGGGCGAGCGGTCCAGCAGCGGGACGCCGATCTGCCGTTCCATGCCCTTGATCCGGGCGCTGGCGGTCGGCTGGCTGACGCCCAGCTCCGCCGCCGCCCGTCCGACGCTGCCCAGCCGGGCCACCGCGAGCAGCAGTTCCAGGGCGCCGAGTTCGGGGACGTGCGGGGAGAGGGCCATAGATTCAGGCTATGCCCCCATAGGAGCCCCGGCGCTACCGGCCTCCGGGCCTTCGGGCGACGGTGGGGACATGTCCACTCTGGCCGGTATCCGCCCCCTCGCCCGCCCCGCCGTCCGCCGCCGGCCCGACCTCGCCCAGCTCGGCCCCAACTGGTACGCCGCCGTGATGGGCACCGCGATCCTGGCGAACGGCGCCGCCGTGCTGCCGGTGCGGCCGCCCGGGCTGACCGGCTTCGGCGCGGCGATGTGGGCGCTCGCGCTGGCCGCCCTGCTGGTGCTGGCCGGGGCCCGGCTGGTCCACCTGACCCGGCACCGCGAGGCGGCCCGCGCCCAGCTGCTGGACAACCCGGCCACCGCGGTCTTCTACGGCTGCCCGCCGATGGCACTGCTGGCGGTCGGGCTGGGCACCCTGCTGCTCGGCTCCCGGGTCATCGGCACCGGCCCGGCGGTCGCCCTGGACGCGGTGCTGTGGAGCCTCGGCACCCTGTACGCGCTGGCCGTGGCCGGCGGCATCCCGTACCTGATGATCACCCGGCACCGGATCTCCGCCCTGGAGGCCAACCCGACCTGGCTGCTGCCGGTGGTCGCCCCGCTGGTCGCCTCCGCCTGCGGCCCGGCGCTCGTCCCGCACCTGCCGGCCGGGACGGCCCAGCAGGCCATGCTGTACGGCTGCTGGGCGCTGTTCGGGGTCGGCCTGCTGGCCACCCTGGTGCTGCTGCCGGTCGTGTTCACCGGGCTGTTCCACAGCAAGCTGCCCGCCCTGGCGCTCACCCCCTCGCTGTTCCTGGTGCTCGGCCCGCTCGGCCAGTCCGTCACCGCCGTCCACCAACTCGCCGACGCCGCCCGGCCGGTGCTGCCCGCGCTGGCGCCCGCCATGGTCGACCTCGCCGAGCTGTACGGCGTGGCGGTGATCGGCGTCGCCATGCTCTGGCTGGCCGTCGCGCTCGCCGCCAACCTGCGCGCCCGGCGGGCCGGGATGCCGTTCGCGATGACCTGGTGGGCGTACACCTTCCCGGTCGGCACCTGCGTCACCGGAGCCTCCGCGCTCGCCCGGCACACCGGCTTCGGGGGCTTCAGCGGCCTGGCCGTCGGCCTGTACCTGCTGCTGGCCGTCGCCTGGGTGCTCGCCGCGGGCGGTACCGCCGCCGGGCTGGCGCGGGGCCGGCTGCTGGCCCGCTGAGGCGGCTGTCGGCCCGCCGAGCCGGCGCCGCCCCCGCGCAGCTCAGGAGCACGCCGTCGGTGCAGGAACGTGCACGGCCGGGCGACGGCGGTGCCGGGTGGCGCCCGGTGGGGCCGACACCCCTCGCCCGCCTCGGTTCTCACCGGAATCCACCCCACCGTTTGGACCGTCGCACCGGCACCGGGATGCAGGTAGCTGCAATTGCGGGAACCTGCACTCGGGCGGCACTTGTCCACCGGCCGTCACGCTGTGAGGGTGGAGACACGCCAAGTCGTCCAGGCAACCGCAGCCTGATGGTGGCGACTCGCTCTTCGATGCTGACCGCAGGTGCGACAACCCGCGCCGGTGGGACGGGGGGGAAGAGCGCCGGACCGGGTCCATGTGTGGTGATGGCCCCGGACCGGACCCGTCGAGGCGTTGCTGCTCCGCCTCGACGGGAGCGCCC
Organism: Kitasatospora sp. NPDC058444; assembly: GCF_042721415.1. Taxonomy (NCBI): domain Bacteria; kingdom Bacillati; phylum Actinomycetota; class Actinomycetes; order Kitasatosporales; family Streptomycetaceae; genus Kitasatospora; species Kitasatospora sp. NPDC058444. Next base: position 22,745 of record NZ_JBHXLL010000018.1, on the reverse strand, counting down.
TGGCTGGCGTACCGATGGCGGCCCCCGGACGACCCGGCGTGCGACGGCACCCGGGCCCGGGGGTCCGCCGTCCCACCCGGTACCGTGACCGCCTGATCCATGATCACGCCGTACCGGACCACCGGAACCGTGAGCCCGCCGGGCCCACCGGTGCAGTGGCGGGTGCGGCCCGTGCGGCGGGGAGCACGGGCAGACCGGGTCAGATCAGGGGAGAGGCGTCCGGCAGGGAGAGTGCGACGTGACGGCGGAACCGGCGGTCACACCGCACCACGGGCCCGTGGGCGAGGAGCCCGACGAGGCCGCCCGACAGCTCTACCTGGCCATCATCGCCGAGGGCGGCCGCGTCCCCACCGGCGAGGTCGCGGACGCGGACCGGGGAGCGCTCCGGCAACTCATCGACATCGGCCTGCTGATGGTCAACCGGATGGACCGCTGCTACACCGCGGTCAGCCCGCGCTCGGTCAGCGACCGCCTCGGCGCCGAACTGCGCAGCGAGGCCACCCGGTTGCTGGTCCGCGCGGAGAACCTCCCCGGCGCCCTGGACGGCCTCACCCGGGCCTACGACGCGATGCCCCGCCCGACCGACCGGGCCGGCGGCGCCGTCCACGTCGAGGGCCACGTCCACATCCGCCAGCGGATCTCCCAACTGGTCTCCGACTGCCGCTCCGAGGTCCTCACCGCACAGCCCGGCCACCGGCCCGCCGACACCCTCCAGGTCGCCCTCCTCCAGGACGTCCAACTGCTCCAGCGCGGCTGCTCGCTGCGCACCATCTACCAGCCGGTCGCCCTCGCCGACCCGCCCGCCCTCGCCTACGCCGAGGAGGTCATCCGGCACGGCTCGCTCATCCGGGTGCTCGACGAGCCCTTCCAGCGGCTGATCGTCTTCGACCGCTCCGTCGCCGTGATCTCCGCCAACGACGACAACAGCACCGCCGCCTTCATCACCGACCCGGCCACCATCACCTACCTGGTCGGCACCTTCGAACGCGACTGGGCGCGCGCCGACACCGCCGGGGCCGCCCTCGGCCAGGCACCCGCCCGCACGATCCCCGACCGGGTCGGCCGGCTGCTCGCCCGGGGCCTCACCCAGCGCGCCGTCGCCACCCGCCTGGGCCTGAGCGAACGCACCGTCGCCGCCCACATCTCCCGGCTGCGCGACCGCTACGGCGCGCAGACCCTCTTCCAGCTCGGCTGGCTGATGCGAGGGGCCCGCGATGACCGATGAGCCGGGTCCGGCGGAGCGGGCCCTCTACCTCGCCGCCGTCCGGGCCGGCGGCCGACTGCTCCCCGAGGGCCTCGCCCCCGTCGACCGCCCCGCCCTGGCCGCCCTCGTCGCCCGCGGCCTGCTCGCCCCCACCGCCACCGGGTGGACCGCCGCCAGCCCGCGCGCGCTCGGCGACCGGATCGGCGTCGAACTGCGCACCCGCGCCCTGCGCCTGCTGCAGCACGCCGAGCGGCTCCCGGACACCCTCGGACCACTCGCCCTCGCCTACGACGAGGCCCGCCACCCGGTCGGCGGCCCGCCGGCCGTCGGCCGCTCGGCCGTCGCGCCGTGCGGCAGCGGCTTCGGGGCGGCCGATCCGGGGGCGGCTGATCCGGGGGCGGCCGATCCGGGGGCCGGCACCGTCGACGGCGTCGCCGAGGTCCGCCGGCGGGTCGGCGAACTCGTCTCGGAGTGCCGGGAGGAGGTCCTGGCGGCCCAGCCCGGGCCGCGGCCGCTCGAAGGACTCCGGATGGCCCTCGCCCAGGACCTCTCGCTGCTCCGCCGCGGCTGCTCGCTGCGCACCGTCTACCAGCCGGTCACCCTCACCGACCCCGCCGTGCGGAGCCAGGTCGCCCTGCGCACCGGGCAGGGCGCCCAGGTGAGGGTCCTCGCCGAGCCGTACGAGCGGGTGCTGGTCTTCGACCGCGCGGTGGCCGTCATCCCCGCCGCCGAGGACCTCAGCCGGGCCGTCTTCCTCACCGACCCCACCACCGTCGCCTACCTCGCCGCCCGGTTCGAACGCGACTGGGCCCGCGCCACCCCCGCCGCCCGGCACGTCGACCCGCTGCCCACCGCCACCGTCCGGATCGGCCGGCTGCTCGCCCGGGGCCTCACCCAACGGGCCGTCGCCACCCGCCTGGGCGTCAGCGAACGCACCGTCGCCGCCCACATCTCCCGGCTGCGCGACCGCTACGGAGCCCAGACCCTCTTCCACCTCGGCTGGCGGCTCCGCGGCGAGCACCATGACTGAAACCCCCGCCGCCGGGGCGGCCGAGGTCGGCGCGAAGGGCGGGCGGTGCTCCGGTGGTCAGTGGAACTCTGGTCGCTGGTCCCATGGTTGGCGGATGGTGCGTACCGCCCGCTCGCGGAGGCCCAGCGGCGGGACCGCCCTGACGGAGGTCCAACCGGTGCGATGCCCCACGACCGGATCGGCCGAGTTCTCGGCCGGGGGCTCACGCAGCGGGCGATCGCCGGCCGGTCGTACCGCCCGGCTGCGTGAGCCGTACGACGCGCGGGCGCCGTTCCGGCGGGGTCGGTGGATACGGGGGTTCCGGACGGGGGAGTCCGGTGGCCGGCCGCCGCTCAGCCGGTGGCGGCGCCGGTCGGCCAGTAGCCGGGGAGGGCGGACTGCTGCCGGGGGACGTTGAACTGCTCGCCGGGCGCGGTCCAGAAGCCCTCGCGCAGGGAGAGCGCCATGCCGGCCCAGTCCAGCGCGGTCTCGACCGTGTGGTTGAGGGCCTCCTGCGACCAGGTGTCGTCGAAGACCAGCGGCAGGACGGGGGCGACCTGCTCGATGGTGGCGATCAGCGGGTTGTGGGTGATGGCCTCGTCGACCAGCAGGACGATCGGCTTCCGCAGCGCCGACGCCCAGCCGAGCTCCAGGCTCACACCGGCCGAGAGCGGGGCCCCGACGTAGGCGAACACGAGGTCGGCGGACTGGAGGGCGCGGAAGTCGGAGGGGACGCGGGGCTCCGGCGCTCGGCCGGAGATGGTCCAGGCGTCGCTGTGGTGCGCGCTGTACACGGCGGCACCGCTGCGGAGGAGGGTGGTGCGGAGCGTGGTCAGCCGCGTCCGGCTGGCGAGCGTCACCACACTGTCGGCCGGCCCGGTCAGTCGCATCAGCGGGGCGGCCAGGAACACACGTGCACGCCGACCCTCAGGGGCCTGGCTGTCGTGGTGACGCAGGTAGGGCTCGGTCATGTCGACTCCGGGGAAAGGCCGACCGGGGGAGTGTGTGTCGGCGATGCGTTGGATGTGGGCTGCTCTGTGGACTGATGCCGCTGATGAACGGTTTAGTTTTTGACGGTACATTGGCAAGGTGTGGCGCCCTGCCGGACCATTGCGAGCGAACTGATCGTCCATCGCGGGGCCGCGTCGCGTCCAGGGTTGGCCTGTGTCATCTGGATGACTGGCAGGGAGATGACGCAGGCTCCGGCGGCGGCAACGGCGGGCTGCCTCCCCCTCGCGCAGCGCTATGTGAGCCGTTATCCTGCATCCTGCTCGATGCTTCCAATGGCGGTTTCTCAAAGAGAGTGAGGGCGTGACCGACATGCGCCGATTTGTCCGCAAGATAGTGCTTTCGCTGGCCGTCGCCGCTACGGTGCTCGGTGTCGGCTCGCTCGCGAATGTCGCCGGCTCGAACGACGCGATTAACGTCAACGCCGCCGTGAGCGTTGTCGACGACATCTCCTGGCAGTGAGCGGCGCTCGGTTGATGAGCCGTTAGGGGAAATGGCTGCTTGACGGCGGCCCGGCCAACCTGCCCGGTGCGGGCGGGTGGGTCAGTCGGCGGTCCCCTGCGGCTCTCGGCCGAGTACGTATCCGAGTTGGAACAGCGAGTCGACCTTGTAGTCGTCTCGCATTTCGGCTATATGTCTCGCCAGTGTCCGCTCGCTGATTCCCAGGCGTCGCGCGATGACCCGGTGATTGGTGCCTTCCAGCATCTGGTCGATGATCGTCTGGCGCAGGCGGGAGACCACCTGACGCGGCACCGTGCGGTCGCCCTCGAACTCCAGGGCCCGGCTCCAGTACCGCTCGAACACCTCATTGGCGAGATAGTCGACGACGGCGGGGTCGTAGATGAACGCGGCGAGGCTCATGTCGTCGTCGATGGGGATCACGGCCACGCGACGGTCCATCACGATGAGCCGCGTGTAGGGCTCGTCGAGCGTCCGGTACTGGCCACCGGCCCGGGCCAGGGTGGCCACGTAGTCCCTGGTCGGCTGGTGGTAGCGGGTGCTGGCGTGGTAGATCGTCCGCATCCTCGTGCCGCTGCTGAGCGTATTCAGATCGTAGGCGATCATCTTGGCGAGAAGGTCCGGCTGACGCGGGCCGCCGGGTTGCAGGGCCAGGGCTTCCTCGAAACCGGAATCCCTGAACTGCTCCAATCGCTGCCGGATTAGCGCCTTCCCGCGGACATGCTCTATCGATCCCCCGGACTGTTTAGGGCTGTGGAATTCCCGGGCGAGCTCCTGCAACTCGGAGGGGAGCGATACGGCGCGCGACAGGAATTCCAGAGCCTGGCGCTGCCAGGAATGGCTGAGACTTGTCGACAGCTGCGTGGGATCGGCGGCCACGAAAACAGTCGGATCATCGCTGTCGGGTACCAGAAGACCGATCCTGACCAGCTCGTCCCGCGCGGAATCGTGCTGACCGCCCTCGGCGTCCGACGGCAGGTCGCCGTCTCCTCGGACGACTGCGAGATATAGCTCCTTTGCCTCTGCCGAGAGGACGGTCGAGCCGGCGGCAAGGGGATGCTCTCGTCCACTCATTCGCGACTCCTTGCCGTTACCGTGCTACCTGCGTTCCATCAGCGGCGGCGCTGAACGAGTTTTAGCATGCCAGATCCGGTGAGCCCCCCGGAGAGGTATCGCGACCGCACTCTCTCACCACACGGCAGCCGCCGGCACCCCCCGGAGGAGGGGGCCGGCGGCCGGTGGGTGCCTTCGGTCAGCGCTTGGGGCGCCAGACCACGAGGGCGCTGGACTGCGGGGTGGGGGGCTGGTACGGGACGAGGTCGCGGCGGTAGGAGGCGTGGACGGCGGCCTCGCGCTGCTGGAGCGCGGTGGCCGCGCCCTCCAGGGAGTCGACCAGTTCCGCGACGCGGGACCGCAGGGCGGTGACCTGGTTCTCCAGTTCGATGATCCGCTTGATGCCCGCCAGATTGATGCCCTCGTCCTGGGAGAGCCGCTGGACCTCGCGCAGCTGCTGGATGTCGCGCGCGGAGTAGCGGCGGCCCCGACCGGCGGTGCGGTCGGGGCAGACCAGGCCGAGGCGGTCGTACTGGCGCAGGGTCTGCGGGTGCAGGCCGGACAGTTCGGCGGCCACGGAGATGACGTACACCGGGGTGTCCTCGGTGAGGACGTACGTCGGCGGGGCCGCGGCGGCCCGGCGGGTGCGGCGGGCGCCGGCACCGGGCAGGCCCTCGCCGAGGCCGGGGCCGATCGGGGTGTCGGGGTCGATCGGATTCATCGGGGACATCTGGTCGTCACGCTCCCTTCGCCGCCCGGAAGAGAGCGGCGCGCGGATCGTCGGAGGCGGTGGCCTCGCGGTACTGCTCCAGGGCGTCCAGCGCGTCGCCGGTGACGTGCTGGGGCACCACGACCTCGACGGTGACGAGGAGGTCGCCGCGGGTGCCGTCCTTGCGGGTGGCGCCCTTGCCGCGGGCGCGCATGGTGAGGCCGTTGGCGCTGCCCGGGGGCAGCTTGAGCTTCACGGCCGGGCCGTTCAGCGTGGGCACCTCGATGGTGGCGCCCAGCGCGGCTTCGGGGAAGGCGACCGGGACGGTGACGGTGAGGTTGTCGCCCTTGCGGCCGAAGACCGGGTGCGGGTCGACGTGCACGGTGACGTAGAGGTCGCCGGGCTGTCCGCCGCGCTCGCCCTGGGCACCCTTGCCCTTCAGCCGGATGCGCTGGTCGGCCTGGACGCCGGCCGGGATCCGGACCTGCATGGTGCGGGCCGAGCTGGCCCGGCCGCTGCCGTGGCAGTCGGGGCACGGGTCGTCGACGATCATGCCCCGGCCGCGGCAGTCCTTGCACGGCTCGGAGAGCGCGAAGGCGCCCTGGCCGCGGCTGACGGTGCCGGCGCCGACGCAGGTCGGACAGACCCGCGGGGTGGTGCCGGACTTGGCGCCGGTGCCGTTGCAGCCGCGGCACGGGGCCTGGCTGGTCATCCGCAGCGGGACGGTCGCGCCGTCCACCGCCTCCTCGAAGGAGAGCGTCACCTCGGTCTCGACGTCGGCGCCGCGCCGGGGCTGGGCCTGCCGGGTGCCGCCGCGGTTGAAGAGGCCGCCGAAGACGTCGCCGAGGCCGCCGCCGGCCTGGCTGCCGCCCTGGCTGCCGCTGAAGAGGTCGCCGAAGTCGAAGCTGTAGCTGCCGTTGCCGCCCGGGCCGCCGGCCCGGAAGCCGCCGTTGGCGAAGAGGCTGCGGGCCTCGTCGTACTCCTTGCGGCGCTTCTCGTCGGAGAGGACGTCGTACGCCTCGGAGATGTCCTTGAACCGCTCCTCGGCCTTGGAATCACCCTTGTTGGCGTCGGGGTGGAACTCGCGCGCGAGCTTGCGGTAGGTCTTCTTGATCTCGGTGGCGGTGGCGTCCTTGGGCACGCCGAGGACCTTGTAGTAGTCCTTCTCCACGTAGTCCTTACCGCTCATGCGTCCACCTCGCTGCGCTCGGTAGCCGCCGAGCGGTACACGCGCCCCTCAACGGTTCTCCCCCAGCCTTCGGCAGGGGGGACCCCCATGCTGCGCTCGCTCACGGCTTCCGCCACCTCCCGAGTCCATCGTCACTGTGCTGTCAACAGCAACTGCCAGAAGAGCCGTTGACAGCGCGCTGCGGAGCCGGCCGCCGTACTGGCCGGCGTACGACTCCGCAGCGCACTGGTTGTCAGCTGTCACAGGTTGTCAGCTGTCCGAGCCACCGTCGGACTTGTCCGCGTCGGCGGACTTCGCCTCGGCGTCCGAGGACGCCTGGCTGCCGGGCTGGGGCTCGGCGACGGCCACCATCGCCGGGCGGATGATCCGCTCGCCGATGCGGTAGCCGGGCTGGAGGATCTGCACGCAGGTGTCCTCGGTGACGTCCGAGGAGTAGCTGTGCATCAGCGCCTCGTGCATGGTCGGGTCGAAGGGCTCGCCCTCCTTGCCGAACTGCTGCAGGCCCAGCTTGGCGACGACCGTCTCCAGCGACTCGGCGACGGACTTGAAGCCGCCCGTGACCTCGCCGTGCTCGCGGGCGCGGCCGATGTCGTCCAGGACCGGGATCAGCGACTCCAGGATGTTGGAGACGGCGATCTCGCGGACGGTCAGCCGGTCGCGCTCGACCCGCTTGCGGTAGTTCTGGTACTCGGCCTGGAGGCGCTGGAGGTCACCGGTGCGCTCGGCGAGCTCGCGCTTGGCGGCGGCGAGATCGTCCGAACCGGAGTCCCCGGAGCCGGCCGCGGCGGCCTCCTCGGCAGCCTTGATCACGGCCTCTTCGGCGGCGGAGTCGTCGCCGGGCTTGCCGCCCTGCGGCTTGTCCGTCATGCCGCACCGCCCTTGGGCTTCTCGTCGTCCACGATCTCGGCGTCGACGACGTCGTCGTCCTTGGCCTGGGCGGAGTCACCGGAGGGGGCGGCACCGGCGGCGTCGGCGTTGGCGTACAGCGCCTGGCCGAGCTTCTGCGCGGTGGTGGAGACCTTCTCGGAGGCCTCGCGGATCTTCGCGATGTCCTCGCCCTTCAGGGCCTCCTTGAGCTCGCCGATGGCGGTCTCGACCTCGGTCTTGACGTCGCCCGGCAGCTTGTCGGCGTTGTCGGCGATGAACTTCTCGGTCGAGTAGACGAGCTGCTCGGAGGAGTTGCGCGTCTCCACGGCCTCGCGGCGCTTGTGGTCGTCCTCGGCGTACTGCTCGGCCTCGCGGCGCATGCGGTCGACCTCGTCCTTCGGCAGCGAGGAGCCGCCGGTGACGGTCATCTTCTGCTCCTTGCCGGTGCCGAGGTCCTTGGCACCGACGTGCATGATGCCGTTGGCGTCGATGTCGAAGGTGACCTCGATCTGCGGCAGGCCGCGCGGCGCCGGCGGCAGGCCGGTCAGCTCGAACATGCCGAGCTTCTTGTTGTACGCGGCGATCTCGCGCTCGCCCTGGTAGACCTGGATCTGCACGGACGGCTGGTTGTCCTCGGCCGTGGTGAAGATCTCGGAGCGCTTGGTCGGGATCGTGGTGTTGCGCTCGATCAGCTTGGTCATGATGCCGCCCTTGGTCTCGATGCCGAGGGACAGCGGGGTGACGTCCAGCAGCAGGACGTCCTTGACCTCGCCCTTGAGGACACCGGCCTGGAGCGCGGCGCCGATGGCGACGACCTCGTCCGGGTTGACGCCCTTGTTGGCGTCCTGGCCGCCGGTCAGCTCCTTGACGAGCTCGGCGACGGCCGGCATGCGGGTCGAGCCGCCGACCAGGACGACGTGGTCGATCTCGGAGAGCGAGATGCCGGCGTCCTTGATGACGTTGTGGAACGGGACCTTGCAGCGCTCGAGCAGGTCCGCGGTCAGCTGCTGGAACTGGGCGCGGGTGAGCTTCTCGTCCAGGTGCAGCGGGCCCTCGGCGGAGGCCGTGATGTACGGCAGGTTGATCGAGGTCTCGGAGGACGAGGACAGCTCGATCTTCGCCTTCTCGGAGGCCTCGCGCAGACGCTGCAGGGCCATCTTGTCCTTGGACAGGTCGACGCCGTGGCCGGCCTGGAAGACCTTGACCAGGTGGTCGACGACGCGCTGGTCCCAGTCGTCACCACCGAGGTGGTTGTCACCGTTGGTGGCCTTCACCTCGACGACCCCGTCGCCGATCTCCAGCAGGGAGACGTCGAAGGTGCCGCCGCCGAGGTCGAAGACCAGGATGGTCTGGTCGTCCTTGTCCAGGCCGTACGCGAGGGCGGCCGCGGTCGGCTCGTTGACGATGCGCAGGACGTTGAGGCCCGCGATCTCACCGGCCTCCTTGGTGGCCTGGCGCTCGGAGTCGTTGAAGTACGCCGGGACGGTGATGACGGCGTCGGTGACGGTCTCGCCCAGGTACGCCTCGGCGTCCCGCTTCAGCTTCTGCAGCACGAAGGCCGAGATCTGCTGGGGGTTGAAGTCCTTGCCATCGATGTTGATCTTCCACCCGGTGCCCATGTGGCGCTTGACCGAGCGGATGGTGCGGTCCACGTTGGTGACCGCCTGGCGCTTGGCCACCTCGCCGACCAGGACCTCGCCGTTCTTCGCGAAGGCGACGACGGACGGCGTGGTCCGCGCACCCTCGGCGTTCGTGATGACGGTGGGCTCGCCACCCTCCAGAACGCTGACGACCGAGTTCGTCGTACCGAGGTCGATGCCGACCGCGCGTGCCATCGTAGATACCTCCACGGAAGAGTTGAGCTTTACGGGCTCAAGGATGCACGACGGGACGGGCGGCGTCAACAGGTATGAGTTCGAGCCGCTCAACTTTGCTGAGCGGGTCGCCCGACTCCGCCGGGCCGGCCGCCGTGCGCGCCCCGGGTGTGCCCCGCGCCACGCCGTGGCGGGGGTGTGCCCACGTGACTGCCGCCATAGCTTGGGAATCTTCTGGAGAACTGTTGTCCACCGGTAATGTCCGGGCCGTCGGCCCGGCAAGTTACCGACCAGTACACTCAGTTCCCTAGACCCTTAGAACCGCAGAGCCTGCTCAACCGCAAAGCCGCAGGAGACGGAGAGCCGATGCAGCTAGCAGCGATCGTCATCTCGCTGGTCACATTCGTGATCGGCACCGCGCTCGCCGCCCGTGCGGCGCTGTACATCTACAAGGTGGTCCGCACCGGTGCGCCGGACTCCACCCGCTTCGGGCAGCCCGCCCAGCGGGTGAAGACCGTCGCGACCGAGTTCGTCGGCCACACCAGGATGAACCGCTGGGGGATCGTCGGCGTCGCCCACTGGTTCGTCGCGGTCGGCTTCTTCAGCCTCGTGCTGACCATCGTCAACGCCTTCGGCCAGCTCTTCGACGCCGACTTCGCGCTGCCGATCATCGGCCACTGGATGATCTGGCAGCTCTTCGTCGAGCTGGTCGGCACCCTGACCACGCTGGGCATCCTGGTCCTGATCGTGATCCGGCTGATGAGCCTGCCGTCCAGGTCCGGCCGCAAGTCCCGGTTCGCCGGCTCGATCGCCTGGCAGGCCTTCTACGTCGAGTACACGATCCTCGGCATCGGCATCTGCATCCTGATGCTGCGCGCCCTGGAGGGCGCCCTCAACGGCGTCGACTCCTACGGGCCGGAGCACCTGGTCTCGTACCCGCTGGTCTCCGCGTTCAGCGGCCTGTCGCACGGCACGCTGGAGAACCTGATCTACCTGTTCGCGATGCTGAAGATCTGCATCTCGTTCGCGTGGGCGACCACCATCGGCCTCAACCCCTCGATGGGCGTGGCCTGGCACCGCTTCCTCGGCTTCTTCAACATCTACTTCAAGCGCGAGGAGGACGGCGGCACCGCGCTCGGCGCCCTCCGTCCGATGACCAGCGACGGCCAGCCGATCGACTTCGAGGACCCGGCCGAGGACGCCGTGTTCGGCGTCTCCCAGGTCGAGCACTTCTCCTGGAAGGGCATCCTCGACTTCTCCACCTGCACCGAGTGCGGCCGCTGCCAGTCGCAGTGCCCGGCCTGGAACACCGGCAAGCCGCTCTCGCCGAAGCTGCTGATCATGAGCCTGCGCGAGCACGCCTACGGCAAGGCGCCCTACCTGCTGGCCGGCGGCGGCAAGGACATGGAGGGCGAGGAGAAGGCCACCTCCGAGCAGCTCAAGGACGTCCCGGCGGCCGCCCTGGCCGAGGCCGAGCGCCCGCTGATCGGCACCGCCGAGGAGAACGGCGTCATCGACCCGGACGTGCTGTGGTCCTGCACCACCTGTGGCGCCTGCGTCGAGCAGTGCCCGGTGGACATCGAGCACATCGACCACATCGTCGACATGCGCCGCTACCAGGTGATGATCGAGTCCTCGTTCCCGACCGAGGCCGGGACGATGCTCAAGAACCTGGAGAACAAGGGCAACCCGTGGGGCATGGCCACCAAGGCCCGCCTCGACTGGGTGAAGGAGCTCAAGAAGGAGACCGGCATCGAGGTGCCGGTGATCGGCGAGGACATCGACCCCGCCGAGGTCGAGTACCTCTACTGGGTCGGCTGCGCCGGCGCCCTGGAGGACCGCGCCAAGAAGACCACCAAGGCCTTCGCGGAGCTGCTGCACACCGCGGGCGTGAAGTTCGCGATCCTCGGCAAGGAGGAGTCCTGCACCGGTGACTCCGCCCGCCGCCTGGGCAACGAGTTCCTGTTCCAGATGCTCGGCGCGCAGAACGTGGAGACGCTGAACGCGGCCCTGGAGGACGCCCCGGTCAAGCGGATCGTGGCCACCTGCCCGCACTGCTTCAACACCATCGCCAACGAGTACCCGCAGCTGGGCGGCCACTTCGAGGTCATCCACCACACCCAGCTGCTCCAGCACCTCATCGACGAGGGCAAGCTCGTCCCGGTCCACCCGGTCGAGGGCCTGATCACCTACCACGACCCCTGCTACCTGGGCCGCCACAACAAGGTCTACACGCCGCCGCGCGCGATCATGGACAAGGTCCCCGGCCTGCGCCAGCAGGAGATGCACCGCCACAAGGAGCGCGGCTTCTGCTGCGGCGCCGGCGGTGCCCGGATGTGGATGGAGGAGCGCATCGGCAAGCGGATCAACACCGAGCGCGTGGACGAGGCGCTGTCGCTCAACCCCGACATCGTCTCCACCGCCTGCCCGTTCTGCCTGGTGATGCTCTCCGACTCGGTCAACGGCAAGAAGAACGAGGGCGCGGCCAAGGAGCACCTGAAGGTGGTCGACGTGGCCCAGCTGCTGCTCGACTCGGTGAAGGCCCTCCCGCCGGCCGAGAGCGAGGAGCAGCCCGCGACGGTCGACGCGTAACGACCGCAGCAGAGCCCGCTGTTCGACAGTTCTGCTACAACTGCCCGGCCCGGTGGACGCCGTGAACGCGCCCGCCGGGCCGGGCTTTCGGTTGGCCCCGGCGGCCCGCGCCGGTACGGCGGGGGTACGGGGAGTGACGGCAATCGCACAGGCGCCGGACGGGCATTCGGTCGGAAGCAAATACAGTAGGCCCGGACCGGCTTCGTGCCGGTCGACCCGTTCCGGACGGAAGCCCCGGGCGGGTGGCGACCCGCGCCGGCCGGACGGCCGGGTCCAGACCGACCACGAGGTGTCGGCCCGCCGGGCCGGGCCGCAGAGACACAAGGGGAACAGCGCAGACCATGACCGAGGCGATCATGCTGGTCGGTGGTAAGGGCACGCGACTGCGTCCGCTGACCACCCACACCCCCAAGCCGATGCTGCCGGTGGCAGGCGTCCCGTTCATCGCGCACCAGTTGGCGCGCGCGGCCGCCGCCGGCGTCACCCGCGTCGTGCTGGCCACGTCGTACCTGGCCGAGGTGTTCGAGGACCACTTCCAGGACGGCACCCCGTACGGCATCGAACTGGTCTACCTGACCGAGCGCGAGCCGCTGGGCACCGGCGGGGCCATCCGCAACGCCGCCTCCGGCCTGACCTGCGGCCCGGACGAACCGGTCCTGGTCTTCAACGGCGACATCCTCTCCGGCGTCGACATCGCCGCCCTGCGCGACGGCCACGTGGCCGCCGGGGCCGACGTCACCCTGCACCTCACCCGGGTCGAGGACCCGCGCGCCTTCGGCCTCGTCCCGACCGACGAGGACGGGCGGGTGCTGGAGTTCCTGGAGAAGCCGGAGACCCCCGAGCAGATCGTCACCGACCAGATCAACGCCGGCTGCTACGTCTTCACCCGGTCCGTGATCGACCGCATCCCGGCCGGCCGCGAGGTCTCCGTCGAGCGCGAGACCTTCCCCGAACTGCTGGCCACCGGCGCGCTGCTGCGCGGCGTCGTCGACACCTCGTACTGGCTGGACCTGGGCACCCCGGCGGCCTTCGTCCGCGGCTCGGCCGACCTGGTGCTCGGCAAGGTCGACTCCCCGGCCGTCCCCGGCCCGACCGGCGACGCCCTGCTGCTGCCCGGCGCCACCGTCCACCCGGGCGCGGTGCTCAGCGGCGGCACCGTGGTCTCCGAGGACGCGGTGGTCGAGGCCGGCGCGATCGTCGAGGGCAGCGTGATCCTGCCGGGCGCGGTGATCGGCCCGGACACCCTGGTCAAGGACTCGATCGTGGGCGCCTTCGCCACCGTCGGCGACCGCTCGGCGCTGGACGGCGCGGTGATCGGCGACGGCGCGATCGTGGAGTCGGACAACGAGCTGCCGAACGGCATCCGGATCGCCTGCGGCACCCTGCTGCCGGTCGGCGCCGTTCGCACCACGGCCGGCCCGGGCGGCTGCCCGGCGGGCACCAGCGCGGCGGCGGCGGTGCACGGGCCGTCGGTCGGCGCGCAGCGGTAGCGCTTCCGCGGGGGCGCGGGCTCCTGGGTTGTCGGGTTCCTGGACTCCTGGGGGCCGGTTCGGGCGGGTTTGCGGCCCCGTTCGTCTCAGCCTCGCTGCAAACCGGCCCCGGTCCCGTCCGGGGCCGACGCGGGCCGGGCCGGGCGGGTACCTTCGGACCGTGGCTGGTAATCGATACGACAGCGGTCAGGGTGCGGACCGTCCGCACGGCGGGTGGTCGGCGCCTCCGCCGCCGTCGGTGCCCGGGGGGCACGGGGGGACGGACGGGCCGGAGTACTTCACGGCCCCGCACGCGGCGGCGCCCGGCGGGCCCGGCGGTACGCCCGGCACGCCCGGCGGCCCGGGGTACCCGGCGGGGGACGGGTACGACCCGTACGCGGCGGACCGGCCCGGCACCACCCGGGCCTTCCCGACCGGCGACCCGTACGCGGCCGGCGGCCCGTACGGACCCGCTCAGGGGTACGGCCCGGACCACGGCTACGGCCCGGACCAGGGGTACGCACCCGACCAGGGGTACGGCCCCGACCAGGGGTACGACGGGTACGACCAGCAGCCGTACGGCCAGGACAACGTCGCCGTCTACCGGGCCGGCGGCCAGTCCGCCCCGCACGTCGCCGGGCCCCGGCCGCACTGGCGCGAGCTGTTCACCGGGCTGTTCCGCTCCCCGACCGCGATCTTCGACCGCACCCGCGACCACCAGGTCTGGCTGCCCGCCCTCACCGTCTCGCTGCTGTACGGCGCGCTCGCGGTGCTCGGCATCGGGCTGACCCACGACGACATCGTCAACTCGACCTTCACCGTGGCGCTGACCGGCATCCTCGCCGCCGCCGTCGGCTTCACCGTGACCGGCGCGCTCTTCGGCGGGGTCACCTACGCGCTGGCCCGCCAGCTCGGCGGCGACGGCCCGTGGAAGGCGACCGTCGGCCTGGCCGCGCTGATCGGCTGGCTCACCGACGCGCCCCGGCTGCTGCTCGACCTGGTGCTGCCCTCCGGCAGCGCCGTCGTCCAGGTCGTCGGCTGGGCCACCTGGATGCTCTGCGCGTACCTGCTGACCAGCATGGTCCGGCGGCTGCACGACCTGCCCTGGGGCAAGGCCGCGGCGGCCGCGGCGATACAGCTGGTCGCGCTGCTGGTGCTGATCAAGCTGCCGACGCTGGGCTGAGGCGCTTCCACGCGCGAAGGGCTGAAGCGCTTCCACGCGCGAAGGGCAGAATGGGGGCGGGTCACGGCCGAGCGCCGGGCCCGCCCACCCTCGTCGTCCCACCTTCACCGGAGCCAGGCATGACCCTCCCCACCACCCACGTCAGCTTCCCGGCCGGGGCGGTGACCGGCGAGTCCCCGGTGCTCGCGGTGCACCCGCTGGCCGACGGCCGGTACGCCGTCGTCACCGAGGCGACCCCGTTCCACCCGCTCGACCACACCTGGCCCGACCAGCCGGCCGACCTCGGCACCCTGACCGTGGACGGCACCGAACTGGCCGTCGTCGACTGCCTGACCGGCGCCGTCGGCCCCGAGGGCGGGGACCTGCTGGTCGGCGCCGACATCCCGGTCCGGCGCGGCGACGAGGAGTGGTCCTGGCTGGTCCTGCACGTCCTCGACGGCGACCCCGGCGACATCGTCGGCCGCACCGCCGCGCTCGCCGTCGACGCCGACCGCCGGGGCGCCCTCAGCGCCTCGCACAGCGGCTGCCACCTGCTCGCCCTCGCCCTGAACGCCGCGCTGGCCCCGCGCTGGCGCAAGGACCCGGGCCGCTCGGACGCCTTCGGCCACCCGGACTTCGACAGCCTCGCCATGGCGAGCTCGGTGATGGACACCGCGGCCAGCACCGACACCTACCGGCTCGGCAAGTCGCTGAAGAAGAAGGGCTTCACGGTGGACGCCACCGAGGAGTTCCCGGCCCTCGCCGACGCCCTGCCGGCCCTCACCGAGGCCGTCAACGCCCGGCTGGCCGCCTGGGTCGCCGCGGACGCCCCGGTCCGCATCGAGGTGCCCGGCCCCGAGCTCACCGCCCGCCGCCAGTGGAACTGCGAGCTGCCCGAGGGCGGCGCGCAGATCTTCTGCGGCGGCACCCACCTGCACCACCTCGGCGAACTGGCCGAGCTGCGCACCGAGCTGCGGCTGTCCGAGGACGGCACCGAGCTGGTCGCCGTCACCAGCCCGAAGCGGGCCTGAGAACGCCGCGGGCGGCCACCCCTCGTTCCTTCCTCAGGAGTCCTCGGAAGTCCTCGGAAGGGGGTGGCCGCCCGTCGTGCGTGCGCTCTGCGGAGCCCTCGGGCTCAGACGTCGGTGCGGTGGAAGTTCAGGAACGAGCGCGACGGCGTCGGGCCGCGCTGGCCCTGGTAGCGCGAGCCGTAGCGCGCGGAGCCGTACGGGTGCTCCGAGGGCGAGGAGAGCCGGAACAGGCACAGCTGCCCGATCTTCATGCCCGGGTACAGCTTGATCGGCAGCGTCGCGACGTTCGACAGCTCCAGGGTCACGTGGCCGCTGAAGCCGGGGTCGATGAAGCCCGCCGTGGAGTGGGTGAGCAGGCCCAGCCGGCCCAGGCTCGACTTGCCCTCCAGCCGGGACGCGACGTCGTCCGGCAGCGTGATGACCTCGTACGTCGAGGCCAGCACGAACTCGCCGGGGTGCAGGATGAACGCCTCGTCGCCCTCCGGCTCGACCAGCCGGGTCAGGTCCGGCTGCTCCTCGGAGGGGTCGATGTGCGGGTACTTGTGGTTCTCGAACACGCGGAAGAAGCGGTCGAGGCGCACGTCGATACTCGACGGCTGGATCATCGCCGGGTCGTAGGGGTCGATGACGACCCGGCCCAGGTCGATTTCGGTCCGGATGTCCTTGTCAGAGAGCAGCACGCTTCGAGGTTACGTGCAAGAAAGGGCCCCGGACGAATCCGTCCGGGGCCCACCTGCCCTTTCGCCGGCCGTCAGGCCAGGAACTCCGCGGCCTCCAGCCGCATCGCCCGCGCCAGTTGCGGCTCCGACAGCTCCCGCACGTCGGCCAGCACCGAACTCCGCATCCGTCCGCACTGCGGACAGCGGATCAACCGCCCGGGGCCGAGCCGGCCCGGACCGAGGTTCTGCATCGGGAACGTGGTGGTGCTGAACAGGTGCCCCTCGGCACAACGAACGACGGCGCGCTGCTCCATCGATCCCCTTCCCATCCCTAACCCAGTACTCACCCGTACTCACGCGCCCCAGCGGCCGAGCCCCGGGACAGCGTCACATTAGGGGATGTTCCGGACATTCCTCGCCCTGGCTCGCCGCCTCGGCCCCCACCCACCGGAGCACTCGTACGCGGCCCACACAGTACGCCTCCACACCCGCCCCACCACGCTCCGCCACGTCCACCGACCCCCCGTGCAACCACCGTCGCGAATGGGGTACAGTGACACTGGATCGAGCGGTCTCTGACGGCTCATCAGGCGGGCGTAGTTTAATGGTAGAACATGAGCTTCCCAAGCTTAGAGCGCGAGTTCGATTCTCGTCGCCCGCTCCACTACCGAAAGCCGCAGGTCATATGACCTGCGGCTTTTGCGTTGTCCGGGGCGGGGTGGTCAGTGGGGGCGGGTCCAGGTGGGGGTCCAGGGGGTTGAGGTGGTGGGGGCGACGGTGGTGGGGGCGAGGTGGGCGCGGAGGGTGGGGAGGGCGGGGTGGGGGTTGTCGCGGTGCCAGAGGAGGGAGTGGGGGTAGACGGGCGTCGGGTCGGTCACCGGGATGCGGCGCAGGCCGTGGCCGGCGGGCCAGACGAGGCGGGTCCGCTCGCCCATGAAGGTGGCCAGGGCCGGGGTGTCGGCGATGGTGTCGAGGAGCACGTCGGAGCCGAAGTTGGGGCCGGTGGCCTCGATGGTGAGGCCGAACTCGGCGACCAGGTCGGCGTAGTAGGCGCCCCACTCGGTGCCGGGGGTGATGCCGGGCATCCAGATCCGGTGGCCGGCCAGGTCGGCGAGGGTCACCGACCTGGCGTGCGCCAGGGCGTGGTCGGGGCCGGTGAGGAGTTCGAGGGGTTCGTCGAGCACCCGGACGGACTCGATGTCCTCGGGCAGGGGCCGGCCGGGGGCGGCGACGGCGCGGAAGGACGCGTCGATCGTTCCGGAGCGGACGGCCGCGACGGCGGTGTCGATGTCGACCAGCATCAGCACGTCGAGGTCGATGTCGGGGTGGGCGCGGTGGAAGCCGCGCATCAGGCCCGAGGCCGCGCCGCGTGAGTTGAGCACGTCGACCCGCAGCGGGCGGCGGTCGGCGCGTACGGACGCGACCGCGCGCTCGGCGGCGCGCAGCAGCTCGCGGGCGTGGGGGAGGAACGCCTGTCCGTCGATGGTGAGTTCGGCGCCGCGCGGGGTGCGGGTGAACAGCCGTACGCCGAGGTCGCGCTCCAGTGCCGAGACGCGCTTGGAGACGGCCTGCTGGGTGACGGCCAGGTCGACGGCGGCCTTCTGGAACTGACCGGCGTCCGCGATGGCGGCGAAGGTGCGCACTGCTTCGAGGTCCACGCCGGCCCACCCTAGTGAACAACCGGAGGTTGTGCGGAATGGGTGGATCGGTTGTTTGACCCGTGGCCGTGCCTCCCGGTTGGCTCTCACCGGTCAACTCCGGTTTGTTCGGCCGGGACCGGGTCGTCGAGGGGAGCACACCGGGCATGAGGGGCGGGAAGCGGCTGGGCCGGCGGTTCGGTTGGCTGTGGGCGGCGTACGCGGTGAGCGCGTACGGCTCCGGGCTGGGGTTCGGGGCACTGCCGCTGATCGCCGTACTGGTGCTGCACGCCGGGCCCGCCGAGGTGTCCGCGCTGGCCGCGGTGGGGCCCGCGGTGGGGGCGCTGGTGGCGGTGCCGCTCGCGCCGTGGGTGGAGTTCCGGCGCAAGCGCCCGGTCATGATCGCGACGGACCTGATCCGGTTCGCCGCCATGGCGACGATCCCGGTCGCCTACGCCGTCGGCCGGCTCGGCTTCGTCCACCTGCTCGTGGTCTCGATCGTGATCGCCGCGGCCAAGATCGCGTTCGGCGCGGCCAGTGGGGCGCACCTCAAGGCGCTGGTGCGGCCGGAGGACCTGCTCGTGGCCAACGCGCGGTTCGAGTCCACGAATTGGAGCTCCATCGCGGTCGGGCCGCCGCTGGGCGGGGCGGCGATCGGCTGGTTCGGGCCGGTCACCACCGTGGTGGCCGACGCGCTCAGCTACCTGCTCTCCGCGCTGGGCATCACCGCGATCGGCGGCCGGGAGGAGGCGCCGGCCCGGGCCGGACTTCCGCAGGCCCGGGCCGGCGCGGTGTTCGACGGCTGGCGGCACATCCTGGGCGACCCCGGTCTGCGGGCGCTCTACCTCAACAACATGCTCGTCGCCGGTCTGATCATGGCCACCGAGCCGGTGCTCGCCGTGCTCCTGTTGCGCCAACTCCACTTCGCCCCTTGGCAGTACGGTCTCGCCTTCGCCGCTCCCTGCCTCGGCGGGCTGATCGGCTCCCGGCTGGCGCGGCGGGTCGTGGAGCGCCACGGCCGGGACCGGGTCCTCCGGACCGTCGGCACCCTGCGCGCCGTCTGGCTGATCGGCCTGGTCTTCGTCCGCCCGGGCGTGGTCGGCCTCGTCACCGTGATGGCCGTCGAGCTGGCGATCATCGTCAACATGAGCCTGTTCAACCCGGTGCTCGCCACCTACCGGCTCGAACGCACGCCCGAGCACCTCGTGGCCCGCACCCTGTCGGCCTGGTCGATCGGGCAGCAGGCGTCCATCGCCGTCTGCACCGCGCTCGGCGGGCTGCTCGCCGACGTCACCGGCCCGCGCACCGCCCTCACGGTCGCGGGACTGCTCCTCCTCGCCACCCCGCTGCTGCTTCCCCGGCCGGGCCGGACGCGGCCGGACGCCGTGCCGGACGTCGTGCGGGACGACGTGCCGGGCACACCGCCGGTACGGAGGACGCCCGCATGAGCACCGCGCCGGCACTCGGCCGGGGACGGGGACGGGGGCCGCGAGGCCCTGCTCGGCGGTTCGTCGAAGTGGCCGAGATCGATCTGGTTGCCGGGTGTGTCCAGCTGGTATCCGGCGGGTGGCGGGCGGCGGGTGGTGTGCGGGCGGCGGAGACAGCCGACGGCCGCAGGTCGGTCGACCTGCGGCCGTCGTGCCCCGTCCGGGTGCGCCGGGTGCACCGGAGGCGGCGGTGGATCAGCGGCGGGTGGCGAGGTCCTCCAGGGCGGGGACCAGGGCGGCCGGGGTGGGCCGGGCGGCGTTCTCGGCCTGCAGGCGGCGGGCGGCGTCGCGCAGTTCGGCGTCGCCGAGGAGGCGGGTGAGCAGCTCGGTGTCGACGGCGTCGGAGGCGGAGCGCAGGGCGGCGCCGGTGGCGGTGATGGCGTCGGCGTTGAGGAAGTGGTCCGCGCCCTGGGGAAGCAGCAGTTGGGGCAGGCCGGCCTGGAGGGCGGTCAGCATGGTGCCCGAGCCGCCGTGGTGGATCAGCGTGTCGGCACGGCTGAGCAGTTCGTTGAGCGGGACCCAGGGCAGGGCGCGGACGTTGGCGGGCAGGGTGCCGAGCGGGGCGAGGTCGGCGCCGCCGACCGCGAGCAGGAAGTCGGCGTCGACCTCGGCGGCCGCCTCGACCAGGCGGACCACCGCTCGGACGCCGTCGAGCTCGGCGAGCACGGTGCCGAGGGTGACGACCGCGCGCGGGCGGTCGGGCTTGCGGAGGAACTCGGCCGGGACGATGCCGCCGCCGTTGTACGGGACGTAGCGCAGCGCCAGGCCGTCCGGGTCGCCGCCGAGCGGGCCGAGGTTGAGCACCGCGGTGGTGTCCGGGCCGGTCAGGCCGCGCTCCTCGTACAGGTCGGACACGTGCGAGGCCACCTGCGCGACCATGGGACCGCCCGGGCTGGCGCCGAAGTTCTGCACCACCGACGGGATCTTGAGCTGGGCGGCGACCAGCGGGGCGGCGGACTGGAAGGAGTCGTGGACGATCAGGTCGGCGCCCCAGTGGGTGGCGACCGCGAGCAGTCCGTCCACGTCGGGACGGGTGGCGAACGCGAACATCGCGGCCGCCATGTCGAAGATCTCTTCGTGGGTCTTGTCCTGGTTGACGTACTCGACCTTGCCGCCGAGGCGCTCCTCGACGATCTCGCGCAGGCTCCGGCCGTCACCGATCTCGACGACCGGGAAGCCGGCGGACCGGATCAGGTCGACCGGCTGTCCGATGGCGAACAGGACCTCGTGCCCGACGGCGCGCAGCGCCTGGGCGGTGGGCACCATCGGGTAGAGGTGACCGGCCGCGGCGGGGCCGGTGAAGAGTATGCGCATGGTGATCTCCTTGCGGATGTCGCTAACAGGGCAGTCTCACCTTTGAAGTTGACGTTCAGTCAATTTGATGTGAATCACCATGCGCGGTAATCGGCCTTTCTGGAGCGGGCCTTGTCCCGCGGGCGGTTTTGTGCTCCGCACGCCGGCGGCCCGGGTCGGTGCGACCCCCGTCCGCACCGTCCGCGCGCCCCCGTCCACGCCGTCCCGGTGGTCGGTCAGGCGGCGGAGAGGAAGTCCCGGACGGTGCCGGTGAACGCCTCGGTCTCCTCGGCGATCACGATGTGGCCGGTGTCGAACTCGGCGTAGGTGCTGCCGGGCAGGGCGGCGTGCAGCCGACGGGCGTTCTCCACCGGGACGGTGGCGTCCTGGGTGCAGCCGATCACCAGCGCGGGGGCCTGGACGCGCGGGAGCAGCGGGCCGAGGTCCAGTCCGAGGTTGAGGGCGATGTGCCGCAGGGTGCCCGGAGTCGGCCGCATGTAGGCGGTGTTGGACTGGACGGCGGCGCGCCCGATCCGGTCGAGGAAGCCCGGGCTGAAGGCGGTGAGGGTGGCGTAGCCGCCGAACGCGGTGGGGTGGTCGGCGAGCGAGAGCCAGGTGGCCATGGAGAGCCGCAGGTACTCGTCCTGTTCGGCGCTGATCCAGCCGGCGGCGGCGATCAGCCGGTGGACCCGATCGGGGTGCAGGGCGGCGGTCGCGGTGGCGACGACGGCGCCGAGCGAGAAGCCGAGGACGTCGGCGGGGCCGCGGCCGGCGTCCTCGATCACGGCGGCGACCTGGCCGGCCAGGGCTTCCAGGGTGAGCGGCGCGCCGTCGTCCTCGGCGGCCTCGCTGCCGGACAGGTCGGGGAGCAGCACGGTGTAGCGGTCGGTGAAGGAGCCGAGCAGGTCGTCCCACATGGCCGAACCGGGGCCGGTGCCGTGCACCAGGACGAGGGTGTCGGGGCCGTCGCCGACGACGCGGTAGGGGATGCGGGCGGTGCCGGCGGTGATGGCGGGCATGGCGGGTCCTTTCGAAAAGGGGTCGGACGGCGGGTCGGAAGGCGCGCTGCGGGCGGCCCGACGGCGGGTCAGAAGGCGCGCTGCGGGCGGCCGGGCGGCGGTTGCGGTCCGGCCGGCCGGCATGGAAAGTAAACTACACGGTGCAGATCAGTGGTTCAACTACACCGTGCAGTGCATTTCGAAGGTGTGGGAACGGTGAGGGACGGAACCGGGAGGGGAACTGCCCGTACCCGCCCGCCGTCCAAGCAGTGACGGAATGCCTGCCCGGGTTGAACACCGGGAGGAGTACGGAGGGGCCCTGTGCAGTCAGGTGGTGCCGAACTGAACGTCGGACGCCCGGGTGGCGGCCCCGGAGGCGCGCGGGCCGCGCGGGACCGGCGGTCGGGGACCGGCCCCGGGTCGGAGCCGGGGGTGACGGCCGATCAACTCGACGCCGCCGAACGCTGCGAGACGCTGCTCCAGGACACCCTGGACGCCGTCCGGCCGGCGCCGGTCTGGCAGGGGGCGCCCGCACGGGCGGGGGCGCGGCTGCCGCTTCCGGGGCGCGAGTCGGAGCTGCTCTGGTACGTCACCCGGGGCCGGGACCTGCTCACCGTCGTCTCGCTGCCCCGGCGGGCGGTGCTGGCGGACGCGGTGGAGCGGCACTGGCGGCGGCGCGGCTGGACGATCACCTCGCTGAACGCCGGCCGGGAGTGTCCGGGTGTCGCCGCGAGCACCCCGGACGGCTACCGGCTGGCGCTGCGCTTCGGCGAGTCGGGCGAGGTCGGGCTGACCGCGAGTTCGCCCGGTGTGGCCCGCTCGGAGCGGGGCCCGGTGCTGTCCGGGAGCGTCGACCACTGCGCGCCGCCGCTGCCGTACGTCTGCTGTCCGTACTGGAGCGCCCTGGCGTAGGAGCCGGAGCGCGCCGGAACGAGCCGGGGAAAACCGGACGCTCTGCCGGAAGGGACCGGGGGAGGCGTGGGGGGGGGGGCCCCCCCCCCCCCCCCCCCCCCCCCCCGCCCCCCCCCCCCCCGGGGGGGGGGCCCCCCCCCCCCCCCCGCGGCCCCCGCCCGCCGGGCCCGCGCCGGCGGCGGCGCGGCCCGCG
>NZ_JBHXLL010000017.1:0-157109 GCF_042721415.1 Kitasatospora sp. NPDC058444 | reverse complement strand
GCCTTGGCGGCGGCGTCCTGGCCGAGCAGCTCGACCTTCGCCTTGCCCGCCGAGCCGGCGGAGGAGAGCGCGACCGGCAGCGCGCCGGCCTTGACGGCCTTGCCCTTCTCGCCGGGCACGTCGACGGTGGCGCTGCCCGCGCCGGGCAGGGCGCCGTGCTTGCCGTCCGTCCTGCTGACGGTGGTGTCGGCCTTGCGGCCCTTGGCCTTGGCGTCCGAGCCCTTGACCGGCTTCTCGGGCGAGACCGCCGAGGGCTTGCTGTACGGTTCCGCGGCCGCCGCGACGGCGGCCAGCGGCAGTGCCGGCAGCAGCGACCCGACCAGCGTTCCCGCGATGACCGCGGACACCCTGGTGCGGGCCGACAGCCGCGGCACCGACCTCTTCCTGCTCATGGGGTGGAACAACTCCTCGGAATTCAAGGGGATATGGCAAACCGTGGGCCGGGCGGCAGGAAGCCGCCGCTCGGCCCACGGTTTGGAGGGGGGATCGGACTCCGATGGAGGTGCCCGGATATCTCAGTCGACACCGCGCTCCCCCCGGGGCCATCGATCTTCGCGTAATCGACGCGGATCTTTCTCGTTCCCGCGCATAAGTGTCAAGTAAAGATGGCGAACTGATAAGGCAGAACCCAGGGTCTATGTGGACCAACCATCACGGACCGGTCATAGCGGATGCCTTCAGGAATGGTGTCGGCAAATCAACCTAGGCGCCGCGTACGCGGGCCGGGGGGAATTCGCGAAACCCGGAGAACATCGGCCGCGTTATCGAGGACTTCCGCCGAGGATCGGGGCGGCGGCGCAAGGTGGCCGCCCGGCCTGCCCGTCTCGCCCGACGGGACGACACGGGCCCCGCCGAACCGCTGTCGTGACGCCGTGGATCCGACCCGGCCCTGGCGGCTACCGTCGGGGCCATGGGAAAACTCGTCCGCCTGGCGTGGCCACTGCCACTGGCGGGAACGGCACTCGCGCTGCTGGTGCTCGGCCTGAGCCTGTCCGGCCTGCTCGCGCAGCATCGGGCGGCAGACCGCATCGACGCCTCGACGCTGCGCGTGGACGCCACCATCAGCGCCGAGAGGCAGCGGGCGAAGGGCGGAGTCGAATACACCGTCACGTACCGGGCCGGTGAGCGCGAGTACAGCACGACCTCGCTGAACTTCAGGCACCTCGTCAAAGACCCGGGCCCCGGCGTGACCGTCCCCCTGGAGGTGGCCGCGGACCACCCGGCGTCGGCCCGCGTGGCGGGCACCCACTATCCCGACGACGACCTGCCCGACACACAGCTGCTCATCGCGGTGTTCTCCACCATGGCCCTGCTGACCTGCCTCTGGTTCCTCGTCACCCGCGTGCGCCGCTCCCGTGCGCACCCGCCCGTTCCCGGGAGCGCGCCGCTCGTACGCTCCTGAAAGGCCGGCCTGCGCCGCCGCGGAAACGGGGTGCGAATACGGGCGCGGGCGCGGGTACGGGTACGGGTACGAATGCGGACGCGGGCGCGGAACCCTACCGGGACCCGCGCGGGCTGCCGATCCGCAGCAGGTTGCCGCTGCGGTCGACCATGGCGAACTCCCGTGTCCGGTAGGCGGTGTCGGCGGGCGGGGTCAGGCGGCTGCCGGTGGCCGGGTCGGCGGGCACGCCGGTCCGGCCCAGTCGCGGTGCAGTGCGTCCGCGTCCCGGACGTGCAGGTAGCAGCTGCCGGCCGTGGCCAGCGGGTCCACGCCGGGGTCGCGGCGGAAGTGCAGTTCGACGGTGCCCCGGGCGAGGATCAGGTAGCCGTCCTCGCCGTCCTCGCCGTCCCAGCGACCGCGCGGTTCGAAGCCCAGTCGGGCGTAGAACTCCAGGGTCTCGTCCAGGTCCCGGCTCGGCAGGATCGGCACCGCGTACTCGTCCATGACGCCACCGTAGGCCACGCCACCGACGATCGCCCCGTGTTTCCGCTTCGGCCCGGGGCCGTGGCGGAGGCGCTCGGCAACTGGTCGGACACGGAGGGGAGTTGAGTACGGGAGTGGATTGCGGGCCGGGGGGCGGACGGGACAGGGTGTGCTCGCAGACGCGCGTGCGACCCGAGAGGACCCCTGTTGGTGAAGACTTTCCTGGAGAAGCTGGCGACGAACCTGGTCCTTCTCATCGGCATGCTTCTGAATCCGCTCCTCAACGGTGTGCAGGAGCAGTGGGCGCTGCGCTGGCCCACCGAGCGGCGCAAGCTGAAGCTGATCGGCTCGCCGACGGCGCGGGCGGCCCGGGCGGCCGAGCGGGAGCGGATCCGGGCGGTGGTCGAGGCGCTGGGGGCGGTGGAGGGGGTCGAGCACGTGCTGACCCAGGTCCTGGACCAGTCCACCCGGCCGACCTTCCATGGCCGGGACCACCCCCGGGACACCCTGCTGGTCTGCCGGATCTACGCCCGCGCCTACTTCGTCGTCCGGGAGGACATCGTCGACGTCCTGCCCCGGATCGCGGCGGCGGGCGTGGCCGAGTGGCAGGCCAAGGGCCAGGGGCCGGACCCGCACGGGAGCCTCGACCACGCGCTGCGCTGGTACCGCGACGGCGGCGTCGACGCCGACGGCTGGCGGATGGATCTCCCGTGCCTGTCCAGTCCCGGTGCGAAGCTGACCTGGGACCGGGACGGCATCCCGCACCGGGACCCGATCCCGGCCGGCCCGTACATCAACCGGCTCTTCGTGTGGGAGCAGACCCCGGCGGACGCGGACGCGGCGCGGCTGCTGGGCGAGGCCCGCGCGGACGGGCGGGGCGTGGTCCTGGAGCTGGACTTCGGCGCGGACTGGGTCGGCTACTGCCAGTACCACAAGGTGGCGCGCGGCGGCTTCCTGGGGCGCGGGCGGCTCTGAGCCGGCCTCTGGGGAGGGGGACTGTTTTCGGGGCCCGGGGCTTCATCGGGTAGCGCCCGGAGCGGCCGGGAGGGCCGTCCGGGCGCCCTCACCCGTTCACCCGTTCACCCGCGGCTCAGCACTGGGGGCGGCGGCCGTGGTTGGCCCCGCGCCTGGCCCTGGCCTTCTTCTTGCGGCGGCGCTTCGACGACATGGCCACTCCTCTCGCAACCGGGACACCCCCGGGCTACCACCGTTCCACACCCGGGCGGACCCGGCCCGTCGAGCGGCCGGCGGGGCAGGTTCGGGCGGCCGGCGGGCCGGGTTCGGGCGCCCGGCGGGCTCAGGCGCCGTCGCCCGCCAGCGCCGCCCGCCAGGCCGGGCTGTCCACGTAGTGGTTGTCGAAGCGCTCCGCCGAGGCGGCGATCGCGCCCGGGTCGCTCTCGCCGCGCATGACGCTGCCCAGCAGGCGCAGGTAGTCGAAGCGGTCCATGCCGGGGGTGAACACGCACAGCACGTCGGCCTCGGCGCCGGGGGCGGCGGCGAAGGCGTGCGGGGTGTGCGGGGGCACGGCGAGGAAGTCGCCCGCGCCCAGCACGGTGACCTCCTCGCCGACGAGCACCCGCAGCGAGCCGCCGATCACGAAGAAGAGCTCCCAGGCCCGGGTGTGGAAGTGGGCGGGCGCTCCGGGGGCGCCGGCGGCGAAGGCGGAGCGGTAGACGGTGAAGCCGCCCTCCGTCGGGGCCGAGTCGGCCAGCAGCGTCATGGTGGAGCTCGGGTCGGTGCAGGTCTCGGCCTCGGCGCAGCGGGTCAGGACGGGGGCGGTGGTGTTCTTCGTCGTCGTCATGTGACCAACCTACGGCCGGAAAGACCGCTGTTCAGGTGGCAATCGGTGACCGTTTCCATGGGTCAATTCGCTCCCGCTCCTGCTCCGCGCCGGGGGGCGGTCAGTCGGGGAGGTTGCCGTTGCCGCCCAGGTTGGCCACCATGCGGCGCAGCACGTTGACGGTGGTCACGAAGTCGTCGGTGTCGATGCCCTGGTGGGCGCGTTCGTTGATCGTCAGGTTGCGTTCGCGGGCGCGCAGGCGGCCGGCCTCGCCCTCCTCGGTGAGGGTGAGGGCGCCGTCGGCGTCCTCGGTCAGCCAGCCGCGGGCGATCAGGTCGTCGTAGACGGTGTCGAAGGCGGTGTTCTGGTTGTCGTAGGGGGTGAGGCGCTCGGTCAGGGTGGTGCGGGTCCATCCGCCGGGTCGGCCGGCGGCGTGGTTGAGCGTCCACCAGTGGGGCTGGGTGAGGTTCTCGACCGCCAGTTGTCCGCGCAGGCCGTCGACCACCAGGCGGCGGTAGAGCTCGCCCGTCCACGCGCCGATGGGCTGGGCGGCGATGATCTGCGGCTCGTAGTTCTTGATCGTCATGTCGGGTGCTCGTTCCTCGTGCTGATCTTCTGGACGCGACCGACCGTAGGACCTCAAGTCGGCTTGAGGTCAAGGCGGTTCCGGGGCCCGGTCCCGGGGCGGTGGTCAACTCCCTTCTAGGCTGGCCGATATGAAGACCGCACCGGCGCTCGCCACCGCCCTCGCCCTGTCCGCGGCCACCGTGCTCACCGCAGCCACCCCCGCCTCCTCCGCGGCCACCGCGGCCTCTGGACCCTCCGCTGGACCCTCCGCGTCCTCCGCTTCCCCTGCTTCCTCGGCGGACTCGGCCGACGCCGACCGGCTGGAGCGCTTCCACCGTCAGCCGCTCGCCTGGTCTCCGTGCCAGGAGCCGCAGTTGGCGGCCGCCGGCGCCGAGTGCGCGGCCCTGACCGTCCCGCTGGACTACCGCGATCCGCGGGGCCGCACCCTCTCCCTGGCCGTCTCCCGGATCAGGGCCGCCGATCCGGCCAAGCGCCGGGGCGTCCTGCAGACCAACCCCGGCGGCCCCGGCGACCGCGGGCTGGACATGCCGCTCGCGCTGCGGGAGCAGCTGGCGCCCGGCACGGCGGCGGTCTACGACATCATCGGCATGGACCCGCGCGGGGTCGGCGCCAGCGAGGGCCTGAACTGCGGTCTGACACGCGGCACCTGGCTTCGCTCGGTCGGCAGCGGCAACAGCACCGGCACTGGCACCGGCACCGGTCGGGGCGGCTTCGAGCAGGCCTGGCGCCTGGCCAAGGCCGACGCGGACGCCTGCTGGAACAAGTACCCCGATCTGCTCCCCCACCTGACCACCCGCAACACCGCCCGGGACATCGACGTGCTGCGCGCGGCGCTGGGCGAGCAGCGGACGTCCTTCTTCGGGCAGTCCTACGGCGCGCTGCTGGGCGCGGTGTACGCGCAGTTGTTCCCGCAGCGCGTGGACCGGCTGGTGCTGGACAGCGCCCTCGACCCGGCGCGCTACGGCGTCGGGGCGTTCCAGGACA
Organism: Kitasatospora sp. NPDC058444; assembly: GCF_042721415.1. Lineage (NCBI taxonomy): Bacteria > Bacillati > Actinomycetota > Actinomycetes > Kitasatosporales > Streptomycetaceae > Kitasatospora > Kitasatospora sp. NPDC058444. The sequence continues at coordinate 151,893 of NZ_JBHXLL010000017.1, read as the reverse complement.
TGGCCGGCGCCAACGAGCGTGCCCTGGACGACTTCGCGGCCTGGGCCGCGCCGCAGGACGCCGTCTACCGTCTGGGCGCCACGCCGGCGGCGGTGCGGGCCACCGTCGAGGGCCTGGTGCGCCGGGCCGAGGCCGCGCCGATCGCCGTCGACGGCTTCCGGCTCGACGGCGCCCTGCTGCCGGTCCTGCTCGCGGTCTGCCTGAGCGACGACCGCGACAGCGCCCTGTGCGCGGACGTGCTGCGGCAGTTGCTGGACGCCGCCGACGGCAAGCCGGTCCAGGCGGGCCCGGCCCTGCACCAGCTGCTGACCCTGCTCCTCTCCCCCGGCCCGGACGCCGGCGCCGGCCTCGCCTCCACGCTGGCCGTCCTGTGCGACGACGTGGCGATGCCGCGCTCGGCCGGGTGGTACCGCGACGCCGTCGAGCGCTCCCGCGCCACCGAGCCGGTCTTCGGCCCGGTCTACAACGGCCCCACCCCGTGCGCCTCCTGGCGCAGCGCCCCGCTGGAGCCGACCGTCGAGGTCCGCACCGCCGTCCCCGCCCTCCAGCTCCACGCCACCGGCGACACCCACGCCCTCTACCCGGGCGCCCTGGCCCTGCACTCCCGCCTGTCCGGATCCCGCCTGGTCACCGTCCCCGGCCGCGTCCACACCCTCTACCTCAACGCCTACAACGCGTGCGCCGACGGGGCCGTCGACACCTACCTGTCCACGGGCGCCCTGCCGGCCGCGGACACCGTCTGCTGAGGGAGCGGGCCGCCCGAGGGCCCGCGGCCGGGTGATCGCGGGCCCTCGGGTGAACGGGGCCCGGCGGTGGGAGTCGGCACCGCCGGCGACGCCGACGGTGGCGGCCCTCCGGTCGGCGCCGTGGCCGCCGTCCTCGCCCCACAGCGTCAGCGGGGCGCCTCCCGCTCGCGCAGGAGGGCTTCGAAGGCCTCGGCCGCCGGCGGCGTCCGCCGGCCGCGGCGGGTCACGGTGTGGACCTGGCGGACCGGGGTGTCGTCCGGGTGGAGGGGGACGAGGGCGATGCCGGGTCGGGTGACGCGAGCGGCGAGGGAGGGGATGAGGGTGGCGCCCAACCCGGCGGCGACCAGGCCGAGTTTGGCGGTCCAGGCGGCGACGGTGTACTCGATGCGGGGCTGGAAGCCGCTGCGGACGCAGGCGGCGAGGAGGGTGGATTCGGCGTGGCGGCGGGCGGCGATCCAGGGCTCGTCGGCGAGTTCGGCCAGCCGCAGGCGGCGGCGTCTGGCGAGGCGGTGTCCGCGCGGGAGGGCGACCAGCACCGGGTCCTCCATCAGCGGGCGGTAGTCGAACCGGTCGCTGTCGTCGGCGGGTTCGGTGTACGAGGCGACGAGGGCGAGGTCGATGGACCCCTGGTCGAGCAGGTCCAGCAGGCGCTCCGCCAGCCCCTCGGTGAGGCTGATCGCCACGTCCGGGTGGGCGGCGCGGAAGGCGGCGAGGGCGTCGGGGACGAGGGCGGCGTTGGCGCTGTCGAAGGCGCCCACCCGCAGTTGTCCGGCGGTGAGTTCGGTGAGGGCGGTCAGGTCGCGCCGGGTGGTGTCGAGCCGTTCCAGCATCGCCTCGGCGTGCGGCAGCAGGGCGCGGCCGTGCTCGGTCAGCCGCACTCCGCGCGCCAGCCGGTCGAACAGAGGGGTTCCCAACTCCCCTTCCAGGGTGGCGATCTGGCGGGAGATCGCGGACTGGGTGTAGCCCAGCCGATCGCCGGCGGCGGTGAAGGAGCCCAGGTGTGCGACGGTGCGGAAGACGTCCAGCCAAGCCATGTCCATGATGCATGGCTACCATGCGGGACATTCGTTTGTCGCCTGGCTGGCGGCTGCCTAACGTGAGGGCCATGGAGAAGATCGCATTTCTGGGGCTGGGCCGGATGGGCCTGCCGATGGCCCGCCGACTCGCCGCCGCCGGCCACCCGTTGACCGTCTGGAACCGCTCCCCCGGCCGTGCCGACGGCCTCACCGAGAACCGCACCGAGGACCGATCCGAGGACCGTCCCGGCGGCGTCACCGTGGCCGCCACCCCGGCCGAGGCCGTGCGCGGCGCGGACGTCGTCGTGACCATGCTGTCCGACCCGGCAGCCGTCGCGGAGGTCGCCGGGCGGTGCGCGGCACAGCTGGCGCCGAGCGCGCTGTGGATCGACATGTCCTCGATCGGCCCGCGGGCCACCGCCGAGCTGCGCGACCGGCTGCCGGACGGCGTCGCCCTGGTGGACGCGCCGGTGATCGGCAGTGTGGGCCCGGCGGCCACCGGGGACCTGGTGGTCTTCGCGGGCGGCGAGGACGCGGACGTGGACCGGGCGCAGCCGGTCCTGGAGCGGCTGGGCCGGGTGCGGCGCTGCGGCGGCCCGGGTTCGGGCGCGGCGCTGAAGGTGGTGGTGATCGGCGCGATCGTCGCCTCTGTCACCGCCCTGGGTGAAGTCGTGGCGGTGGCCGATGAGTTGGGTGTGCCGCGGGAGCAGGTGCGGGAGGTGCTGTCGGTCGGGCCGCTCGCGGGGGTGGTGGCCCGGGCGTTCAGCACGGAGTCGGACTTCCCGGTCCGTCTGGCCGCCAAGGACCTGGCCCTGGCGGGCGGCGGTCCGGTGCTGAGGGCGGCCCGCGAGGTGCTGCTGGCGGATCCGTCGATCGCCGAGCGGGACCTGTCGGCCGTGGTGCCGGCGCCGCGGGCCGCGGCCGTCTGAGACCCAGGGCCCTGCCGCGCACGCCACGCCACGCCCGGGCCGCTGACGCCGTACGCCCCTGCCCCCGGTGGACCGCCGGGGGCAGGGGCGTAGGCGTCGGGCCGGCCGTCAGCCGTGCGAGAAGGTGATCCGCGGCAGCACCCGGTCCAGCCGGCGGGGGGTGTGCCAGGCCGCGTGCCCGGTCAGGCGCAGCAGGACGGGGAGCAGGACGAGGCGCACCAGGGCCGCGTCGAGGAGGACGGCGGTGCCGAGCACGATGCCCATCTCCTTGGGCGGCAGCGGGCCGGACAGGGCGAAGGTGAAGAACACCGCGACCATGACGCCGGCGGCGGCGAAGACGACCCGGCCGGAGTGGGCCAGGGCGCCGGTCATGGCGGCGCGGGGGTCGCCGGTGCGTTCGTAGTGCTCCTTGGCGGAGGCGAGGAGGAAGACGGTGTAGTCCATCGCGATGGCGAAGATCATCGCGAAGAAGAACACCGGCGCCCAGCCGTCGAGGAAGCCCTGGGGGGTGAAGCCCAGCAGGCCGGCTCCGTGGCCGTCCTGGAAGACCAGGCGGGCGACGCCGAAGGCGGCTCCGGTGGACAGCAGGCTGGCGGCGGTGCCGAGGGCGGCGATGAGCGGGGCGCGCAGGGCGGCGAGCAGCAGCAGGAAGCCGAGGGCCATGACGACGCCGATGACCAGCGGGGTCTTCTCGGTGAGCAGGTGCTGCAGGTCGAGGTTCTCGACGGCGGCGCCGCCGACCATGGCGTCGGCGGGCAGTTCGGCGCGCAGGGTGTGGACGGTGTGGGCGAGGTCGGGGCTGGAGGGGTCGACGGTGGGCACGGCCTGGATCATCGACCAGCCGGAGCCGTCGGCGGCCGGCTGGGCGGGCATGGCGGCGGCGATGCCGGGGGTGGCGGCGACCCGGTCGGCGACGTCGGCGGCCCGGTCGGCGGGGGTGAGGATCTGCAGGGTGCCGGGGGCGCCGGGGCCGAAGGCCTGCTGGACGGCGGTGTAGCCGGCGCGGGCGCTGGCGTCCTCGGGCAGGACGGCGATGGACGGCATGGCGGTGCGCAGGCCGATGACGGGGGCGGCGAGGGCGATCAGTGCGGCGAGGGCGAGGGCGCCGTAGCGCAGCGGGTGCTTCCACAGGCGTTCGCCCCAGGCGGCGAAGCGCGGGGAGGCGGGGGCGGCGGACTTGGACCAGGGCAGGGCGAGGGCGTCGATGCGGTGGCCGAGCTTGCCGAGGACGGCGGGCAGCAGGGTGAGGGTGGCGGCGAGGACGAAGAGGACGGCGAGCATGATGCCGCCGGCCATCGAGCGGAACGCCGGGGAGGGGACGAGCATCACGGCGGAGAGGCTGACCAGGACGGTGGCGCCGGAGAGCAGGACGGCCTTGCCCGCGGTGTCCATGGTCTCGGCGACGGCGCGCACGGCACCCCGGTCGGCGCCCTTGTCGGCGCTGTCGCTCCGGTCGGCCCGCTCGGCGCCCTTGTCGCCCCGGTCGGCGCCCCGGTCGGCCCGGCGGGCGGCGCGGTAGCGCACGACGAGGAAGAGCGCGTAGTCGATGCCCAGGGCGAGGGCGAACATCATGGCGAAGTTCATCGCCCAGACGGAGACCGGGAAGAGGTGGCTGATCAGCACCAGGGAGCCGGCGGAGGCGGCGAGGCCGGCCATGGTGAGCAGCAGGGGCAGGCCGGCGGCGACGAGGGAGCCGAAGGCGAGCACCAGGATGGCGAGGGTGACCGGCCAGGACATGAACTCGGACTTCATCATGGCGTCGTGGTTGGCCTTGTTGAAGTCGCTCCACAGGACGGAGGCGCCGGTGGCGTGGACGCTGACGCCGTCGGTGGCGAGGGCGGCGAGCGGTTCCTTGAGGTCGTCGGCGGCGCGGACCATGTCGTCGGGTGAGGCCTTGGCGCCGGCGAGCAGGACGGCGGTGCGGCCGTCGGGGCTGATGGTGGCGCCGGGCTGGGGGGCGATGACGGTGGAGATCCGGGGGTCGGCGGCGGCGAGGTCGCCGGCCTCGGTGATCACCTGCCGGACGGCCGGGTCGGTGACGGGGCGGTCGGCGGCGACGACGATCTGGATGGCGGAGGAGGCGTTGCCGGCGAAGTGCTGTTCGGCGAGTTCGCGGACCTGGACGGACTGGGAGCCGTTGGCCTGCCAGCCGGCGCCGGACAGCGCGGTGGTGACCTTGGGGGCGAAGGCGCCGAGGCCGATGACGACGATCAGCCAGCCGACCAGGACGGCCTTGAAGTGCCGGGTGGACCAGACGCCGAGGCGGCCGAGCGGCCCGGGCCGGGCGGCTCCCGCGGGGGCGCCGCCGTTCGCGGGGGCGTCGGGGGGCGGTGCGGCGGGCGGCTCTGCGGGCCGTACGGCTTCGGCGGGGCGGTTCACGTGGGGCTCCGTTCTCGGGCGTCCGGGGGTTCCAGGTGCCCGAAAAAATACGGGTGGGGGTATCTCTACCTGCGACAACAGTACCCATCGCGCAGTTCATTCCCCCACCGGCCCGCCGCCGGCCCGCCCGGCGCCCCACTAGCCGATGACGGCGTCCACCTCGACCTCCACCAGCCACCGCTCGTCGATGAAGCGCGACACCTCCACGAAGGTGGTGACCGGGCGGATCTGCGCGAAGCGCTCGCCGTGGGCGCGCGCCGCCTCCCGCCACCGGCTCATGTCGGTGAGCATGATGCGGGTCCGCACGACGTCCGCGAGCGTGGCACCCGTCTCCCGCAGGGCGGCCTCGGCGATGTCCAGGCAACGGACGGTCTGGGCGTGGACGTCGCCCTGGCCGACCGTCGTGCCGTCCTCGCCGATCGGGGCGGTGCCCGCAACCGCGACGTGGTTGCCCTTGCGCACGGCCCGGGAGAAACCGATCCGCGGCTCGAGGGGCGAACCGGAACTGACTGTCTGTCGAGTGCTCTCCATCGCACCATCGTGCCGCACCGGTACACCCGTCGGGCCGTCTGCCTGCGCGAACGCGCCCGCGCGCCGCTGCGCCCGATCCCGGCCGCCCTGCCCGTCCTGGCCGTCCTGGCCGTGACCGTCCTGCTCCTGTGCCCGCTCGCCTGGGCCGGACTGCTGCCCGGACCCGGCGGCGGCTACCGCCGGCGCGGCTGGTTGAAGCGCAGCATGTTGCCCGAGGGGTCGCGGAAGGCGCAGTCGCGCACCCCGTAGGGCTGGTCCATCGGCTCCTGGAGGACCTCGGCGCCGGCCGCCCGGATCCGCTCGAAGGTGGCGTCGCAGTCGTCGGTGCGGAAGATGACGCCGCGCAGCAGGCCCTTGGCGAGGAGTTCGGCGGCGACCTGGCGGTCGGTCTCGGAAGCGTGCGGGTCGGCCAGCGGGGGCTCCAGGACGATCTCCACGCCCGGCTGGTCGGGCGAGCCGACGGTGACCCAGCGCATGCCCTCGAAGGCGACGTCGTTGCGCACCTCGAAGCCGAGGACGTCGCGGTAGAAGGCGAGCGCCCGGTCGTGGTCGTCGACGGCGATGAAGCACTGCGCGAGTTCGATGCTCATGTCCGTCACGCTACGGGAGCACCGGGGCCGCCGTCCTCCTCCCCCAGAGCCCCCTTCGTCTCCTTCGTCTCCGCGCGGCGCACCGGGCGGGTGCGGATCTTGGCGATGCAGGCCGGGATCGCCGCGCCCGGCTCGTGGTCGCCGGCCCGGTAGGCGCTGGGGCTCTGGCCGACCAGCTCGGTGAAGCGGGTACTGAAGGAGCCCAACGAGGTGCAGCCCACCGCCATGCACACCTCGGTCACGCTCAGGTCCCCGCGCCGCAGCAGCGCCTTGGCCCGCTCGATCCGGCGGGTCATGAGGTAGCTGTACGGGGTCTCGCCGTAGGCGGCGCGGAAGCTGCGCGAGAAGTGGCCGGAGGACATCAGCGCGGTACGGGCCAGCGCCGGCACGTCCAGTGGCTGCGCGTACTCGCGGTCCATCCGGTCCCGGGCCCGGCGCAGCCGCACCAGGTCGTCGAGCGGCACCCGGCCCGCGGGGGTCGCGCGGGAGGACGGGGAGGAGGGCGTGGTGGACGGGGAGGACGGGGAGGACACACCGGCCACCGTACCGAGCGCCGCCGACACACGCCGTCCCCCGCCCCGCGTCCCCCGCCCGGCGCAGCCCGCTCGCGTCCGTCCCGCCGCGCCGACCACCCTGGAGGGACGGCCGGACGGCGGAGAGGGCGGCGTGGGTGGACGGCAACGACCAGCAGTCCATCGCCCCGCGCGCGCCCGGCAACCGGGCGGTGGTGCTCGGCGTGCTGGCCGCCACCGCCGCGGTGCTGCTCGTCCAGGCGGCCAGCGGCACCGTCTCCCGCCTGGTGCTGCTGCTGGTGTTCCTGCCGGCGCTGCTGGCGGGTCTGGGCACCGTCGCCCAGACGGTGGCCGTCTCGGTGTGGGTGACCGCGGTGATCGTGGTCCACTCGGTGCTGGTCCCGCCCGGTGACCTGTCGGCCCGGCTGGGCACCCTGGTGGGTGTGATCGCCGCCGAGGGCGCCGTGATCGCCCTGTGCGCGCGGCGGGTGCGGCGCGAGCGGCAGCTGTCCCGGATGCGGCAGGTCGCCGTCGCCCTCCAGCGCCAGCTGCTGCGCCCGCTGCCCGTCACCACGTCGGACGTGCGCCTGGACGGGCTGTACCGGCCGCTGGAGGAGGACGCCATGGTCGGCGGCGACCTGTACGACGTCGCGGAGACCCCGCACGGCACCCGGGTGCTGGTCGGCGATGTCCAGGGCAAGGGCCTGCCCGCGATCGGGACGGGCTTCGCGGTGCTGAGCGCCTTCCGGGAGGCGGCCTTCCGCGAGCCGCGGCTGCCCGCCGTCGCCGATGCCCTGGAGGCGGCGGTGGAGCGGCACAACGCGTACGCGGTGCAGAGCGGCGAGCAGGAACGGTTCGTCACCGCCACCGTGCTGTGCGTCGGCGGCCCGGACGGGAACGGCGAGAGCCCCGACGGGAACAGGGAGAGCCCCGACGCGAACACGAACGGGAACGCGAACGGGAACGGGGCCCGGCCCCGGGACGGCTCCGCCACCGAGGTACGGGCCGTCAACTGCGGCCACCTCTCCCCCTACCTGCTGCACCCCGACGGCCGCGTGGAGCCCGTCCCCCTGGACGCCGGCATCCCGCTCGGCCTCGCCGCCCTGGCCGCGACCGGCGAGCCGCGCCCGGTACGGCGCTTCGCACTGCCCGGGGACGGGGTGCTGGTCCTGCTCACCGACGGCATCACCGAGGCCCAGGACGCCTCCGGCACGTTCTACCCGGTCGAACAGGGCCTGGCCGACCTCGCCGCCACCCCCGCCGACGCCCTGCCCGAGGCCCTCGACCGGCGGGCCCGCCGCTGGAGCGGGGGCCACAGCCGCGACGACGTCACCGTCCTCGCCCTGCGCCCCGCCCCGTAGCCCCGCAGCCCCGCAGCCCTTGAGCCCTTAGGCGCGCCCCGGGGGCGGTACGCACGGGGGCGCATGAGGCCGTACGGAGGTCGCGCGCGGATCGCACGGGGTCGTACGGGCCCGCCCATGGGGCCGTCCGACCCTTGACCCCCGGCTGCGCACTCCACCTGCGGCGATCTAGGGTGCAGGCATGATCCCCACACCGATAACCGCGCCCGAGCCCGGCCCGCTCGACGGCCCGACCGACGACTTCCTCACCGACCCCGCCCAGGCACTGCGGTTGATGATGCAGGGCAACGCCCGGTTCGTCGGGGGCAGCCCCGAGCACCCCAACCAGGACGCCGGGCGCCGCGCGGCGCTCGCCCCGGCGCAGCGGCCCTTCGCGGTGCTGTTCGGCTGTTCGGACTCCCGGCTGGCCGCCGAGATCATCTTCGACCAGGGTCTGGGCGACCTGTTCGTGGTGCGCACCGCCGGGCACGTCACCGGTGCGGAGGCGCTGGGCAGCATCGAGTACGGGGTGAGCGTGCTGGACTGCCCGCTGGTGGTGGTGCTGGGTCACGACTCCTGCGGCGCGGTGGCGGCGGCGCTGGACTCCCTGGAGCAGGGGCAGATGCCGGGCGGTTTCGTCCGGGACGTGGTGGAGCGGGTGACCCCGAGCGTGCTGTCCGCCAAGGCGGCGGGCATCGAGGACCGTGACGGGATCGTGGACGAGCACATCCGCCAGACCGTGGACCTGCTGGTGGAGCGCTCGCAGGCGCTGGCCGCGCGGGTCGCCGAGGGGAAGGTGGCCGTGGTGGGCCTGTCCTACCGGCTGCGCGACGGCCGGGCCCGGCTGGTGGCCGCCCAGGGGCCGGTGGGCTGACGCGGCGCCCGCCGCAGCGGGTCTTGCCGTCCTCGGAACCTGCGGAACCCGCGGGACCTGCCGGACCTGACGGGTCTGCGGGACCCGCCGGACCTGCGGGAACGCGATGTCCGATCACCGCCAGCGCCCCCGGGCGGGCCCGGGCAGAGTCGTTGACCAGCAACGATTCCCCATCCCGAGGACGGCAGTTCCCGTGCACAAGGTCATCGATCTCAAGGTCCTGTACTTCGGCACCCCCGTGGTGCTGATCGGCTCCCGCAACGAGGACGGCAGCGCCAACCTCATGCCGATGTCCTCGGCGTGGTGGCTGGGGCAGTCCTGCATGCTGGGCCTCGGCGACAGCTCCCAGACCGCCGCCAACCTGCGGCGCGAGGGCGAGTGCGTGCTCAACCTGCCCTCCTCCGCGCAGGTGGACGCCGTGGACGCCCTCGCGCTGCTGACCGCCACCCCGCAGATCGCCGAGTACCGGCTGAAGCAGGGCTACCGCCACGAGCGGCGGAAGTTCGCCGCGGCCGGGATGACCGAGCTGCCCGGCGACCTGGTGCGGGCGCCGCGCGCCGCCGAGTGCCCGGTGCAGCTGGAGTGCCGGGTGGAGTCGGCGACGGCGCTGACGGGCGGCGGGCGCACCGCCTTCGAGGTGACGGTGGTGCGCGCCCACGTCGAGGAGAGCCTGCTGGTGCCCGGCAGCGGCCACTACGTCGACCCGGTCGGCTGGGACCCGCTGATCATGAAGTTCTGCGAGTTCTTCGGTGACGGGCGGCGCCTGGCGCCCTCCCGCCTCGCCGAGGGCTGGCAGATGCCCGGGCGGCTGCCCGCCACCGTGTGACGCGACGTCCGCTCAGTCCTCGGCCGGCCGCCGCTGCCGCTACTGCCGCTACTGCCGCTGTTGATGCTGCTGCCGCTGTTGCCGCCACCCGCGGAGACGGCGCCCGGCCACGGTCGCCAGGCCGAGGACGAACAGCAGGAGCAGCAGCGCGGCCAGCAGCGCCTGCGCGGCCGCGGTCACGCCCCCGCTTCCCGGCTCACGGCTCACGGCTCACGGCTCACGGTGCGACGGTCGTCCCGCAGGAGTCGCACACCCGGGTCGCGGGCAGTTCCAGGAAGCAGTTCGGGCAGATCGCCGGCGGGCGCGGCGGGGCGGCGACGGCGGCCTTGCGCTCCACCGTGGCGCGCAGGCGCGGGGCCAGGGCGGGGATGCCGCCGTCGGCGGGAAGGTCGGCGCCGAAGTGCCGGTAGCAGGCCAGGCGGGCGGCGGCCGCGTGCTGTTCGCGGTCCATCTCCGCGGCCACCGGCGGCTGTCCGGCGACCGCCAGCACCTCCTGGTAGCCGGGGCCGACCCTGCCGTCCGTGGCGTGCACGACCAGGGCCGTCAGCGGCGGGTCGCCGCGCCGGTGCGCCTCGCGGATCACCAGGGACAGCACCTTGCCGATCCAGTGCCGCTGGTGGATCCGGGTGCGCACCCCGGAGGCCTCCTGCACCGCCTCGGCCAGGTCCGCGTAGCTGATCACCGCGTGGTAGCGGCGCGCCACCTCCACCAGCGCGGGGTAGGCCGCCCTGGTCCACACGATGTGCGCCTGGGCGGCGCTGACCGCCGCACCGTCCGACGCCCGCCAGTAGCTGTGCTGCTCGGTCATCCGCCCGCCCCTGCCCGTCTTGTCCGTGTCTGTCCTCCGCAGTCCCCCGCCGGAGCGAGGCTACCTGGCCCCGCGGCGCCACCCTCGGGCGGGGCCTCGCCTCGGGTGAGGGGGCCGGGAGGCTTGACTTCAAGTGCTGTTGAAGTCGTGGAATGGGTGCCGACCGCAACCGTACGGGCATCCGCGGTCGATGCCCCGCCCGTACGGAACCCGTACCGGGGCCGGGGCCGCCTTCTTTCCGATCGCGCCGGAGGCGGCCCCGGCTCCCGGGGTCCACCCGACCACCCGACCACCCGACGTTCCCCCGGCCACCTCACCGGTGCGCCACGGCGGGCAGCGAACGGCCCCCGACCGCCTTCCCCGGCCGGGGGCCTCCTTGTCGGGGTCTTCGCGTCGGGGCCTTCGCGTCGGGGCCTCCGCGTCGGGGTCTTCGCGTCGGGTGGGGCACCCCCGGCCCGCACGGGCGAGCGGCGGCTGTGACCTGGAACACGGTTGAGGTTGACCTCGGGGCAGGGTGGAGGCTCCTGCCACCGGGCCCGATGCCGAAGCGGGCCCAGCCGATGCGAGGGGGCAGCATGTCCACCACCCACCACTGCGGCCACGGTCCGGATCGCCCGGGGCTGCGGCGGGCGATCGAGGAGATCGTCGGATCCGGTTTCCTGGGGGTGCAGGTGCGGGTGAACGACGCGCACGGCGAGTGGGTCGCCGGCGCCGGGGCCGGCGAGCTGGGCCGCGACGGCGTGCCACCGGTCGACGGGCACTTCCGCATCGGCAGCGCCACCAAGAGCTTCGTGGCGACCTCGGTGCTCCTGCTGGCGGCCGAGGGCCGGCTGGCCCTGGACGAACCGGCCGGTGACCACCTGCCCGGATTCGGGCTGGACCGGCGGATCACGGTGCGGATGCTGCTCCAGCACACCAGCGGGATCTTCAACCACACCGGCGAGCTGGAGGAGGACGGGACGTTCGTGCCGGGCGTCCCGTGGCGCGGCAAGGAGTGGGTGGACGGCCGCTTCCGCACGTACCGGCCCGAGGAGTTGGCGCGGCTGTCGCTGTCCCGGCCGGCGCGGTTCGCGCCCGGGGCGGGCTGGAGCTACGCCAACACCAACTACGTGCTGGCCCGGCTGGTGGTCGAGCAGGTCGCCGGCCGGCCGTTCGCGGAGGAGCTGCGGCGGCTGGTCCTGGAGCCGCTCGGGCTGACCGGCACCGTGGCGCCGGGTGCCTCGCCGGAGGTCCCCGGGCCGCACGCCCACGGCTACTACCGCTACGAGGACGCCGGACGGCAGCGCACGGTCGACGTCACCCGCCACGACCCCTCCTGGGTCTCCGCCGGCGGCGACATGATCTCGACCACCCGGGACCTGCACACGTACTTCTCCGCGCTGATGGGCGGCAGGCTGCTGCCGCCCGGCCTCCTGGCCGAGATGCGCACGCCGGAGGCGACGGCCGGCTACGGACTGGGGCTGTTCGCCCAGAGCACGGACACCGGCACCGTCTTCCACCACAACGGCGCCACCATCGGCTCGGCGGCGCTGATGTACGGCTCCCCGGACGGCGGCACGACCCTGACCGCCGGGCTGAACTACGCGGACGACCCCGACGTGTCCATCGCGGCGGCGTTCCACAGCGCCCAGCGGCGACTCGTCGACGAGGTGTTCGGCGCCGGGCCCGGTCGCACGGCGGCCCGCCCGCACGGCAGGCTGGAGCGATGACGGACAGGGCGGACGGGGCGGACGGGGTCACGATCGGGCAGGCGGCCGCGTACGTCGGCGTCACGGTGAAGACGGTGCGGCACTACCACCGGCAGGGGCTGGTCGACGAGCCGCAGCGCGACTCCTCCGGCTACCGGCGGTACGGGTCGGGCGAGTTGCTGCGGCTGGTGCAGGTCCGGACGCTGGCCGCCGCCGGGGTGCCGCTGGCGGAGATCGGGCCGCTGCTCGACGCCGACGGCGAGCGCTTCGCCACCGCCCTCGCCGACGTGGAGCGGCGGCTGAACGAGCGGATCGCGGAGCTGACCGCGCGCCGCGACACCCTGCACCGGCTCGCCGACGGCGACCGGGCCCTGCTGCCCGACCGCGCCTGCGCGGTCCTGGAGCGGATGCCCGGGCTCGGCTTCGGCCCCGACTACGTGGCGGCGCAGCGCGAGGCCCTGGTGCTGGCGCGGGCGCTGGTGCCGGAGGGCTTCGACGGCTTCCTGGGCCTGCTCGAACGCCGCCTGGACGACCCGGGGTTCGTCGACCTGGCCAGAAGCGGCCAGGAGGCCGGGGCCTGGGGGCCGGACGATCCGAGGATCGAGGAGCTCGCCGCCGCCATGGCCGACCACTACCTCGCCAACCCCGCCCTGCTGGGCGACCCCGACAGCCTGCGCGCCTGGGCCAGGGCCGCCACCCGGTACCGGCTGATCGACCGCCACCGCGGCGACGAGGCCCCGGCCTCGGCCCGCCTGACCGCCCTCACCGAGGCCGGGCTGCGCTCCGCCGGCATCCCGGCCCCGCCCCGGTAGCGGCCCCGGGCCGCGCGCGGGAAGTCGGCCCCCCCCCCGCCCCACAACCCCCACCCCGACAACACCCCCCCCGGGGCCGCCCGGCCCCCCCCCGCCCGCCCCCCCCCCCCCGGGTCCCGCCCCCGGCCGCGCGGCCCGCCGCCCCCCCCCCCCCCCCCCCCCGCGGCCGGTCCCGGCCGGCGGGCGGCCACCCGCCCTCCGGCCTGCCCGTCCACCGCGCCCGGGCCCGGATCTGAGTACGCGTGCTCAGGTCTGCCGGGCCGCCCGTCCGTAGCCTCGTGATCAAGGCCGGCAGGACGATCGGCGCCGACTCGGGGGGATGTACGTGAAGACCAGCGACCGCACCACGGCCCGCAGGTGGCCGGCCGTTCTGGGCGTCGTGCTCCTCCTTCTGCTGATCGGCACGGCCGCGACCGGGTCGTGGCTCTTCGACCACGGCTACGGCCCGGTCGCCCGGCACGACGATCCCGGCACGGACGCCGCCAAGGCCCGGGACGGCATCCAGAGCGCCCTCGAAGGCGCCGCCGGTGCCATCAGCCCGCAGATCGCCCACTCCGACGGCTGGTACTACGTCATCCGCGACCCGGGCCACTGGGACGGCGAGCCGATGCCGACCTCCACCGTGTACCGGACGTGGTCGCTCCAGACCCGGGTCGACCGGTCGAAGTACGAGCTTCTCGCCGACCAGCTCGCCCGGTTCTGGAAGGCGCACGGCTACGAGGTGGGCCCCTTCCAGAACTTCGTCGGCGCCAACACCCACACCTTCGTGACCGACGAGCGCCAGATCTCCGCCACCTCGCCCGACGGCGTCTTCATCACCCTGGAGATGGACACCCCGGGCGTGAGCCTCCAGGCCTCCGTGAACGGCGTGCACTACGCGGGCACCGAGGTCTACGGCAAGGCCCCCACCCCTCCGGGCGGCCGGCCGACCACCTACGCGTACCCGCTGAGCGTGACGCCCCCGACCGTGGACGACCCGTACTGGTCCCACCAGTGACGGCCCGACCGGACCGGCCGACCGGCTGACCGAGCCCGGAAGCCGCACGGCAGCGGCCCGGCCCCGGGGGGCCGGCGGCGCCTGCGGGACTGGCGGGCGCGGCAGTGGCCGGGTGGCGGGGGCGGCGGGAGGCGGGGCCGGTTTCGGCCAGCTGCGGACAAAATGGTGTAGACCTGTGAACTGCCCTGCGGCACCCTGGAGTTCGTGAGGCCGCCCGCGGGTGGGCCGCTCCACACCCCGGAACGGCCCGCCTTCCGACCGCTACTTCAGCAGGAAGTCGTACACCGCCTGCCGGCCGGCCGGGTTCGCCGCCCGGTTCTGCACCGAGTGCGCCGCGCCCGGCACGATCACGATCTGCTGGTTGTGAGCCAACTTGGCCTGCTCGTAAAGCAGTTCGTACGGCGTGCCCAGATCCCGGTCGCCGCCGAGCAGCAGCACCGGCACGTCGGGCAGCTTGCTCTGCGCCGGCGGGGCCGGGGGCACGCGCTCGCGCGGCCAGTCCAGGCAGACCAGGAGGCTGCCGAGGCCGGTCGCGGTGGCGGGGTCGTAGGGCCAGGTCTGCTCGGCGGTCAGCCGCTGCCGGGTGAGCTCCAGCGCGGCCGCCCGGACCTCGACGGGGGTGTCCGTGGAGCCCCACGGGAAGCGCGCGTCGGCGCAGACGGTGGCGGCGTGCAGGCCCTGGCTGAGGTCCTCGGCCGGGGCGGCGTCGACCTCCCGGTGGACGAGCTCGAAGAACTCCTGGAGCTTGGCGGGCCGCCCGGCGGCGGACTCGTGCAGGATCTCCGGGACCACGCCGTAGTCCGGGTCGATGAACTCGTAGCCGGTGAGCGCGCTCAGGATCTGCGCCCCGTTGCCGTACCGCCGGACGGTGGCGGCGAGGTCGGCGGCCGGGTCGGTGGTGCAGCCGGTGGCCCGGCAGGCGGCCCGCAGGATCCGGGCGGTGGCGGGCAGCGCGGCCAGGTCGAGGGGGTCGAAACCCTGGGGCGGGGCCACCGAGTCGAGCACCAGCCGGGCCACGTGCGCCGGGTGGGCGAGCGCGTACCGCACGGCGACGATGGTGCCGTACGAGACGCCGTCCAGGGTGAGGCGCCGGTCGCCGAGGGCGCGGCGCAGGGCGTCGATGTCGGCGACGGTGTCCGCGGTGCTGTAGAAGCGGGCGTTCGGGCCGAGGGCGGCGGCGCAGTCGGCGATCGACTGCTTGCGCGGCTGCGCGAGGTCGGAGGAGCCCATGTCCTCCTGGAGGCCGGGGCACTGGAGCGCGTGGCCGCCGGTGCCGCGCTGGTCGAACATCACCAGGCGGTAGTCCTTGAGGACGGGCTCCAGCTTCCCGGCGATCTGCCGGATCGCCGGGACGCCGGGCTGGCCGGGACCGCCGGTGAGGAACAGCAGATCTCCCCTGGGCGCCGCGGTGTTGCCGGAGACGGCCACCGCGAGGTCCAGGGTGCCGGGGGTGGTGCCGCCGTGGTCGAGCGGGACGGTGAGGGTCCCGCAGGTGAACTCGGGCGCGTCCGGGCAGGGTGCGCGCCCGGTGATCCCGCTGCCGGGGCGGTCGCCGGCTCCGGATAAGGCTCCGGCTCCGGATGAGGCCAGGGCGCCGGCGGGGGTGGCCAGGGCGGTGCCGGCGACCACCGCGAGAGCGCCCAGCAGGGCGGCGACGCGGCCGCGCGTGCTCGTCATGTTCGTCCTTCCGCTCGCACCGCGTCCGTGCGACGCGGTCACGGAATCAGCCTGCGCCCCGGAACGGGGCCTGACGACCCCGACGACCCCGACGGCCCTGACGCTTCCTCGGGTTCTCAGGCGGCGCGTTCGGCGAGGGTGTGGGCGACGAGGGCGTTGGCGTGGCCGTGGCCGAGGCCGTGCTCGGTCTTGAGCCAGGCGACGAGTTCCATGTGCTTGGTGAGCGGGGAGGTGCGGATGAGGTCCTTCCACTCCTCGATCGGGCGGCCGTACTTCTTCTCGATGGACGGGAAGTAGGAGGCGGGGCCCTTCACGGCGGCGGCGGTCTTCACAGCGGGGGTGGCGGTCATGAGCGGTTCCTCTCGGAAAGGCAAAGCGAAGCGGTGCGGTCACGGGGGTAGACCGTGACCGCACCGCGAACTCATCGCCCCGCGAGGGTGATACGCGTCACACCGCCCGTCACACCCCGGCGGTGCTCCGGCGCCGGCGGCGCCGTCCGGCGGGCGGGGCGGGGTCGGCGTTCCAGGCGGCGACGGGGTTGCCGAGCCAGCGTCCGCCGCCGGGGACGTTCTCGCCGCGCATGACGAGGGAGGCGGGGCCGACGGTGGTGCCGGCGCCGAGGGAGGAGTTGAGCAGCACGATGGAGTGCGGGCCGGTGGTGGAGCCGGCGGCGAGGTGGACGGGGCCCAGGCGCATCACGCGGTCGTGGAAGAGGTGGGTCTGGAGCACGGTGCCGCGGTTGACGCTGGCGCCGGCTTCGACGGTGACCAGGTCGGTCTCGGGCAGCCAGTGGGTCTCGCACCACACGCCGCGGCCGATGCGGGCGCCGAGGCTGCGCAGCCACGCGTTGAGGTAGGGGGTGCCGGTGATGGTGTGGCCGCCGAAGGGCATGGCGAGTTCCTCGACGAAGGTGTCGTAGAGCTCGTTGCGCCATACGAAGGAGGACCACAGGGGGTGTTCGGCGACGCGGAAGCGTCCGACGAGCAGCCATTTGGCGGCGGTGGTGACGGCGCAGGCGGTGACGGCGGCGGCGATCAGGACGAGTCCGGCGGTGCCGAGGGCGATGCCGAGTCCGTAGTCGTCGCGCAGTTCCTGGAGGGCTGCGAGGACGAGGTCGCCGAGCAGGGCGGCGAGGACGATGGGCAGCAGCCGGCAGAGTTCGACGCCGGCGCGCGCCCACATCAGGCGTCGGGGCGGGTCGTAGGTGCGGCCTTCGGTGCCGGTGTCGGCGACGCGGGGCAGGGCGAAGGCGGGGCGGCCGAGCCAGGAGGAGCCTTCGGGGGCGTGGGCGGGGGTGTCGGACAGGACGCCGACGAGGGAGCCCGCGGGCAGGTGGCGGCCGGGGCCGACGATGCCGGAGTTGCCGACGAAGGAGCGCCGTCCGACGTGGGCGGGGCCGAGGTGGATCCAGCCGTCGCGCAGTTCGTAGGGGGCGACGAGGGTGTCGTCGGCGAGGAAGGCGCCGTCGTCGACGCGCATCAGGCCGGGCAGGGCGAGGACGGTGGAGGCTTCGACGCGGCGCCCGACGCGGGCGCCGAGCAGGCGCAGCCACACGGGGGTGAAGAGGCTGGCGTAGAAGGGGAAGAGGGTGCGCCGGGCGGTGTCGCTGAGGCGGCTGACGGCCCAGGCGCAGAAGGCGACGCGGCCGGTGGCGGGGTGGAAGCCGGGGCGCAGCGGGCGGGAGAGGAGGCGGACGAGGAGCGCTATGAGGGTGGCGTAGCAGAGGAGGGTGAGGGCGGCGAGGGGGATGGTGGCGGGCAGGAGTTGGAGGAGGGCGCCGGCCAGGGTGGCGTCGGTGTCGATCATCGGGTAGACGATGGCCAGGGCGGGCAGGGCGGCGATGATCGGGACGAGGCCGAGGACGGCGAAGCCGGCGCCGTAGGCGAGGTTCCAGGCGCGGGGGGCGCGGGGGGCGGGGGCGGTGGTGGTGGGCCAGTCGGCGGGGGCTTCGGTGGCGGGGCGGGCCGGGGAGCCGGTCCAGTGGGCGCCGGGTGGGACGGGGGTGGTGGCGGTGACGCAGGAGCCGGGGGCGATCTCGGCGCGGGCGCCGATGCGGGCGCCGGGCATGAGGGTGGCGCGGTGGCCGATGCGGGCGCCTTCGCCGATGTCGATGCGGCCGAGGTGGAGGGTGTCGCCGTCGAGCCACCAGCCGGCGAGGTCGGCTTCGGGTTCGACGCAGGCGTGGGCGCCGATGCGGGCGAGGCCGGTGACGGGGGGCAGGGTGTGGAGTTGGACGCCGGGGCCGACTCGGCAGCCGAGGGCCCTGGCGTAGCGGGGGGCCCAGGGGGTGCCGGCGAGGGCGGCGGTGCCGAACATGGCGGTGTGGCGTTCGGCGGCCCACAGGCGCAGGTGGACGTGGCCGCCGCGGGGGTGGCTGCCGGGGCGGATGCCGGCGGTGAGCAGGCGGGCGCCGGCGGCGGCGAGCAGGGTGCGGCCGGGGGCGCTGTAGAGGAGGAGCAGGCCGGCGGCGACGGGCCACCAGGAGCTGTGGGGGGCCCAGGCGAGGTGGCTGCCGGTGAGGTTGTCGAGGGCGATGAGCAGGAGGATCCAGCGCAGTCCGGCGAGGGAGAACATGCCGAGGAGCAGGAGGGTCTGCCACAGGCCGGCGCTGCGGGGGGTACGGCGCACGGTGCGGGGGCGTGCGGCGGCGGCGGTGGCGGCGGTGTCCCCGGGCGCGGCGCCGTCGGGGGCGGTGGCGCCCTCGGGGGTGAGGGCGTCGAGGGTGTCGAGGTGGGCGGCGAGGTCGGTGAGGACGGGGTGGGCGTACAGGTCGGCGACGGAGACGCCGTGGTGGCGGGTGCGCAGTTCGGAGACGAGGCGGGCGGCGGTGAGGCTGGAGCCGCCGAGGGCGAAGAAGTCGTCGTCCGGGCCGGGGGTGGTGCCGAGCAGGCGTTCCCAGTGGCGGGCGAGCCGGCCGGCGGTGCCGTCCAGGGCCTGCGCGGCGGGGGCGGTTGCGGTGGTGGGCAGCGGCCAGGGCAGGGCGTTGCGGTCGACCTTGCCGGAGGTGCGGGTGGGCAGGGAGTCGACGAGGGCGAGGACGGGCACCAGCGGGGCGGGCAGGCGTTCGAGCAGCAGGTGCCGGGCGGTGGTGAGGTCGGGGGTGGTGCCGGGGTGGGCGACGAGGTAGCCGACGAGCAGGTCGGTGCCGGCGGGGGTCCTGCGGACGGCCGCGGCGGCGGCGCGGATGTGGGGCAGGGCCTGGAGGGCGGCGTCGATCTCGCCGAGTTCGATGCGGCGGCCGCCGAGTTTGACCTGGTCGTCGGCGCGGCCGAGGAAGACGAGGCCTTCGGGGTCGTTGCGTACGAGGTCGCCGCTGCGGTAGACGCGGGGTGAGGCGAGGGCGGGGTGGGCGCTGAACTTCTCGGCGTCCTTGGCGGGGTCGAGGTAGCGGGCGGTGCCGACGCCGGTGATGAGCAGTTCGCCGCTCTCGTGCCAGGGGACGGGGTTTCCGGCCTGGTCGACGACGGCGATCTCCCAGCCGTCGAGGGGGGCGCCGATGCGGACGGGCCGGCCGGGGAGCATGCGGGCGGCGGTGGCGACGACGGTGGTCTCGGTGGGGCCGTAGGTGTTCCAGAACTCGCGGCCGCCGGTGGCGAGGCGCTCGACGAGTTCGGCGGGGCAGGCCTCGCCGCCGACGATGATCAGGCGTACGGCGTCCAGGCATTCCTGCGGCCACAGGGCGAGCAGGGTGGGGACGGTGGAGACGGCGGTGATGCGCCGGGTCACGAGCCAGGGGCCGAGGTCGGTGCCGGCCTTGACCAGGGCGCGGGGGGCGGGGACGAGGCAGGCGCCGTGGCGCCAGGCGAGCCACATCTCCTCGCAGGAGGCGTCGAAGGCCACGGAGAGGCCGGCCAGGACGCGGTCGCCGGGGCCGAGGGGCTGGTGCGTCAGGAAGAGGCGGGCCTCGGCGTCGACGAAGGCGGCGGCGGAGCGGTGGGTGACGGCGACGCCCTTGGGGCGGCCGGTGGTGCCGGAGGTGAAGATGATCCACGCGTCGTCGGGCGGGGTGGGCCAGGCGGGACGGCCGCCGGGGCGGGCGGCGGCGCCCGCGGTGTGCAGGGCGCGGCCGGGGCCGAGGACGGCGCAGACGGCGGCGTCCTGCCAGATCATCTCGGCGCGCTCGTCGGGGTCGTCGGCGTCGACGGGGACGTAGGCGGCGCCGCAGCGCATGACGGCGAGGACGGAGACGTAGAGGTCGGCGGTGCCGGAGGGGATGCGCACGCCGACCCGGTCGCCGCGGCCGATGCCGTGGGCGGCCAGCTGTCCGGCGAGGGTGTCGACCTCGTGGAGCAGGGCGCGGTAGTCGAGGACGGTGTCGCCGGTGTCGAGCGCGGGCGCGTGGGGGTGCGCGTCGGCGGTGGCGGCGATGATGTCGAGCAGGCTGCGGGGGTCGGCGGCCTGGGCCACCGGCCAGCCGGCCGCGGGGCCGGGGTGGGGGCGGTGCAGCGTGCCCGGGCCGGCCGGGTCGTGGCGTGCGTCCATCGATGGGTTTCCTTGGCTCCGGGTCCTGGGGGCGGGCGCGTACGGGTGTATCGCGGGGTGTCGCGGGCCGGCGTCGGCTGACGCCGGGTGAGGCGGGGTGGTGCTCGGCGACGCGGTGGTCACCTGCGGGAGGAGCGCCCACTCACCATGACTCCGCTGGGAGTCGGCTGGATGCAGCGGAGATTCGATCAAAGGAAATTCTCATCATCGATGCCGCGCGGGGACGGCAACGGTATGAATCGAATGTCATTTCGCGGGTTTTCGCTCGTTTCCGCTGGTGAAGAGTAATCGCCGAATACCGGAACGGCGCGACGGGAGAGGGAAGGGTGATGAACGCCATGGCGACCGGAACGCTACCGGCAGCGCGGGGGACGCTACCGAATCGGGGGGCTGCGGTCGGATCATCGGGGTGTTCACGGTTTTCCCATCTTCGTGTGGGAGCCTTTCGCGCCCCTCACCGCGGCTCCATTCTGTGAGCGGGCCGGGCAGGAGCCCCTCGGGCTGGAATTCCGCTGATGACGGCGGGCCCCGGAACGGCGGCGCCGGCCGGAACGGGAGCGCGCTCGTCTGGTACGTGGCGTACGGCTCCAACCTGCACGCCGCCCGGCTCGCCTGCTACCTGGGCGGCGGGCGCCCGGAGGGCGGAGCGCAGACCCAACCCGGCTGCCGCGATCCGCGCCCCCCGCGCCGAACGGTGGCCACCGCACTGCCGGGCACGCTCTACTTCGCCGGGCACTCGCTCACCTGGGGCGGCGGATCGGCCTTCTACGACCCCGACCTCCTCGGCGAAGTCCCGTGCCGCGCCTACCTGGTGACGGTCGGTCAGTTCAGCGACATCGCCGCCCAGGAGATGCGCCGCTCCCCCGGCACCGACCTCGACCTCGCCCCGGTGCTCGCCACCGGACGCGCCGAACTGGGCCCGGGCCGCTACGAAACCCTGCTGCACGTCGGCGAGTCGGACGGCCACCCGATGCTGACCTTCACCGCCCCCGGGGGCGTGGCCGGCGCCGAGCTCAACGCCCCCACCCCGCCCTACCTGCGCACCCTGGCCGCCGGGCTGGCCGAGTCCCACGGCTGGGGCCCCTGGCGCGCGGCCGGCTACCTCGCCACCCGCCCGGGCGCGGTGGGGCACTGGACGCCCCGGGCGGTGGCGGCGGTGCTGGGCTGAGCCGGGATGGCAGGCGCCTGTGCGGCGCCGACCTCGCCCCACTGGTGGAGCGGTACGGCGTCGACCTCGTCTCCGACGGCACCCTCCTGGACGCCCTGCGCACGGCCCTCGACACCGGGCGCGCCCCCGAGGACCTGATGCCCTTCACGGCCGAACCCGAGGAGGACTGGACGGAGGAACTCGCCGCCATCGAGCACCCCGAACTGCGCGCCCACCTCGGCCACTTCTGCACCGAAGGCGACCTCGGCCTGATGCCCGCCTCCGAGGACAGCACCGTCCACGGCCTGCGCCACGAGGGCTGCGAGACCGTCGCGGGCTGGGAGGACGGGCACGGCCAGATCGAGATCACCGTCATCCGCCTGAGCGACCACGTCGCCGGCCCGCCCCGCTGACCCCGCCCCCGGCCTGGCGGGCCCGCCCGGCGAACTACCGGGCGGGCCAATCGGATGTGCCCTCGCCATCGGTGTGGGCCGACAGGTCATCGGCGTAGATCGGGTACTCCTCGATACCCAGGGTGCGCATCAGTGGTGCGGTCGGCACTCGGTAGCGATACCCGGGGCGCAAGAGGTCACAGGGAAAGGCCCCGCGGGCGGCCAGCCGGTAGGCCGTGCTCATGCTCATGCCGAAGGCTGCGGCGGCGGTGCGAAGGTCGATGGTGACCGGAAGGGCGAAGACCTCGGGGAAGGTCAGCTGGGTGGCGTTCTGCTTGGTCATCGCGCTCCGCCTCGGGGTCGAAGCGCAAGCGTTCCGATGCGGGGTCCCCGTTGTGTCCTGGCCGCCGCGACGACCAGATGGCGCAGGCCGAAGTCGTCGGCCATCGCCTGGAGGAGGTCGCCCTCCAGACGACTCCTGGGCACGGTGACGCGCGGCGGCGCGTACGGGGCACCCTTGTGGGGCAGCGTAGGGACGTGGAGTTCCACTCCTCTGTGAGGTCGCCGCTGAAGCGCTGCGGTGAGTTCCGCGTCCGCCACCACGACCTCGGGCCGGCGGCGGGCCGCGCACCAGGCGCGGTTCCTGGCCGCCTTGACCAGGCTACGGCCGAGGTCAGACTGGTCCGGGTCGATCGCCCGCAGTTCGGCCAGCACGGCCGCCAGTATCTCGGCCTCCACCTCGGTACGCTCCGATCCGAGTCGCCTGGAGACCTGGTGGGCGGTTCGGCGAAGTGCGGGGATGGCCAGCCAGACCGTACGGAGCCGCCAGTCCGCCGCTGGAACGTCGGCCTGGGCTCGGGTGACGGCCGTCCGCCAGATCGATTTCTGCAGGAGTTCGTCGCCAGGGAGCGCATAGAGCGCGTTCCTGGCGGCTTCGAGCCCCAGCCGCAGGGGTTGGTGCTGCCCGGGGACCGGGATCTCCAGATCGTACGCGGGACCGGTCTCGGCGATGTGCGTCTCAATGCAGTCGAACGCACTGGACCACCGCAGTAGTGCCATCGTTCTCTCTCCTCGTCGGTTCTGCTCTGCCCCAAGCCTCGACCTGACCAGGACTCCGGTGTGCCGGCTGACGGCGTATGACGGGTGACGGCCGTCACGTTCCGGTATTCACTCTGACGATCAGCTGACAGAAGACTGGCCGTTCCGGGCAAGAACGGCGAAAAGCCGCCGTGTCCCGCGGCCTCGGTACCGGGCCAGCTCGCGGAACAGGATTTCCGCGGCCTCGTTCTGAGGAGCGGCCGAAGTGGGGTGACACCATCGGGCGAGGTGCCGGCAGGTCAGGTCAAAGACCCCGTCGTGTTCCAGGCTGCGGCGGATCAGCTCGATGACCGGCTGCATCCATTCACCCTCGGCGAGAATCTCGCGGTGGAACCATGACGCCTCTGCCAGGAGATGCGGGAAGAGGCGCAGGACCAGTTCGGCGTCCCCCTCGCTCCGCCGCAGCCGACTTGTCAGGTGCCGCACCACCGTTGACTGGTTTCCCGCGGCGAACAGGCCGACCAGGGAGGGGCGCACGGCGCGTTGGACCACCAGGCTCGTTTCACCGCCCGGTCCTTGGGCCACCCGGAGGAGCAACTCCACGGCAAGATCAGGTCGAACGAGCCCGAAGGATGTGCCGCAGACGTGGGCCAGAGTGACGCGGAGTCGCGGGTCACGACTCCAACTCCATTGTTCCAGAGAAGACTTGACCTTCTCCGTCAAAGCCGGATCAGTGGCCGCGGCGCTCAGGGCATGCGCCGCGATCGCTCGGTCGGCGTCGCGCTCCGACGCGGCGAGTACGCCGATCCGCCGGAGCGCCCGAGGGCCGAGGCTCCATCCTGCGGCCAGACCCAGGGTGCGGCCGGCTGCCGCGGTCAGTTCAGCGGTGTCGGCGACGTGTTCCAGCCATGTGGTCAACGCGGTGGCGAGGCCGCTGTACTCGCGCCAGATGTGCCGCAGAACCGCATTCCCTTGCCGCCGCCGGGTGAACCGCACCGGTTCCGGTGTCTGGGGACGAGGTGGCCCGGTGCGGGGCACCTGTGGCACCCGCTCCGCGCGAACGATGTGCAGCAGGTCTTCCAACGGCCGGCCGAGGGCCAGTCGAGGATCGGCGCGGAGTCGCCGCCTTCCGTCACCGCCGTCCTCGGGCCCGGTCCGCAGAGCTCCGTCGACTATGCCGAGGAGCCGCTCTGCCTGTTCTTGGACGACCCGATGGTCGAGGCCCTCGAAGACGCAGGCGGCCAGCAGGAGCGCCAGGGCATGCGGGTTCCCGCGCGATTCGGCGATGATTCGGGGAGCTTCGCCGTCAGCGAGGACGTCCAGTCGCTCCTGCAGACCGCCATGCGTCAGGGGCTCTCCCTCCGAGGTGGCCACCGCCGTTGCCAACTCGGCCGCTTCGGCGGGCAGTAAATCCGGCACAAGCAGTGAGTCCAGCAGACCGGGCTCCAAGCCGGCGAGCAGCCGACAGCGCTTGTCCGGGTCCGGCACCGCGGCCGAGAGGCGGGCCGCGAACACAGCTTTGGGGGCAGGGGGGCAGTGCCTAAACAGACTGACCCGCAGGTGGTTTGCCAGGCGTCGGATCAGTTCGGGGCTGTCGGACGCGAGGATCACCAGGTACGCGTCGGCGCCGTCCAGCGTTTGTTGAAGACGGTGCATGGTCCCGGGCCTCAAGGCACGCGGGGCCCTCCAGTCGTCCAGCAGGTAGCCGCCGGCCGCTACGCTTTCGGGCCGCCACGAGGACAGGTCCGTATCGCCGTCGACGGCCCACACCGTGCTGCTCGGTCGGCTGCGGCGGAGAAGTAGGTTGAGGGCCGCTGTGCGCCGTCCTGTCCCCGGTTGACCGGTGAGGAAGAGCAGCCGCGTTCCAGGTGACGCCTCGGCGTCGGCGAACCAGTCCGGTTCCGCGAAGCCTGATTGGGCCTCGGCGAGTTCCGCTGGTGGGATCGGGCTGCTGCGCGTGTGTACGCAATGGGCCTCACGGTGAGCCGCGTGTTCGTTGAGGATGTGTTGGTCGCCGTGCACCGAACCGGTGTTGATGTTTCCGTACGGCGCGTAGACGACTGGGCTGGTCCGATCTCCGGCCCTCAGGAGGTCTGTCAGGAACTCGACCGGGGTACCACTGCCGAGCTCCTCAGTGGATGTCTCGTCCGGCTGTCCGTTGCTACTCACCGTTGCTCCAGGTGTTCATCGGCTGCGGCTGCCCGGCCCGTGGAGTGCGCGAGCCGCGGGCCGGGCGAGCTGCCACACCAGGTACGGCGATCACGTCGGAAGCCGCTGCACGGCGAGACGCAGAGCCAGCAGATCCGCGATCGCAATCCGCGTCCGGCCACAGCTGATGCCGGCGTGCTCCATCCCTTTCAGGCGATCCGTCACCGTATCGCGGGATACGCCGAGATAGTCGGCCAACTCGGTCCGCTTCAGTGGAAGCTCGATAGGGCCTCGGGGGCGGCAGCCGGACTCGACGAGGATGTCGGCCACCTGTACCAGAACAGTGGTCAGCCGTTGATCGAGTCCCGCGTCGTCCGGTGCCGACTCACGGAGTCGATCCCGGGCTGACCGGATCAGCGCGGGGGTGAGGTCGTTGCCCTGGATGAACCGGGTGAAAGCGGTCTTGTCCATCACCGCTACGTGACAGGTCGACAACGCGACGACGCTTGCCATTCGGTCACCGCCGCCAAGGACGGCCAGCTCGCCGAGGAGTTCGTTGGGGCCACGGAACGCGAGCAGGCGGACGGACCCGTTCCGCGTCCTGTACTCCACCTTCGCGAGGCCGCTCAGCAGGGCGAGGACATGAGTACCGTCATCGCCCTGCCGAAGCAGGATGTCCCCCCGGGAGTGCCGACGTTCGAACGATTGCCGCCGGAAGCTCGCTCGAATCCCTTCACTCAGGACCGGCTGAGTGGTTGGACCCAAGGAGGCCGGACTGTGCCGGGACGGGCCCGGGCGGTTGGTCATGGCAAGGACGCTAGCGAACCCTGGACGGCAGTTGGCAAGTCGCCAGGATTCGGTATTTCTGATCAATCTGACTGCTATACAAGAAAGTTGACATCTTCAACTTCACTGATGAGGCCGCTCCGGCCCGTTGCAGTGAAGGGAAGAAAGATGAGGAAGGGTGCATGGATGAGCGAGCCTTCTGAAGTAGCGACCGTGCTGACGGCCTTGCCGGTGATGTACCAGGCACTGCTGGGCCAGCTGGACGAGGTGGAACGATGGCCAGGCGGGGCACGGGAGAACGTGGCGTGCGGTCGGCTGCCCGGGAGTTCGCGGCGGGTCGCGACCGTCCTCGTCAGCGGGCACGACCGGGCCGCTGACGTGATCGCTGAACATGTCGGTGAAACCGAGGCCGCGGTCTTGTTCTTCGTCGGTGTCGCGAACTGCCTGGAGGACGACATCGCGCTCGGCGACGTCGTGGTCGCCACCGAGGTCCATCACGAACTGGTGGGCCCGCACTCCGAGGGACTCGGAGGCCCTCCGCTGCCGTGGCAGCCGTCGGTGTCCCTGGTTCAGGATGCCTCGGCGGCTCTCACCGACGGGCGATGGCGCGGCCGGATCGCTCCGGGGGCGTTCTTGACCGGGCGGCCGGCCGTCCACTTCAAGCCGATCGTCTCCGGTGGCCTCCCGTTCGACGTGACGGCCGGAGGGGTGGCCGAACGGCTGGACACCGGCCCCCGGGACGCAGTGGCGGTCGACAGCGGGAGCGCGGGCGCCGCCGTGGTGGCGCACCTGGGCCGTGCTCGCCACGCGTTGGTGGTGTGCGGGATCGGCGGTCGTGCGCAGGATCTCGGCCCGGCCATCGACGTCGACGGGTCGCTTTCGCGAGCGGCTTTCTCCGCCGCAGCCGCGGTGTCGGCCGTCATCGCCGGCTTCCCCCCGGGGCGGTTGGCCGGTCCGGGGGGTGAATCGTCCGCCACGGCACGGAAGCGGCTTGCCGACAGGCCCGGCGGCGAACGCCATTACGGTGGTGACCATTATGAGTTCAGCGGAGTCTTCACGGGCTCGACGGTCACAGGCAAGCAGGTGGGTCACCGAGCTGAGCGTCCGCGTACTGGTGGTGATCGTTGAAGAGTCTGTTCCAGCTCCAGGCCGAGCGGCTGTGCCGGGTGCGGGCGGGCAGCGATCCGGTTGAGGACTTGTTCCCGCTCGGGTACGACGGCTTCCTGGACGAGGACGCGGGATATCGGCCCGCGGATGGACAGGTGCTCCCGGGGGCCTTGCTGAGGCCGGAGGAAGTGGCCGGAGCCGGGGTCATGGTGTTGCTGGGCGAGCCCGGCGGCGGGAAGACGACGGTACTGCGGAGTCTGGTCGAAGGCCTGACACCGCTGGACCCGGCGGATCCGGAGACGTCGGATAGCTACATCTGGGTCGATGGCTCCGAGCTGACGGACTACTCCTACCAGCAACTGGTCGGACGGTTTCTGGACGGCCTGCCCCGCAAGAGGCGCAGGAGTGGGGACAGCGCAGCCTCAGAGCCGCCCGCGTCGAAGGCAGCAGCTTCCCCTTATCTGACCATAGTGCTTGACCAGCTTGACGAGAGCCCCCGGCTGCTGCCCCTGCACGGCTCCCTGGCTCGGTCGTTGAACGGCAGGGACACCACCGGGCTTCGGATGCTGCTGGCGTGCCGAACCGCCGACTGGCCCCCACGGCTGACCGACGTGCTCACCGAACACTTCAGCGTCTGCCGGTTCGCCGACCTCGCACCGCTGTCCCGCGCCGAGGCCGTGCACTTGGTCGACAGCACCGGCATGAACGGCGAGGAACTCGTGACCGCAGCCGTGGCGGTAGGTGCGGGCGCTCTGGCCAGCGCGCCGCTGACCCTGGAACTGCTCGTTCGTTCCTGCCGGGAGAACGACGGCCTGAGCAGTGATCCCCACGAGCTCTTCGCGAGTGGCACCCGACTGCTGGCCACGGAGCACGATCCCGGACGCAGCAACCCTGGCCCGCCGCAGACAGTGCCCAAGCAACGCCTTGAGATCGCCGGCCGGATCGCCGCCCGGATGCTGCTGTCGGGACGACGGACGGTCTGGCACGAACCCATGCACCGCAATCGGCTGCACCGGCTCGACCTGGAGATCGACGACGTCGCCGGGGGTGAGGAGGAGACTGCGCCGGGAGACCGCTTCCAGGTCACCCCGGCGGCGGTGCAGGAGGTGCTCGACACCGCGCTGTTCACCGCGACCAACCGTGAACGCAGCGTGTTCCGGCATTCGTCGCTGTCGGCCTATCTCGCGGCCTCGTACCTGGTTCGTCGACGGCTGACACGCCGGCAGCTGAAAACACTCTTCCTGGTGGATATCCCAGGGACGAACGCGGCCCGAGTCCCTCCGCCCCTGCGCGAGACGGCGGCCTGGCTGGTCGCCCTCGATCCGGATCACGTCGGGTGGCTGGCCGATGCGGATCCCGAGAGCGTGACCGTCCACAGCTCGCTGGTGCGGTCCGACCCGATGCGCGAACTGATCGTCGCCCGGCTCCTGGAGAACGCCGCCGAGGTGGAGTTGAGCCCCAACAGTTGGCAGCTCGCTCGCTGGGATCTGTCGCACCCGCGGTCGGGGGAACAACTCAGTGCGGCCCTGGTGGGCGATCCAACGGCGCTGGACGACGACTGGCCGATGCGGGCGCGGGTGCGGGTGGCACTTCAGCTCGCTCGGAGCTGCGCCACGCCCACCCTCGTGGCCCCGCTTCTCGCCCTGTGCCGCGACGATCGCTGGCCGGTGACGGAACGCAGAATGGCGATGAGCGCTGCCGTCGTCTGTGATCCCGAGATCTCCGCAAGGGAACTGCGCCCCCTGCTCGGTCCCCTGGAGGATGAGGGGTATGCCGCGCTCGTTGATCCGGACGATGAGCTCCGCGGCGTCCTGCTGACCGGGCTCTGGCCCCGCCATCTCGACATCGAGACGATGTCGAGGGCGCTGCGAGCGCCGCGGAACACCCGTCTGTTCGGCAGCTATCAAGCGTTTCTCGGGACTCTGGTGGCCGGATCCGACGACGAGCAGGCTGTCGCTCTTCTGTGTCGACTGGTCGCCCGTGACTCCGGGTTCCTCGCATCCGAGGATCCGACAGTGGAGCGGTTCGTCGACGCGGTGATCGATCGCGTGCTGTCCTCCGAACATTCCATGGAACACCTTCCGCGGGTGGCGGAGATTGTCGCCGGCCGGCTCCGCCGGCATGGACGGGTGTCTCTCCCCGGCGTGATGGACGAAACCGGGCTCGGGGCCCAGGGGGCCGCAGCGGCCCTGGCCCGGCGGCTGGCGTTCGTGGATGCACTGGTCAGGGCGAGCGTTCGCGGCGGCGAATCGTCCCTGGTGGTGTTGTGGGACCTGGTTCGCCCGCGGTGGTCGTCCCCGGCTCTCGACTCCGTTCGGTGCCTGGCCACGGTGCGGGACTTCGCTTGGATCCTGGAGCAGGGGGAGCGAGCGGTCCGGGCCGGCGAGCCGGAGGTCGCGGAAGCCTACGGGACCCTTTCGCACTACGCCTTCCGTCACGACGACCAGGAGGCCTTCGAGCTCCTCTACGAACGGCGGGAGGATCCGACATGGGCACGGCTGAAATGGATCTTCGAGGGAGTCCCGCTGGATGGTGAGCTGGCAGCTGCGATGCGGATGAACTCCGAGGCCGGTCGGCATTCACCTGAGGAGGCCGAGGCGTCCGCTGAGTTGTCCGCTGTTCAGCACGCGGCGCTCGCCGGCGCCCGATCCGGTGATACCGACAGCTTCTGGCAGTTCCTGTGGAACCTCCAGGCATCTCCGGACGGCGGTGTGGTCAGGAGCCAGGATCACTGTGACATCAGGGACTGGCCCGGGGCCGCGCTGTTCTCCACCGAGCAGCTCGTCGAACTTCCGGACTGGGCGCTGCTCTATCTCCATACCGAGCACGACCACCGTGATTCCTGGCTCGGGACGGAAAGGCAGGACCTCAGGGCGTGGGCCGGCTATCAGTCTCTTGTCCTCCTGTACCGGGCCAGCCGAATCGGTGACGTGCCCGACCGGCTCTGGTCCCGCTGGACAGCAGCAGTCGCCTGTAGTGCGCCGACGAGACGTGGGGAGACACCTCGCGAGGTGCAGGCGGAGCTCCTGCGACTCGCGGCCGAGCGTGCCCCGGACGATTTCGCGGAAACTCTCGAACGTTGCGTTCGAGCCGACCTTGAGCATGGCCGGCATCCCTGCAACCTGCGGCTCCTGGAGCCTCAGTGGTCCGCGCCGTTGGCAATCGCGATGGAGGGCCTTGCCCGGTCGGTGGTCGAGAGGATCGGGCGGTCAACCGGCGACGATGCAGCGGCCTTGGACACCTGGTCGGTGCTGCTCGATGCTCTGCTGTCCGCCGGAAGCGAGTCGGCACATGTCCTCGTGACCGAGGTGCTGCAGGGAGCGGCGGACTTCCATGAGTCTGCCGGAGGAAAGCTGGTGGTGAAGGCGGCCAAGTCGCTGCTGGCCGCGGACTCCCCCGGGACCTGGCCGTACCTCCGGGCACTGACCAGCAGATCGGAGGCGTTCAGCCGCGGTTTGGCAGTGGCCTGTACCGCGCAGGCAGCACGGCAGCAGATCGAGGCACCGCTGGCCGAGGCCGAGCTGGCCGAACTGTACCGCTGGCTGCATTCCGTGTCGGCCACCGTCGAAACCGCCTACCCTCCGGAGCGCGATGTCGCCCGCGCCGAGGACCGGATCGTGGAATGGCGCGAGGCCATCCCGCAGACACTGGCCCGCAGATGCACCCCGGAAGCGCTCCGCGTCCTCAGGACCCTGGTGGCTGAGTTCCCTTGGCGATTGGGCCTGAAGTCCGCGCTCGTCGCCGCGCAAGACGGCTACGCCACAGCCGGATGGTCGGGAGTACCCCTCCATGAACTGGTCGGCATCCTGTCGTCCCCCGAACCGAGGGGAACGATCGTTCTGGGGGACCACTACGAGTTCAATGGTCATTACAGAGACACAAATGTCATCGGACAGCTGAGCAACAGGCCCGAACTCCCCACTCCCGAGCATGGGTTGGCTCATCTTGTCGGCCTCGATCGCAGGGCCGCGGCCACGGCGCGCGACATTCGGCGGACGCTCTCCGGCGACGGTACGTCGAGCTGGTCGGTCAGGCGGGAGGCACTCCGCACCGGCCTGACCTCCAGCCGGGGACGGCTGGTGACCCGCTGGATCGCTGTGGGGCTGTCCCCCGAACAGGCGGAGGAACTGGCCGACGACAGTGTGACCGGTGTGTACCGGGAGTTCGAGCAGTTCCATATCGGACGCAGAGTCGCCGTTCTGACGGGCGACTTCGGCTCGGGGAAAACCGTCGCCCTGGAACGCGAGTACCAGGCGTCGGTGCTGCGGGCCATCGACGACCCCGGCGCGCCGCTACCAGTCCACCTCTCCGTGAAGTCGGCTGGCTCCGACGTACTGCGGGCGCTCAACGACCAGGTTGCCGGGTTCTCCGGTGACCATGACCAAGTAACGGTCTTCCTCGACGGCCTGGACGAGTTCGGCGCCGGGCGCTCGGCGGAGATCCTCGACGACCTTCGAATCTGGGTCTACAGCGCGCCCGGCCGGAAGGTCCTGGCCACCAGCCGCCCGGACACCACCCTCCGCAGCACTGACTGTCTCACCCTACCCGCGCTCTCGGACACCGAACTCCGCGACCTCCTCAACAGGGTGGGGGCGCCGGAGAATCTGGCGTGGCACTCCAGCCCCGAGATCCGCGACGCACTGCATCGGCCACTCTTCGCACTGATCGCCGCCGACTGCCGGAAGGCCGGCTCCGAGGTGCCCGACTCGCGAGGGTCCTTCCTCGCCGCCCTGGTCGAACGAGCTCTTGCCAGGGCCCCGGGGCTCGGTGACGACACATACGCCCTGCTCGGTCGGCTCGGCCGACTCACCCTGGACTCCGGCGGCGCCGTCCCGGCCAGCGAGGCCGGCACCAGGGAGGAACAGCTCCGACTCGTCCGGACCCGGCTGGTCGTCCACGGTCACCGCACGCTCACGTTCGCCCTCCCGGTGCTGGGACAGTATTTCGGCGGCCAGTACGTCCTGGACAACGGACTGCCGGAGCTCGCGGAGTTCTCGCCGCAGCGCCGGGACCGGTGGCGGGACGCCCTGACCTTCGTCGTCTCAAGCGGCCCCTGGGACCGCGTGACAGCTCTGCTCAGCGACCTGACGGCGGTCGACCCCGGCTTGGCCGCATGGATCACCCACAAGGCCGTCCCCAGCCATCAGCGCGGATCGACGGTCGCCCATCCTGAGGCCCTCGAATGCGCCCGGCGCCTGTCCGGCACCCTGGACGCCTGGCTCCGCGGACTCGGTCGCGCAAGTACTCTGCTCAGCTGTTCGGACGGAACCGGCCGAGGGATCCCCATCGGGGTCGGATCAGGCTCCGAGAGCTCCAGCAGCATCAATGTCGTCTTCGCTGACCCCGCAGCCCTTGGCGACCGTGAACGCTTCTTCAAGGTCACTGCCCCACCGGATGTGAAGCGAGGGGAGGCGGAGGGCCTGAGAATCACCTCGATTCGTTCAGCTACCGTCGCATCCGACATCCCCGCCTGGCCGTGGCAACTCTCCTTGTCGTGGGTGAAGAGCAGCATGGCACAGGCACTGGAGCACAGGTCCTTTCCACTGCCCGACAACCCAACCGCGTGCCTGGAACAGGCATGGCGTCTCGCCTGGCTGCTGACCAACCAGCGCGGAACAGTGACACACCGCCCCATTCCCCTTCCTGACGTCGTCTCCGTGATCGACGAGATCTTCCACCAGATGCCGGACGCCGTGCTGCTGCGGTTCCGGCGCGGCGAGGTCGTGCTGCGGTCTCAACTGGGGAAACTCCGCGACCAGTGCGTTGAACAGAGCCTCTCGATCACGCATGACGGGATGATCCACCGTCCCTATCCGGTGCCGGATGTCCCGCTGGACCGGATGTCGGGCGACATCTCGAATGCGTACAGCAAGGAGGTGCTGATCGACCTGGTCAGGCAGGTCTACTCCGGCGCTCTGTCCATCTACGAGGACATCGTCGCGGAGTACCTGTCTCCGGTCCGACGGACCTTGTTCCTCGGCGGTGCACTGCCGGTGCGGTTCGACTGCGAGATCAGCTGGCCGTCTGCCGAGACTGATCGGGGCATGGATTTCGGGCCCGTGTTCTCGCGTGCCGTTATGCCGTTGCCGCGTGGTTCCTCGTCGCAAGTCGATGTCACACAGGTGGAATATGTCCATGCCGAACCTGACCACTGGCCGTGGTCCCGGCCCGCCGACGGCCAGGCCGACCTCCGCCACCTCCGCCCCGAATCGGCCGCCTGGTCCAGCCGAAGCATCGTCGGTGAGGCCCTCTGGGTGTTCGGGGACAGTCCGGCTACGACTCTCGCCTACAACTGGCTCTCGCGGGACCTCGGGACCGTCGGCCTTTCCGACTCGATCAGCCCATCCTTCGATTAGGGCCTGCGAGCTGGAGGCCGGTCGTCGGCGCGTCCTCCCGGCCCCGCTCGACGAGGAGCCGCTCGGCGGTTCGGCGCCGCGCCTTCGCGGTGGCGGCCGTACCGCCGGGCGGACCCGGGATCCTCACCAGCTCTTCCCGGCAGGTCAGTTGAGGAAGGGCTCCGGCCCGAAGCGCCCCCAGGCGACGAAGACGGCCAGCAGGATGTAGGCCGCGTCCACCGCCACCAGCCGGTACTCCCGGCGGCGCAGCCGTACCGCCGCCGCCCCGGCCATCAGCAGCACCAGCCCGACGGCCGCCAGCGGCACGAACACCGGCGCGATGCCGAGCGCCGCGGGCAGCAGCAGCCCCACCGCCGCCAGCACCTCGACGGCGCCGATGGCCTTCACCCCGCCCGCGCTGAAGTCCTCCACCCAGCGGCCGGCGGCCCCGGTGGCGGCGATCCTCTCCTTCGGCGCGACCACCTTGAACACGCCGCCCAGCAGGTAGACGGCGGCCAGCAGCCCGGCGACGGTCCACAGTGCGATGTTCACGGCCTCTCCTTGTCCTTCTCGAACGCGCCGCTCAGTGCTCGTACATGCCGACCTCGTAGCCGCCGCCGGGCTGGCGGGTCATCACGTTGGCCCGGTTGAAGGCGTTGATGATCGCTATCACGCAGACCAGCGCCGCGAGCTGCTCCTCGTCGTAGTGCTTGGCGGCGTTCGCCCACACCTCGTCGCTCACCCCGCCGGCCGCGTCGGCGATCCGGGTGGCCTCCTCGGCGAGTTCCAGCGCGGCGCGCTCGGCGTCGGTGAACACGGTGGCCTCGCGCCAGGTGGCGACCAGGTTGAGGCGCGCCGGGTCCTCGCCGGCGTGGACGGCCTCCTTGAAGTGCATGTCGATGCAGGCGGCGCAGCCGTTGATCTGGCTGACGCGCATCCGCACCAGCTCCTGGACGGCGTACGGCAGGCTCGACTCGGCGATCGGCTTGTTGGCCGCGATGAAGTGCTTGAAGACCTTGCCCAGGACGGGGCTGGTGAAGGGGTTCAGGCGGGCTTCCATGGTGTGCTCCTCGGTCGGTGTCCCGTTGCTGCCCTTGAAGACCGGCCGGCCCGCCGCTTTGTGACATCCCCTGGCCGTCCGCGCGCCGTGACCTGCGTCATGCCCGCCCGCGCGCGGGCCCGGGGCGGGCGGTCGGGCGTGAGCCCGCCGTCTTCCCCCCGGCGGACACGGAGCGGCCCGGGCCCGAGGACCGGGCCCGGGCCGCTCGCCCGGAGGTCAGGGGGTGGTGCAGACGGCGGTCGCCAGGATGGACTCCGTCGCGGTGCCGGTGTTGGTGCCGCGCACGACCCAGGAGCTGCCGCTCGGGTAGGAGTCGGTGAAGAAGATCTTGAAGGCGCTGGTCTGGCCGCCACCGCCGGTGGGCACCTGGCCGGAGGGACAGGTCACGGTGGCGAACCCGTTCCCGCCCGGGGCCACGTCGACGAAGTCGCCGAAGACCTGGTTGTGCGCGGCCAGCATCGACGGGTCGGCGGCGGCCTGGTCGTGGGGCACGACGACGCTCGGCTTGCCGGCGGGCTTGGCGTCGGCGAAGGCGACGGCGGCGCTCGCGGCCAGGACGGTGACGGCGGTGAGGGCGGTCAGGACGAGGGGTTTCGTGCGGGCCATGGCGGCCTCCTGAGGCGTGGGGGTCGGGCGCGTGGGTCGACGGCGGGCTGCTCCCGCGTCGACCCCGATCCGTACCCGAACCACCCGGCCCGCCGCCGGGCGGGAACCCCCGGATACCCGGGCGGAGGAACCCTGGTGCCCGCCCGGGCTAACGAGGCTAGGCTCCCCCGTTCGATCAACGAACAGCCAACGGGGAAAACATGAGCGACCATCACCTCGGCCGGTTCCGCGGGTTCAGCGCCGCGGCGCGCGTCATCGGGCGGCGCAACGCCCTGCGCTACCTCGCGCTCGGCGCCGGGTCCGCGCTGGTCGCCGCCTGCGGGAGCGGCGGCGGCAGCGGCAGGGCCGCGGCGGCCGGCGACACCGGCGCCCCCTCCCCCGCCGCACCTCCCTCCTCCGCCCCGGCGACCACCGCCACTGCCTCCGCCTCCGCGAAGCCCACCGTCGCCGAGCGTGCCTTCGACGCCTTCGTGCGCGGCAGCTGGACGGTGCGCAGCACCACCTCCCGGGGCAAGAGCACCCAGGGCACGGTCACCGTCCGGACCGACGGCGGCGGCAACGGCGGCTGGACCATCGCCTGGGAGGGCGCGAGCGGCAAGGACGCCACCTGGCGCGGCAGCTTCCTGCTGCGCGGCGGCCACCTCTCGCTGACCCTGATGGAGGGCCCGAACAAGCTGGTCAACGAGCGCCCGCCCGAGGCTCTCCAGGTCCCGGGCACCGTGGGCGAGAGCGTGCGGCTCGCCCTCCCCTGGACGCCGCCCGGCGCCGGCGCCGGCAGCAGCGGCGAGACGCTGGACGTCAGCTACTCGGGCGACGTCCTGCGCATCGTCCACACCGCGGGCCACAGCCCCACCACCCACGTCTGCACCCGCGCCTGAGCCCCGCTCACGCCGCCGCCCCGGCGCCGGGGCGGCGGCTGCGGGTGAACCAGCAGGCCAGCAGCAGGTTGGGTACCCAGCACAGCCAGGCGATGGCGGTGTAGGAGGTGCGGAAGTCCAGGTGCGCGGCGGCCACGGCGATCAGCATGAGCCGCAGGGTGACGGCAGCGAAGGTGAGCGCGAAGCTGCGGATCATCCAGCGGCGGTGGTCGGTCACCCGTCCGTCGAGGATCGCCCGCAGCCCGGCGCCGCCGGTCACCAGCCAGGCCACGGCCAGGCAGGCGAAGCCGAACCCGGACACCGCGCCGCCGTACGCGACGGGCGCCATCAGCAGCGCCCCCACGCCGCCGACCAGGCAGCCGAGCAGGTAGGTGACGCCGATGCGCCGGTGCAGTCGCGGGCGGCGCTCCCGCAGTCGCGCGGCGAACTGCCACGGCCCCACGAGCAGGGCGGTGAGCGCGCCGAAGATGTGGACGTAGAGCGGCAGTTGGTGGCTCAGGTAGGTGGCGCGCTGCTGCGTGAAGAACCCCGCCGGATCGAAGTCGAGGTACTTGGCGGAGACGGCGACGATGAGCGTGGAGAGCGCGGTCATGACGGCCCAGCCGGCCCGGGTTATGCGCATGGACCGAGTCTCGGGCCCGGGGGCCGGGCCCGGCATCGGGGTTTTCCCCGAGATAGCACCCTCAGAGAACCCTCATCCCCCTTACCGGGCGGCGCAGTTGAAACGGGATACCGATATCGTTCACCCGAAGGAGTTGTTGCGGGGCCGGAGTTCCTGGGAATCGATCCCGGCGCGGCTAGCGTGATCGGCGATCACCACGAGAACTCCCTCCCGAACGAAGGAATCCCATGTCCGACGCCTATGTCTTCGTCAAGGACAACACCGCCGAGATCAGCCTGCCCGCCGGCGCCCAGGTCACCGTCAAGGCCAAGACCAACTCGTCCACCACCCAGCAGGTGCGGATCACCGGCCAGGACAGCGGCGTGGACCTGCTGTTCAGCGGGACGGGCGAGCGCAACACCGTCATCGGCCAGCAGACCATCACCGGGCAGGCCGGCCTCAAGGCCGTCTTCGAGTTCGACGGGGCGGACGGCGCCTTCAAGCCGAGCAAGCTCAACTCCGGTGGCCCGTACGAGATCGGCGCCTACAACCTCATGGTGATCGTCGCCGAGAACGGCGACGACGCCGACTACAACGACACCATCCTCGAGTTCAGCTGGTACACGTCGAAGTAGCCCTGTGGGGGCGGCGGGAGCGCCTCGGCCCGGTGCGGGATTCCGCGCCGGGCCGAGGCGTGTCGTCAGGGAGGCGGCGGCGGTCAGGCGGGCTGCCAGAGCTCGATCCGGTTGCCCTCGGGGTCGGTGACCCAGCCGAACCGGCCGACGCCCGCCATCTCCTGGGTCTCCTCGGCCACGTCCGCTCCCCGGGCGCGCAGCTGGGCGAGCATCGCCTCCAGGTCGCGGACGCGGAAGTTGAGCATGGTCCGCTGGGTGCGGGAGCCGAAGTAGTCGGTCCCGGAGTCGAAGGCGGCGAAGACCGTCGGCCCGGCCTCCTGCTGCCAGAGGCCGTGCTCGTCGGTGTCCAGCCCCAGGCAGTCGCGGTACCACGCGCTCAGCGCCGCGGGGTCGGCGGCCCGCAGGAAGTACCCGCCGATTCCAAGCACTCGTTCCATGGCGTCATCCTGCCAGGACGGCGGCCGCCGGGCCCACCGTGACGCTCCCCTCGTCTTCGGGCTCGTCTTGGGGTGATCTCGGTCGGGCGTCGGCGCGGCGCCGGGAGGGGCGCGGCAGGTGGTCCGGTATGCATGTCCCGGGTCGGCGCCTGCGGGCGGATCATGCTCCTTCGGCCGGCCAACCCCCCTGTCATCCGAGAGGATTTGATCACTATGAAGCTGGTCCGACGAATCGCCGCCACCGGCTGCGCCCTCCCCCTCGCCCTCGGCGGCCTCATCGCCGCCGCCCCGACCGCGAGCGCCAGCGCGCAGGGGTGCTCCCGCCACGTGCTGGAGAAGGCCCCGAGCTCGGACAAGGAACTCGTGGAGGACGCCTGTCAGGCCGGCCAGGCCGGCGGCGACGACGCGTTCCGGACCTGCTACCACCTCCTGCGGGTCGACTACGTCCCCGCCGTCGTCGCCGCGGACTCCTGCCGCCTCGCCCCGAGGAACTGACGGAAGCGGCCCCGGCCCGGCGCGGGGAGTCCGGGCCGGGCCGCCGACCGTCCCGACCCCGTCCGCGCTTTGGCCGGGATACGCCCATGATCTTCAGCCTCAGGAGTGAAGATCATATTTGGTTTCGGCCACATCGCACCGGACCGCGTACCCCGGACGCCGTCGGCCCGGAAGGCTGATCGCATCCGACCAGCGAGGAATGGGATCATGACGAGCGACAGCAGCGCACAGCCGGAGCCCCGGTTCACCCTTCTCCAGGCCACGTTCGAGATCGAGGGCCGCGACTCCGTGGTCCTGGACCTGTCCACCGAGCAGGCCCGGAAGTCGGCGGCCGACACCCCCCTCGTCCTCAAGGAGGGCGCCCAGTACCGGGTGAAGCTGGCGTTCCGCGTCGCGAACGACATCGTGTCGGGCGTCCAGTACACGGCGCAGACCTACCGGAAGGGGCTCAGGGTTCAGAAGGACCGCCACATGCTGGGCTCCTTCGGCCCGCAGACCCAACCGCACGAGGTCTCCGTCCCGCGACACGACTGGGAGGAAGTGCCGTCCGGTGTCATCGCCCGGGGGGCGTACACCGCCAAGGGCGGCTTCGTCGACGACGACGGAAACGAACTCGGCAGCTGGGATTGGGCGTTCGAGGTCAAGTCCGACTGGTAGGCGACGGCTCGACAGCAGCGGGGCCGCCCGGCAGCGACATGCCGGGCGGCCCCGCTGCTGCTGTTGTCAGGCGGCCCGCTGGCCGTGGAGGAGGGCGGGCAGGGAGCGGCCGGTGAGGGCCTCGGCGGCGCGGGCGGCCTGGGAGGGGGCCATGAAGTCCGGGAGGCTGCGGGCGGGGACGAAGCGGGCGCCGAGCAGACCGCTCTGGCGCTGCGCGGGGACGGTGATCCGGGTCGTGTCGGGGACGGTGCCGCCGTCGAACACCAGGGTGAGGCGTTCCAGGTGCCGGTCGGCGGGGGTGAAGTCGACGGCGAGGACGTCGGTGAGACGCACGATCAGGCCGGTCTCGGCGTGCAGGTGGCGGGCGGCGGCCAGGTGCGGGGGCTCGTTCGGCTTGGCGGCGCCGCCAGGAAGGATCATGCCGTCCATGTAGTCGGGGTCGACGAGCAGGACGTCGCCGCGCTGGTTGCGGATGAGGACGAGGCAGCCGAGCCGGCACACGGGGGGCTTGGCGAGCAGGCGGGGGTCGTGCACGGGGGAGGTTCGCTTTCAGTCGTCGAAGGTGAGGCGCTCGTAGCGCAGGCCCTTGCGCAGCAGGTCGACCACGCGCAGGAGGTCGAGGGGGCGGGCGGTGAGGCGCAGCAGGTAGCTGCACGTCAGGCGGCCGTCGGCCCAGTCGACTTCGAGGGTGGGGAGCGTGACTCCGCCGAGTGCGAGGACGGTGGTGAGGTCGTCCAGGACGTCGGCGGCCTGCCGGCGCTGCTCGGCGGTGGCGCGGGAGAGGGTGGAGGACATCGCGCTCACTTCTCCCCGGGCCGCTTGTGGACCTCGAAGGCGCGCCAGGCGCTGTAGGCGTCGCCGAAGAAGACGAAGGCGGCGAGTTCGCCGCCGGGTCGGCACAGCCACTCGCCGGTCATCTCGTTGCGGACCCGGTAGCGGTCGGCGGCGGTGTCCCAGCGGACGCCGTAGCCGTGGAGGCGGGGGGCTTGGTCAAGGGGCATGGGGAACCCTCTGCGATCGGAGTTTCACGTTCTGTGCTCATGGTGGCCCATGGCGCCCTAGGATCAGTAGCGGCCTGCTACCTGCAACAGGGCCGCACGGAAGTTGAGAGCTGCCATGAACAAGAAGAAGATTGACCCGGAGTCGAGCCCCTGGGCGCCGTTCGGAATCCAGCTCCGCGCATTCCGAGAGGCCAAGGACCTCCTCCAGGAGGAGCTGGCCCCGCTCATCGGGTGCTCCCCCTCGCACCTCTCCTACATCGAACTTGCGCACCGGCCCCCGAGCCGCAAGCTCGCCGAGCTCTCCGACATCGCGCTCGACACGGGCGGCACCATGCTGCTGATGTGGTACCAGTTGAGGAACGCCGCGATCCTGGAGGGCTTTCCGGAGTACGCGCGCTACGAGTCCCTCGCGGAGCAGATGAGGATCTTCGAGATCGATCTCGTCGCTGGGATTCTGCAGACCCGGGCATATGCAACCGCAGTCCAGATGGGCTACGTCAGGCAAGGCCTTTCAACCCAGAAGCTGGCCGAGGAGCGAGTCGAATTCAGGCTTGCCCGGCAGCAACTCCTGGAACGGACCCCTCCCCCACTCGTACATGTGGTGTTGGACGAGACGTGCCTCAGGAGGGTCATCGGCGGACGCGATGTCATGGTCGAACAACTGCTTCACCTTGAGCAGTTGTCGACTCGGCCCAACGTGGTCATCCAGGTGGCGCCATTCTCCCTGGGCGAGAACCGACCATTCACACACATGACGTATCTCCTTACCATGCCGAACCGCAAAGTTCTCGCTTACGGCGAGATTGAATCGCGCGGCTACATCGACCGCGATACCAAGTCAGTCGCCACACTCGTCAAGAGCTACGATCGGCTTGCGGTCGAGGCCCTCGGCCAGGCCGAATCGTTGGCTTTCATCCGTGCGGCAAGGAGAGACCTGGAGTGGATGTCGATCTGACCGAGGCGTCCTGGCGGAAGAGTTCGTACAGCGGCGGCACTGGCGGCGCGTGCATCGAGGTCGCCGACGACATCCCCGGCGTCACCCCCGTACGCGACTCCAAGGACCCATCCGGTCCGGCCCTCCTCTTCCCCGCCCCCGCCTGGCAGGCCTTCGTCACCGCCGTCCGCACCGGCGAGTTCGACGCCCGCTGACCACACCCACCGGCCCCGCCACCCCACTCCAGGGACGGCGGGGCCGAGGCGTACCCGGCTGCGCAGCGATCAACTGTTTTCTGCCAAATTGGTCTCTACCATTGCCCTGAATCCCGGATTCCGGAAGGCTCACCGCCGAACGCCGGGCAGCAGACTCGGCGTTCTCCCCCTGAGCGAGGAAGACACCGACATGGCACTTCGCAAAGCGGTTTCCACCATGGCCCTGGCCGGGATGCTCACGGTCGCGGGCGGCCTGATGGCCGCCCCCGCCGCCCAGGCGTCCACCACCCGGACCACCGGCTACACGTACGTCGGCATGTACCCGAGCGGCGCCGCGTGCGACGCCGCCGGCCGGGCCTACGTGGCCCGCGGAGAGGCGGTCAGCTACTTCTGCGACGTCGCCCCGACCACGGCCCGCCTCTCCGTCTGGTTCTACTAGGCAAGTCCGGGAAGCCGGCCATGCCGGCTTCCCGCTCCGGCCCTACGATCCGGCCTTGCCTCGCGAAGTGTGGCTCGCCCCCGGCAAGTTCGAGGACCTCGACCACACCTCCTGCGTCCTGTCCGACGACCTCCGCGCCGCCGCCCGCCTCACCTCGGTGCTCGCGGCCAACGACGAGGCGGCGGAGTGGAAAGTCGACGGGGCCGACTTCCCACTCCGCCCGGCTCCGCACAACCGCGGCGCGAAGCCGGCCCCGGCACGGGCGCGGTGCGAGGCCCTCAGCCGGTGCGCTCATGGGCCGGGCCACACGGGTCGGGCCACCGCACCCCGGCACACACCGGCAAGTCCCGGACGGATTCCTACGGTTGGCGCCCCTGGCCCGCTTCCACCACCGGCTCCGCGGGCGCGGCCGTGAGCTCGTGCGCCCCGTGGGCGGCGGACACCGGCGTCTCCCGATCGGTCGCATGCGGCGGCGCCCCGACGCCGAGCACGGCGCCCGCCACAGCCGCGCTCACCACGGCCATCCTCGCCAACCCACCAGTCACGTCCGGCATGTGGGCACCTCCCCCGTTCGCCACCCGCCCCGTCGGCGGGCGCTGACACCACCAGGCAACCACCGCCGGAGGCGGGCGACAACCCTCCTGGGCCGCTGTGCCCGAACCCCTGCTCCGGGCAACCTCGAGCACTGCGCCGGCGTCATGGGCGAGGGCCACGCGTTCAGGATCACGGGGGCATGGACCGGCGAGCAGCCGCCCGGTCTCCGTAGGTGCTCGAGCGCCTCGGCCGGGATTGCGGCGTAGGGATCGTGCGGCGTGGTGAACACGGTCTCCGGGCAGCGCAGTGGCCTGATGAGACCGCGAGCACGGCGTCCGCATGCGTGGGAAGTCGGCCGGGTCGACTTCCCACTCCGCCCGGCTCCGGGCGACCGCGGCGCCGAGGGAGGGGTGGGCCCGGGCCCGGGGCCCGGCTCGGGGGAATTCGCTTGCCCCGTAGCAGGACCGCTGGATGCAATGGCCGCATGATCACGCAGGTGCGCTCGCCGTCGCGAGGTGGGAGGGACTCGGCGGGCCGGGCTCACGTGCGTCCGAACCGTCACGCGGGAGACGCCAGCGCATGAGTACCTCACCATCGTCAGCCGTCGCAGCAGCGGAGACCGACGGGCCGTCGTCGGCTCCGATACGCATCGGCGCCCTCGTCCCGCTGAGCCGGCCGGGCTGGGTCGAGGCGGGCCGGCACGTGCTCGCCGGGCTCGAACTGGCCGTTCGCGAGGTCGACGAGGCCGGCGGGATCGCCGGGCGGCCGCTGGAGCTGCTGGTGCGGGACACCGCGGCCGATCCGCAGCGGGCCGAGCGGGCCGTGGACGAGCTGGCCGGCCTGGGGGTGGTGGCCCTGGCCGGGGAGTACCACAGCGTCGTCGCCCGCGCGGTCGCCGCCAGGGCCGACGCCCTGGGCTTGCCGTACCTGTGCACGTCGGCGGTGCTCGACGCGCTCACCGAGCAGCCGACGCCGTGGGTGGCGCGCCTGTGCCCGGCGCAGTCGCACAGCTGGCGCGTCTACGCGGACTTCCTCCTCGGCGCGGGCCACCGCCGGATCGCCGTGGCCACCCAGCCGAGCGTGTACTGGGCGGCGGGGATCCGCATCCTGCGGGAGTGCCTCGCCGCGCACGGCGGCACCGTCACGGAACTCGACACGGGCGCGCTCTCCCCCGCCGCCGTGTGCGAGGGACTCGTGTGGCGGCGCGCGACGGCCCTCCTCCTGCTGGCGGGCAGCCCGGAGCCGTCGGTGCCGATCGTCAGGGCCGTGCGCGGCGACGGGCGGCTCGCCGGGGTCCTGATCGGTGCTCCGGCGGGGCAGCCGGAGTTCGCGCAGTGGGCGGCGCTGCTGGGCGGGGACGGCGCGGGCGTGCCGTTCCTTCGCTACCTGCCCGAACGGCTCGGCCCGCCGGGTGCGCGGGTCGGGGCGGCGCTGCGCGAGCGGTTGGGCGAGGCGCCCTCCTTCGTCGCCTTCGAGGGCTACGACACCGTCACCGTCCTCGCGGAGGTGCTGCGTTCCCACGGCACGGACCGGGCGGGCATCGCCGCGGCCTGGCCGCACGTGGCCGTGGAGGGCAGCCGCGGGCGGATCCGGTTCTCCCGTGCGCCGGGCGGCGCGGTCTGGCAGTGGGCCTGGCCGCCGGTCCAGGTCGTGGACCGCGATCCGGCGGCCCCCGGCCGCTTCCGGGTCCTGCACGGCGGGCGGTAGCGCCCCGGCCGGCAGCACCCCGGCCGGCCGGCAGCGCCCGGGTGAGCGGGAAGTCGGCCCGTCCGACGTCCCGCTCAGGCCCGGCCGGCCGGGGCGGCCCGCGCGGCCCGCGCGCAAAATCCGGTGCGCCCGGCGCGGCGCCTGGGTAGCCTGCACGGCCATGGCATCGGAACTGCAACGCCCCCCGCTTCAGGCGGACGAACGCACGGCGCTCATCGGCTGGTTGGACCTGCAGCGGCAGATCCTGCGCTGGAAGTGCGAGGGTCTGACGGACGAGGACGCGCACCGCGCGGTCGTCCCGACCTCGCCGGCCATGACGATGGCCGGCCTCCTCTCCCACATGCGCTGGACCGAACACCTGTGGCTGGAGGTGATGTTCCTCGGCGGGGACGAGAAGCCGAACCCGTCGTTCGACGAGTCGACCGAGGACGCCGACTGGCAGACCGGCCACCGTCCGATCGCCGAACTGCTCGCGGAGTACGAGGCGCAGTGCGCGCGCAGCAACGAGATCGTCGCGGCGGCCTCCCTGGACGACGTCGGCCGCCACACCGGTTACCGCTCCGGCGGCGCCAACCTGCGCTGGATGCTGATCCACCTGGTCGAGGAGACGGGGCGGCACGCGGGGCACGCCGACATCGTCCGGGAGCTCCTGGACGGCTCGAAGGGCTACTACTGACAGGCGTCCGCGCGCCGTTCAGGGGTGTGCGCAGGGGGCGTCGAGCGGCGCGGTGCCCGTGGGGGTGACGACGTGGGCGGCCGTCCGGCGGTCGCGGCGGGTGTCGAGCGGGCCCGCGTCGCGCGGGGTCGTGGCGTGCTCGCCGGCGCAGGCCTCGGCGGGCCTGGGGGTCGGGCCGGAGCCGGTGCGTCAGCCGGCCTGGCTGCGGGTGAAGGTCCCCAGGCCCTCGCGGTCGAGTTGTTCGACGACCACCTTGGTGGCCCGGCCGTCGGCGCCCACGGTGAAGGTGACGCCGGACAGGCCGACGGCGTTCTCGCCGCGGGTCTGGAAGCTGAACACGTCGCCGGCGTAGTGCTGGAGCGGGAACTGGAGGTTGTCCGGGCCCAGGCTCATCACGAGGGCGCCGCCGTTGCCGGTGGTCACGGTCAGCGGGCCGTAGTGGTTGTTGGCGTAGGTGCCG
Source organism: Kitasatospora sp. NPDC058444 (assembly GCF_042721415.1). Lineage (NCBI taxonomy): Bacteria > Bacillati > Actinomycetota > Actinomycetes > Kitasatosporales > Streptomycetaceae > Kitasatospora > Kitasatospora sp. NPDC058444. The sequence continues at coordinate 107,398 of NZ_JBHXLL010000017.1, read as the reverse complement.
ACGTAGGCGGCGTCCGGTCGGGCGGGGGCGGCGTCGGCCGGGGGCTTGGTGTAGTCGGTGGGTGAGACGCCGCTCAGTGCGGCGGCGGGGACGATCCTGCCGAAGAAGGCGAGCCAGTCGACGGTCTCGTGGCCCTCCTCGGCGAGGTCGAAGAACTCCTCGGCCACCGCCTCGGGCAGGCCGGTCGGCTGGCCGTTGGTGAGCACGACGATGCCCAGCTGTTCGGAGGGCAGCAGGGTGACGGTGGTGGCGGCGCCCAGTTCGAAGGCGCCGGAGTGGTTGAGGCGCAGCCGGCCGCGGTTGTCGCGGCCGACGTTCCAGCCCAGGCCGTACTGGCCGGGGTTGCCGTCGGGTGCGGAGGGCGGGTTGGAGAGGCTGTGGGGCAGCCAGGTCTCGCCGAGCGCGGTCTTGTCGACGATCTGCCGGCCCTCGAAGGTGCCGTCGGCGAGTTGCAGCCGCATCCAGCGGGCGAGGTCCTGGGCGGTGGAGCTGACGCCGCCGGCCGGGGACTGGGGGTCGGCGTTCTCGGTGGTGCTGACCTGCCAGCCGGTGCCGGTGCCGGTGGTGCTTCCGGGGCTGGTGCCGGTGCGGACGTGCGGTAGGGCCTTGTCGGGCGCGGTGTCGTAGGCGGAGCGCAGGGAGCTGGTGGAGGTCATGCCGAGCGGCTTGTAGAGGGTGTCGGCGGCGAGGGTCTCCCAGGCGGCGCCCTTGGTCCTGGCGACGGCGACGGCGGCTTCGGTGAGGCCGTAGTTGGTGTAGGCGTAGCTGGCGCGGAAGGGGGCGAGGGGCTGGTCGCGCAGGTGCTGGAGGATGTAGTCGCGCGGGTAGCCGAGGTCCTGGAGGAGGTCGCCGGCGTGGTCGGGCAGGCCGCTGCGGTGGGAGAAGAGGTCGGCGATGGTCACGTGGGTGGTGACCCAGGGGTCGGCGAGGGCGAAGCCGGGGTCGTGGGCGGTGACGGGGTCGTCCCAGGCGACCGATTTCTGGCCGACGGCGGTGGCGACGACGGTGGAGGCGATGGGTTTGGAGACGGAGGCGAGCTGGAAGACGGTGTCGGGGTCGACGGTGTCGGGTTTGCCGAGTTCGCGGACGCCGAAGCCCTTGGCGTGGACGACTTTGTCGTTGTGGACGACGGCCAGGGCCAGGCCCGGTACGCCGGTCTTGCGCATCGCGTCCTGGACGTAGGCGTCGATGCGGTCGACGGCGGAGGCCACCTGCTGGTCGGTCAGCTGGGGTGAGGGCTGCGGCGGCGCGGTGGGCACGGCGCTGGTGGGGCCGGGGTCGGCTTCGGGGTCGGTGGCGGCGGCGGAGGTGCACCCGGTGAGCAGCAGGGCGGCCAGCAGGGGCGCGGCGGTGCGGTGTCCCGCTCTGGCGGCGGTGCGGCGGTGCATGCGGGGTTCTCCCTCGTGCGGCTCGTCCGGGGGCGCGGGGCGTGCGCCTCATCGCGTGAGTATTCGACGGGCCGGTTCGGCCGGGGCGGGCGCCGCGCACCGGGCAGGGGCGCGTTCACCCGTCCGGCGGCGGGGTGGGGTCGGTCGGTCGCCATTGTCTGAATGAACGTCATACGGGCTGTCTTGTATGACAGTTAACCCTTCAGGATAGCCAAGCGGAAGATCGTCTTCACCGGTTCGGGATACCGCTCCCTCCCGCGGATCGCGCTGCCACGATGGGCGAAGGCGTCACGGCCGGGCCGCCGGCCCGCCGGGGCGCGTCATGTCCGCTCTGGGGAGGGACTCTTCGATGTCATGGGACACACCCACAGGTCTGCGGCGCGGCGGGGCTCGGCTGCGCCGCCGCGCGGCGGGACTGGGCGCGGCGGCGCTGCTGGCCGCGGCCGGGCCGCTCGGCGCGGGGGCGGGTGAGGCCGCCGCCGCGCCCGCGCCCGCGCCCGTTGCCGCCGCCGGTGCGGCGCACCAGTTCGTCTACGTCGCCAACAGCGGGGCCAACACGGTGACCGCGTACGACACCGTCACCGGCGCGGTGGTGGCGACGATCCCGGTCGGCGCGAGCCCGTACGCGGTGGTCGGCAGCCCGGACGGCACCCGCGCGTACGTGCCGAACCTCAACGGCAACTCCGTCTCGGTGCTCGACACCGCGACCGACACGGTCACCGCCACCGTCCCGGTGGGCGTGCGGCCGTCCAGCGCGGCCGTCTCCGCGGACGGCGGCAGGCTGTACGTGGTGGACTTCGGCTCCGCCGCCGTGTCGGTGATCAGCACCGCCACCAACACCGTCACCGCCACCGTGCCGGTGGGCCGCAACCCGTACGCCGTCGCGATCAGCCCGAACGGCGCGAAGGCGTACGTCTCCAACGAGTTGGACAACACCGTCTCGGTGATCGACACCGCCCGCGGCACGGTCACCGCCACCGTGCGGGTCGGCGTCCTGCCGGTCGGGATCGCCTTCACCCCCGACGGCGCGAAGGCGTACGTCGCCAACCACAGCGGTGACAGCGTCTCGGTGCTCGACACCGCCACCGACACCGTCACCGCGACCGTCCCGCTGGGCGCCGGCCGGGTGCCGATCGGCGTGGCGGTGAGCCCCGACGGCGCGAGCCTCTACGTGGCCGACAGCGGCTCCGGCTCCGTGTCGGTGGTCAGCACCGCCACCGACACCGTCACGGCCACCGTCGGCGTCGGCGCCGGTGCGCAGTTCGTCGCGATCGACCCGGCCGGCACCGCGGCGTACGTCACCAACCGCGGCGGCAACAGCGTCTCGGTGATCAGCACGGCGACCAACACCGTCACCTCCACCCTCACCGGGCTGAACGCGCCGGTCGGGCTGGGCTTCGTCAACGTGCCCCAGCCGGTCGTCACCGCCCTCGACCCGGCCTCCGGGCCCAAGGCCGGCGGTACGCGCGTGAGCGTCACCGGATCCGGCTTCACCGGCGCGAGCGCGGTGCGGTTCGGCTCGGTCCCCGCGGCCTCCTTCACCGTCGACAGCGACACGCGGATCACCGCCGTCGCCCCGGCCGGGGCGGTCGGCACGGTGGACGTGACCGTGGTCAAGGCCGCGGGCACCAGCGCCACCGGCCGCGCCGACCGGTACACCTACCTGCCGGCCGCGCCCGCCGTCACCGCGCTCAGCCCCGACCACGGCCCGCGCAGCGGGGGCACGACGGTCACCATCACCGGCACCGACCTGACCGGCACCACCGCGGTCGCCTTCGGCGGGGTCCCGGCCGCGTCGTTCACGGTGCTCTCCGACACCCAGGCCACCGCCGTCACCCCCCGGCACGCCGTCGGCACCACCGACGTCACCGTCACCACGCCCGCCGGGACCAGCGCCACCGTCCCCGCCGACCGGTACTCCTTCGACCCGGTCGCCTCCCGCGGCACGGTCTACACCGCCGACGGCGGCGACGACAGCGTCAAGGTCTACGACTCGGCCACCGGCGCGATCAGCGCCCGCGTCCCGGTCGGGTCCAGGCCCTACGAGGTCAGCGCCAACCCGGCCGGCACCCAGGTGTGGGCGTCGAACTCCGGCAGCGGCACCGTCTCCGTGATCGACACCGCCTCCGACCTCGTCGTCGGTACCGTCCCGGTCGGCACCACGCCCACCGCGATCACCTTCACCCGCGACGGCGCCACCGCCTACGTCTCCAACTCCGGCAGCGGCACCCTCTCCGTCGTCGACACCGCCACCCGTACGGTGACCGGCACCATCACCCTCATCGGCGAACCGCGCGACTCCGCGATCACCCCCGACGGTTCGACGCTGTACGTGGTCGAGCACACCTACGGGCTGGTGGTCTCGATCGACACCGCCCTCAACGTGGTCAAGGGCGCCGTCCCCCTGTTCCAGACCCACCCGGCGGCGCTGGCCGTCACCCCCGACGGGCGCGCCGTCTACGTCGCCGACGACGGCGGCAGCGCCGTCAGCGTCATCTCGACCGCCACCAACACCGTGACCGCCGCGATCGCGGTCGGCAGCCGCCCGAGCGCCGTGGCGATGACCCGTCAGGGCACCGCGTACGTGGTCAACAGCGGCAGCGGCAGCGTCTCGGTGGTCGACACCGCCCGCGGTACGGTCACCGCGACCGTGCCGGTCGGCGCCGGCCCCCTCGACGCCGCCGCCGACGCCGCGGGCAGCACGGTGTACGTCACCGACGCCCAGGACGGCACCGTCTCGACGATCAGCACGGGGACCGACACCGTCACCGAGTCGGCCGCCGGCTTCTCGGCGCCGCGCGGTGTGACCGTCATCGGCTGACCCGGCCCGGCCGGGCCGGCGGGCACGGCACTTGCCCGGCACGGCACTTGCCCGGCACGGCTCGCCCGTGGCTCCACGACGGGGGCGCGGATCATCCCGATCCGCGCTCCCGCTCCCGCGGCTGCCGGTGCCGCCGGCGGCGCAGTGCGGCCGCCGCCCGCCCGGCCAGGGCGAGGGCCAGCAGGCCCGTGGCCGCCGCGACCGGCGCCCACCACCACCCGGCCGTGGAGCCCACCGCGAGCGCCGCCGCGGGGACGGCCGCCACCAGGAGGAAGCCCACCGTCGCCTCGCCGCGGTCGTCGCCCGCGACCGCCCTGATCCTGTCCAGGAGCCGGGCCCCGGCGATGTCGGCGCGGGCCCTGAGGGCGTGGACGCGGGCGGTGGCCGGGCGGCAGCCCAGCTGCTCGGCGATCTCGGTGTAGTCCCACTCCATCAGGTAGCGCAGGTAGGCGACCTGCCGGCGGCGGCGCTGCGGCATCCGCCGGATGACGGCGGCGACCTCCCGGGCGGCGACGACGTCCTCGGCGCCGGCCGCCGGAGCGAGCGGGCTCCAGCGGACGGCGCCCAGCTCGGCGTGCTCGGCCGGGTCGCCGTACGCGCGGTGCGTCGCCGCCGGGACGCACCGGGCCACCCGGCGCCGGGCCACGGTGTGGAGCCAGGCCCGGGGGGTCCTGACGGTGTCCCAGAGCAGCAGGGCCTCCTCGAAGGTGTCCTGGACGATGGCCTCGGCGTCGGCGTCCCGGTCGGACAGTCCCAGCGCGGCGGCCCGGCGGCGCACCGACCGTACGAGCTGCCCGTAGTACAGGCCGTAGGCCTCCTCGAAGGACATCGCCGGCGCGGTGCCGCACGCTCCCGGGGGCTCCTCGCTCACCGCGCGCCGCCCGACGTCTCGTCCGCCGCCTCGCTCGCCCTCGCGGCCGCCGCGGGCCGCGCGGCCCGGGCCTGGGCCTGGGCCCTGGCCAGGTCGGCGAGGGCGCGCAGCAGCAGGCTCCGGGCGAGGGCGTCGGCGACTTTCAGCGCGGCGGGTGCGGTGCCGAGGAGCAGCAGGGTCACGGGGTCCATCATCGGGCGGCTCGCCTTCCGGGTGTCCCGCCCTGGGCGGATCCCCGGTCCGGGCGCCTGGGCGGCTGCCGGGAAGTGGCCCGCGCGGGCGGGGGCGTTTACCGCGCGTCGGCGGGTTCCTTCCGGGCGGCGCGGGCGGGGGGGGGGGGGGGGGCCGGCGGCGCGGCACCCCCCCCCCCCGCGGCGCGCCCCGGGCCCCCGCGCCACGGACGACCACGCGGGGGGGGGGGGGGGGGGGGGGGGGGCGGGGGGGGGGGGGGGGGGGGGGGGGGGGGGGGGGGGGGGGGGGGGCGCGGGGGCCCCGCCCGCCCCCCCCCCCCCCCCCACGCCCGCGTTCCGCGCGCTTCCCGCGTCCTACTCGACGACCTCGGCCTTGGTGATGATCACGTCCTCCTTGGGGACGTCCTGGTGGCCGCTCTTGGAGCCGGTGGGCACGGTCTTGATGGTGTCCACGACCTCCTGTCCCTCCACCACTTCGCCGAAGACGGCGTAGCCCCAGCCCTGGACGTTCTTGCCGCTGTGGTCGAGGAAGGCGTTGTCGGCGACGTTGATGAAGAACTGGGCGGTGGCGGAGTGCGGGTCGCCGGTGCGGGCCATGGCCACGGTGTACTGGGTGTTCTTCAGGCCGTTGTCGGCCTCGTTCTGGATGGATGCGCGGGTCTTCTTCTGCTTCATGCCGGGCTCCATTCCGCCACCCTGGACCATGAAGCCGTTGATGACCCGGTGGAAGACCGTCCCGTCGTAGAAGCCGTCCCGGACGTACTGGAGGAAGTTCTCCACCGTCGCCGGGGCCTTCTCCGCGTCGAGGCGCAGGACGATGTCGCCGTGGTTGGTGCTCAGTTTGACCTTCGACACGATGACCTCACTGTACGAGTTGCGGCAGCTACGGAGTATTCACGCGCATTGTGACAGGAGGGGCGGCCGGGAACCGTTGAGGCGCCTCAGTTCGCGAGGCTGAAGTCGCCGCCGACGGGGGCGGCGAGTTTGTCGATGCCGGTGAGGGCGGTGAGGGTGGGCACCGGGGTGCTGCTGTCGGCGGTGGTGCCGTCGCCGAGCTGGCCGGAGCCGTTGCTGCCCCAGGAGTGGACGGTGCTGGTGCCGGACAGGGCGACGGTGTGCTCGCGGCCGCCGGCCACCAGCCGTACGCCCGTCAGGCCGGGGACGGTGACGGGGGTGACGCGGAAGACGGTGGTGCCGTCGCCGAGTTGGCCGGCGGTGTTCTGGCCCCAGGCCTTGAGGCGGTGGTCGGTGTCGACGACGGCCATGCTGTGGTTGCAGCCGGCCGCGATCTGGGTGACGCCGCCCGTCCAGGCCCCGTGGGTGGTGACCGGGGTGTAGCGGTTGATGGTGGTGTTGTCGCCGAGCTGGCCGGTGGCGTTGTAGCCCCAGGCCTTGACCGCGGCGCCGCTGCCCGGCGCGCCGACCAGGACGAGGCTGTGGCCGGCGCCGGCGGCGATCCGGCTGACGCCGGCCAGTCCGGCGACCTGCACGGGCAGGCCGCGGTTGGTCGAAGTCCCGTCGCCCAGCTGGCCGTTGCTGTTGTAGCCCCAGGCCCACACGGTGCCGTCCTCGCGCAGCGCCAGGCTGTGGTGCAGGCCGGCGGCGATGGCGACGACCTTGTGCAGGCCCTCGACCCGCAGCGGGATGCTGCTGTCGGCGCTGGTGCCGTTGCCGAGCTGGCCGTGGTTGTTCTGGCCCCAGGCGACCACGGTGCCGTCGGCGAGCAGGGCGAGGCTGTGCGCGCCGCCGGCGGCGATGTCGGTGGCGTCGGCGAGGTCGACCACCTGGGCGGGGGTGTTGTGGCTGAAGACCGTGCCGTCGCCGAGCTGGCCGGAGCCGTTGACGCCCCAGGACTGCACCGTGCGGTCGGTGAGCAGGGCCAGTCCGTGGCCGAGGCTCGCGCCGGACCCGCCGGCGGCGATCTTCAGCACGTCGGCGCTGGTCAGCCCGAGCACGGCGGTGGCCGTGGTGCGGAGGTCGGCCCAGGTGCCGTCCCCCAGCTGGCCGGAGCGGTTGTTGCCCCAGGACTTCAGGCGCTTCTCTGCCATGCGACGATGCCTCTTTACTTCTATGACAATAAGTCAAATCGTCGACATGTCAGACCTGTTGACGAGTCCACGATCATGGCCCGACGCTACCCACGCGCACCTCACCGGCACGGGAAACAGCGGCGCCGGCCACTCGATCGGGTGATGGCACCCCCGCGGCACGCCCCCACCCGCGCTCGGCATGGGCATGCCGTTGTGGGGCGCGGCACGTCACCCGGCCCGCGAGGCCTGCCGCCCCCGGTGGGCTACGCCGCGCCGAAGTGCCGTTTGGTGTCGGCGATCAGCGTGCGCAGGAACGCCGTGCCGGGCAGGTCGGTCAGGGCCGCGGGGCGGCGCAGCAGCGGGTGCGGCTCGTAGGCGAAGGTCCAGGTGAAGCGGGTGCCGCCGGACGGGAGGGGCTCGACGAGGTAGTCCTCGCCGAAGCGGCGGTACAGCGGCAGGCTGGCGCGGGTGACGCAGAACGCGTGCCGCCGGCTGTCCTCGCCCTCCTCCCAGTGCACGAACTCCTCGTGCAGGCGCAGCGTTCCGAGTGCCGTGATCTGCCGGGTGGTGCCGACGCCGTGGGGCGCCGGCGAGGTGTAGCGGCCGCCGGCCAGGCCCCGGCACCAGGACAGCGGTGCGGGGCCGGCGAGCCCGTTCCACACGCTCGGCGGCGCCACCGGCAGGTCCATCGAGTAGCGGTGGCGGTGCGGGGCGGTGTCGAAGAAGGAGGCGTCGAAGCGCTCCAGCGTGAACCAGGGCATCGGGGCCTCCTCGTGGCGGGTCGCGGGTTGCGGGTTGCGGGTTGCGGGTTGCGGGTTGCGGGTTGCGCCGGAAGCGTAGCGGGCGCGGCCGGCGGGCGTTGCGTCAGGCCAGGCGGTGGGCCAGGCCGGGGTAGTCGGCGACCAGGCCGTCGGCGTCCAGGCGCAGGTCGGCGCGGTAGTCGCCGGAGGCGTAGCGGACGGTGGCGCCCCCGTCCTGGTGGCGGCGCAGGTGGGTGTAGGTCTGGCGGGAGGGCACGACGACCAGGTCGGGCACGCGGATCCAGGCCATCAGGAAGTGGTGTTCGCCCGGCTGCCGGTGGAGGGCGTGGCGCAGGACGGGCGGGGTGTTGGTGAGCGGGGACAGGCCGAGGTCGCAGTCGAGGGCGCCGTCGAGGTCGGGGCGCGGGGTGCCGTCGACGGTCCAGCGGCCGGTGGTCTCGTCGCGGCGCAGGTCGAGGGTGCGGGTGGCGCCCAGGGTGCGGGCGGTGACGTGCATGCGGCGGGTGGTGAAGTCTTCGCCGGTGTCGAGTTCGTAGTCGAGCCAGTACGGGGCGGGCTGGGCGGCGGCGGCGCGGCCGCGGGCGGTCAGGGCGGTGGGGCCGAGGTCGATCCAGGAGGTCTCCAGGCCGGCGGTCTCGGTGACCCGCCAGGTGGGTACGGCGGTGCGGGCCTGCCGGTCGGCGGGGGCGGCCTGTTCGGCGGGGGCGGTCTGGTCGGTGCGGTCGGTGCGGCTGTTCATCCGTGTACGGTACTTCCGGGCACCGACAACGCCCCCGGTGCGGCCGTCAACGCGGGCGGTTCCTTCGTACGGGTGAGGGTGGGGGCGGGGTGTGCCCCGTGCGGGGCGGGGTGGGGGGTGCGGGCGCGGCGGGGCCGGTCCCGGGCTCTCCATAATCGCGTGGGTGATCACATCCTGTGACGAAGCGGTGGCCCGGTTGCGGGCCGTTCCCGGGCTGTCGTGCTGCGCCCGTCCCCTGTTCGTGCTGCCGCTGCTGCGCACCGGCTGCCTGTCCGCGGTGCTGAGTGTGGAGGGCCCGGACGCGGGCTGGGAGGGCGAGTTCGGGGCGCGGTTCCATGCGCTGGAGCCGGGCGGCGGGGTGCGCGACCACACCTCGCTGGGCGCCGGTGTCCACGAGGTGCTGCGCCGCATCGCCCGCTCCGGGGGCGGGAGCTGGCGGGGCCGGGAGCTGGCGCTGCTGCCCTACACGTCGATGAAACCCGAGTGGCGCACGGCACTTGACGCGCTCGGCGCCCGCCTGGCGGAGCCGCCGGCGCGCCTGGCGCTGCCGGTGCTGGGCGACAAGCGGGCCCAGCGCGCGTGGCTGCGGTCGGTGGGCGCCGTGACCCCGTCCGACGCGGTCGTCCCGGCGCTCGACCACCGGGAGCTGCGCCGGCGCTTCGGCGACCGCTACGTGGTGCAGACGCCGATGGGCGCCAGCGGCAAGGGCACCCATCTGGTCACCGACGAGGCGCAGCTGCCGCCGATCCGCGAAGTCGGCGGCGGGCCCTGGCTGGTGAGCGGTTACGTCGAGGGACCGGCGGTGAACCTGCACGTCCTGGTGTCGGCGGACAGCACCGTGCGGGTGCTGCGCCCGTCCGTCCAGCTGACCCGCGTCGAGGGCATCGGGGCGCCCTTCGGGACCTACTCCGGCTGCGACTTCGGGGCGCCCGCCCTGCTGTCGCCGCCGGCGCTGGCCCGGGCCGGCACCGCGGCCCGGCGCGTCGGCGAGGCGCTGGCCGCGCTCGGCTACCGGGGCCTGTTCGGCGCGGACTTCGTCCTGGACGGCGATCGCCCGCTGCTGCTGGAGCTCAACTGCCGGATGCAGGGCTCGACCTGGCTGCTGGGCGAGCTCGAACTGGCCGAGGAGGCGCTGCCGTCCGCGCTGCGCCACGTCCTGGAGCTCTACGGCCACGCCACCGGCGGCGAGCCGCGCACGGACGCGGCGGGTGCCGTGCAGCTGGTGGTGCGGCACACCGGCGCCGCGGTGCGGGTGGCGGCGGCGCCCGGCGGCGGTCTGCACCGGCTGAAGGACGGGCGGCTGCGGTACTGCGGCGCCGGGTTCGGCCTGCTGGAGTGCGGTCCTGACGACTGCGTGCTGCTGCAACTGCCTTCCCCCGGAACGGTGTTGCTTCCCGGGGTGCCGCTGGCCCGGGTCGTCGCCCGGCACGCGCTGACCACCCCGGACGGCACCGCGCTCACCGCGCACGGCCGGCGGCTGGTGGAGGCCCTGCGCGCGGGCTTCGTCCTCACGCCGCTCGAGGAGCCCGCCCAGGAACCCGTCGGATCCGTCGGATCCGCCGCGCCGTGGTGAACCCGCCGCCTCCCCCGCTGTACGTCCGTCCCGCGGTGCCCGCCGACCTGCCCCGGCTGGCCGCGCTGCGGGCGGAGGCGGCCGCCTGGATCGCGCTGGAACACGGCTCGGCCCAGTGGTCGTCCCCGTACGACCCCGAGCGGGGCCTGGCGCTGATCGCCCGCGGCGCGACGGTGGTGGCCGCGCTGGCCCCGCACGGCGAGGCGGTCGCCACCGTGACGCTGCGCCCCACCGGCAGCCCCCGCCTGTGGAGCGGCGAGGAACTCGCCCGCCCGGCCCGCTACTTGAGCTCCTTCACGGTGGACCGCCGGTACGCCGGGCGCGGCATCGGCGCCCGGCTGGGCGACTGGGCCGCCTGGCGGGCCGCGCGGGCGGGCGCCGGGCTGCTGCGGGTGAACGTGTGGAGCGACAACGCCGCCCTGCACGCCTACTACCGTGCGCGGGGCTGGCGTTGGGTGCGCACGGTGGACGGCAGCCGCAGCGGCGCCCTGTTCGAGCGCGCCACGACGGCGACGGCGCCGCCACGGGTCCACGAGGCGCTCCGCCCGCGGGCCTGAGCCGTCCCGGCCGCCCGCGGGGGTACGCCCCTCGCCGCCCGGAGGGCGCACGCCCTCTCGACGCGGCGGGTGCGGGCGGGGATCCTCGTCCCGGTGCGCGGCGTGCGGCCGCGCACCGTCGCCGCGCCGAGTGGAGGAACCCCCGTGGAGCGTCTCGTACTGGACCCGACCGGCCGCCCGCCGCTGGCCCGCCTGGAGGGCGCACCGCGCTGAGCCGGCTGTTCGAGCGCTTCCCCGGCCTCGCCCTCGCCCCGGGCGCGCGGCTGGAGCCGGTCGACTCGCTGATCTCCAACGGGCACCGGGCGCTGCCGGTGCTGCCGGTGCTGCTGGGGCCGCAGGCGCCGAAGGCCTCCTGACGGCCCTGCCCACCCCGTCCCCGGCCCCCGTGGGCGCTCGCTCGCCCGGGTTCGCTCCGGTTTGCTCCGGTTCGCCCGGGTGGCGCAGCGGGGCGGGCCGGGGCCGTCGGGGCGTGGTAGCTATGGCCGCGGGGGGCGGGGGGTGTCCACGCGGATGCCCGCGGGTTCACGCGGGTGCACGCGCAGCACTGGAGACCGGAGACCGTCGTGTCGCACCACCTCAGCGGACCGAACCTGCGCTCACCGGAGGGTGACGCGCGCCTGGATCTGACCGACCTGTTCGCCTTCGCCTCGCCGAGGCCGGGCCGGACGGTGCTGATCATGAACGTGAACCCGGTCGCGCCGTCCGGCGGGCAGGCCTTCCATCCGCAGGCGGTGTACCGGATCGACATCGACACGGACGGCGACCGGCGGGCCGACATCGCGTACAGCTTCACGTTCTCCGAGCCGGAGCCGGGATCGGGGTCGGGGTCGGGGTCGGGGTCGGAGAGCGCGGGTGGGGCGCAGACCATGACGGTGCGGCGCACCACCGGCGAGGGGGCGCGCGGGCACGAGGCGACCGGTGAGGTGCTGGTGTCGCGGGCGCCGGTGGGCTTCACGCGCGAGCCGGCGGTGGTGGAGGCGGGGCCGTACCGGGTGAGCGCGGGGCTGCGCAGCGACCCGTTCTTCGCGGACCTGGACGGGATCGTGAAGGACTTCCAGTGGACGGGGGTGGACTGGGGTGCGGACAAGAACGTGTTCGGGATCGTCCTGGAGGGCCCGGACGAGGCGTTCGGCGAGGGGCCGGAGATCGGGGTGTGGGCGCGGGTGAGCGTGCGCAAGGACGGCCGGCTGGTGTCGGTGGACCGGGGTGCGCATCCGTCGCTGACGGCGTACTTCAACGAGGAGGACGTGAAGGAGGCGTACAACGCCGGGGAGCCGGTGGACGACTGGGAGAACTACCGGGAGCCGTGGACGGCGAAGCTGCAGCACTTCGGCGGGTACACCACGGACGCGGCGCAGGCGCAGCTGCGGATCGTGCTGCCGGACATCCTGCGCTACGACCGGTCCCGCCCGGCGGGCTACCCGAACGGGCGCACGCTGACGGACGACGTGACGTCGGCACGGCTGACGATGCTCACCGACGGCCGGGTGTCCGGCGATCACATCGGGCCGCACACCGACCTGCTGGCGGAGTTCCCCTACCTGGGCCACCCGCACTGAGCTCCGGGGGCATCGCGTTCCCCGGAGCCCCTGTGGCGCAGTCCCGGTAGGGGTCCGGCCGCCGCGGCCCCGCCTCAGAGGGCGGGCACGATCATCGCCGTGAACGGGCGGGTGGCCGCGAGGCGCTCCTCCAGCAGTTCCCGGTACTGCTCGGACTCGTAGACGGCGCGGGCCTGTTCGGCGTCGGCGAAGCGCAGGACGACGGTGTGGGTGCCGCCAGCCGGCCGGCCGCCCTCGGACAGGTGGACGGTCCGGTCGGTGCTCGCGAGCAGTTCCCCCGCGTCCGGGCCCAGGAGGACGGGGGCGGCGGCCCGGCGGTAGGCGTCCAGGCGCTGGGGGTCGGTCACGTCGTAGTTCAGTATGAGCAGGGCGGGCATGGTCTCTCCTCGTCGATCCGCGCGAAGCAGGGCGAACAGGGCCCCGGACGTGCGGGATCGACGCGGCGCCCGGGCGGCCGCCAGGGACGGCGACGGATCACCACCGGGCGGACCGTGATCCAGTATCCGCCCCCCGCGCCGGCCCGTCGGCCCCGCCCCCGTCAGCACGGCCGGCCGTCGCCGGAGTTCCCGTCCACGCGCCGGCGCCGACGCCGGCGCCGGTTCCGCGAGGAGCGGCGCACCCGCTCGCCCGCGGCGAGGGCCACGGTGGCGCAGCACCGGTAGCGCAGTGCCGGTCCGGGGGCGGGCAGGCGCGCCCCTGTCAGATGTCAGGGACCGCTGCGGGCGCCGGATTCCTAGGCTGACGGGCACCGGGCGGACGGATCGTCCGTCCTCGTACCAGCCAAGGGAGAACCACCATGCGCAGGATCACCCACGCCGTCGCCGCGCTCGCCATGGCCGCCGCCGCCCTGACCACGATGGGGGCCGGCAGCGCCGGCGCCGCGGGCGGGGACTGGGCGGGCTGCCCGTCCGGGGCGGTCTGCGTCTACCCGCAGGACCAGGACCCGGCGGTCAGCCCCAGCGCCGTCTACTGGAGCTACGGCGCGCACAACCTGAGCGGCCAGTACGGCAACCACTGGGTGCTCAACAACCAGACCGGCGGCGCGCACGCCCACCTGTGCCGCGCCTCGGGCGGCGGCGACTGCGTCTACGACATCGCGGCGCCGCGCGGCGTGTACTACGACCTGGGGCCGATCAACTCGATCACCCTCGACCGCCCCTGACGCTCCATCAGGCCACGGCCCGGAGTGCCCGTCGCCCGAGGGGAGCGGCGGGCACTCCCGCGTTCGGGCGCCGGACGGCCGGGACGCGGCGACCGGACGGCCGGGACGCGACAGCCCGACGGCCGGGATGCGACGGCGGAACGCCCGGGACGTGTTCACGAAGATAACGAATGGTGGTGGATTCCCGGGAGTCTGGTTTTACTTATTGACGTCATGTACGCGTCCAGGTTTAACTCCCCCCACCCCGCCGCGAAGCCCGCGGCGACCCCAGGGAGAGGTACCCGATGAACGCCGTACTGCGTCGCGCCCTCGTCTCCACCGTGGGCCTCGCGCTGACCCTGTCCATGACCGCCGCGTGCGGCAAGGCGGGCGGCGCCAAGAACGAGGCGTCCTCCACCGCCGCCGGCAACCCGAACGCCATCGGCCTGCTGCTGCCCGAGAACGCCTCCTCCGTGCGCTACGAGTCCTTCGACCGGCCCTTCATCGAGGCCAAGGTCAAGGCCCTGTGCGCGCAGTGCAAGGTGCTGTACAACAACGCCGAGGGCAGCGCCGCCAAGCAGAAGCAGCAGTTCGACACCCTGCTCGCGCAGGGCGTCAAGGTGATCATCCTCGACCCGTACAACGCCAAGTCCACCCAGGGCTGGGTCCAGGAGGCCGCCGCCAAGGGCGTCAAGGTCGTCGCCTACGACCGCCTGGCCGCCGGCCCGGTCGCCGCCTACACCTCCTTCGACAACGAGAAGGTCGGCGAACTCCAGGGCCAGGCCCTGCTGGACGCGCTCGGGGCGCGGGCCGCCGAGTCCGACATCGTCATGATCAACGGCGACGAGGCCGACCCGAACGCCGCGCAGTTCAAGTCCGGCGCGCACAAGGTCCTCGACGGCAAGATCAGGAAGGTCGTCTACGAGCAGTCCGGGCAGTGGGACCCCACCGTCGCCGGGCAGAAGATCTCCGCCGCCGTCACCGAGTTCGGCAAGAACGGCTTCCAGGCCGTCTACTCCGCCAACGACGGCATGGCCGCCGCCATCATCACCCAGCTCAAGGGCGCCGGCGTCAACGTCCCCGTCGGCGGCCAGGACGCCGGCCTGGACGCCATCCAGCGCATCGTGGGCGGCGAACAGGCGTACACCATCTACAAGGCCTACCGCCCGCTCGCCGAGACCGCCGCCGAACTGGCCGTCGCCCTCCTCCAGGGCAAGGACGTCAAGACCATCGCCACCGCGAGCGTCGACAGCGCCACCGACAAGAACATCCCCTCCAGGCTGCTGGACGCCAAGGTCGTCACCAAGGACGACATCGCCGCCACCGTCCTGGCCGACGGCCTCTACAAGGCCTCCGACATCTGCACCGCCGACTACGCCGCCGCGTGCGCCGCCGCCGGCCTCAAGTAGCCCACCGGCCGCCGACCAACCCCTCCGATCCTCAGGTATCACCCCAAGTCACCACTCCCCCAAGGTGGTTGTTCCCGTGACAGGCGCACCCGTCCTGCAGCTGCGCTCGGTCTCCAAGCGCTTCGGTGCCGTCCAGGCCCTCACCGACGTCGACCTCACCGTCCACGCCGGCGAGGTGCTCGCCCTCGTCGGCGACAACGGCGCCGGAAAGTCCACCCTCGTCAAGACCATCGCCGGCGTCCACCCCGTGGACGAGGGCACCCTCGCCTGGCACGGCGAGCCGGTACGCCTGGCCCGACCCCAGGACGCCACCGCCCTCGGCATCGCGACCGTCTACCAGGACCTCGCGCTGTGCGACAACCTCGACGTCATCGCCAACCTCTTCCTCGGCCACGAGAGGCGCCGCCGCGGCCTGCTCGACGAGGTCGCCATGGAGCAGCACGCCCGCCGGCTGCTGGACACCCTCGCCATCCGCATCCCCGACGTGCGCACCCCCGTGGCCGCGCTGTCCGGCGGGCAGCGCCAGGTGGTGGCCATCGCCCGCGCCCTGGTCGGCGAACCGGCCCTGGTGATCCTGGACGAGCCCACCGCGGCCCTCGGCGTCGAGCAGACCGCCCAGGTCCTGGACCTGGTGGAACGGCTGCGCGAACGCGGCCTGGCGGTCGTGCTGGTCAGCCACAACATGGCCGACGTACGGGCGGTGGCCGACACCGTCGCCGTCCTGCGCCTGGGCCGCAACAACGGCGTCTTCCCGGTGGCCGGCACCACCCAGGAACAGATCGTCGCCGCGATCACCGGCGCCACCGACAACGCCCACGCCCGCCGGGCCCGCCGCACCGGGCACACCGAGGAGGCCGAGGCCGTATGAGCACCCCCGACGCACCCGCCACCCCGTCTTCCACCCCCGCCACCGCCCCTGCCGCCGCCGGCCCTGTCGCCGCCGGCCCGGCCGCGGACCCGCGGCTGCTGGCGACCGCGCCGGGCTGGGCGGGCCGGTGGCAGGCCGCCCGACGGCGCCTGGCCTCCGGCGAGCTCGGCTCGCTGCCCGTCGTCGTCGGCCTGGTCGTCATCGCCGTCGTCTTCCAGTCCGTCACCCACCACTTCCTGCAGGCCGACAACCTCACCAACATCACCCGCTTCATCGCCGGCCCCGGCCTGATCGCGGTCGGCGTCGTCTTCGTCCTGATCCTCGGCGAGATCGACCTCTCCCTCGGCTCGGTCGCCGGCGCCAGTGCCGCGGTCGCGGCCGTCCTGACCGTGCGCCAGGGCTGGAGCGAGTGGGTGGCCATCCTCGCCGCCCTCGCCGCGGCCTGCGTCATGGGCCTGCTGCACGGCCTGTTCTTCGCCCGCGTCGGCGTGCCCGCCTTCGTGGTCACCCTCGCCGGCATGCTCGCCTGGAGCGGCCTGCAGGAGTACGTGCTGGGCGACGGCGGCACCGTCAACAACCGCCACGACGGCATCATCGCAAGCCTGGACAGCACCTTCCTCGGCGACGGCGACATCGCCTACGCCTGGGGCCTGGCCGTCCTCGCCCCCGCCCTCTACCTGGCCGCCCGCCTGCACACCGCCCGCCGCCGCCGCGCCGCCGGCCTCACCGCCCCCGGCGCCGCCGACAGCGCGATCCGCGCCGGCGCCCTCGCCGTCCTCACCCTCGCCACCGCCTACACCCTCAACCAGGACCGCGGCCTGCCGCTGTCCCTGGTCGTCCTGCTCGGCGCCGTCCTGGCCACCGACTTCGTACTGCGCCGCACCCGCTACGGCCGCCAGGTCTTCGCCGTCGGCGGCGGCGTCGAGGCCGCCCGGCGCGCGGGCGTCAACGTCGCCCGGATCCGGATCTCCGTCTTCGTGCTCTCCGCGTTCCTGGCCGGCCTGGGCGGCCTGTTCTACGCCTCCCAGCAGGGCTCCGCCGACAAGCAACTGGGCGGCGGCAACGTCCTGATGAGCGCCATCGCCGCGGCCGTCATCGGCGGCACCAGCCTCTTCGGCGGCCGCGGCAAGACCTGGTCCGCGCTGCTGGGCATCCTCGTCATCCAGTCCATCACCACCGGCCTGGACATGGTCCACGCCGCCCAGGCCATCCAGTACATGATCACCGGCGCGGTCCTGCTGGCCGCCGTCGTCCTCGACTCCGTCACCCGCCGCACCCGCACCACCGGCCGCGGATAGCGCCGCGCGGCACCGCTGACGCCCGCCGGCACCCGTCGGCACCGGCCGGCACCGGCCCGGCGCCCCGCGACGCGGCGGGGCGCCGGGCCCTTTCGCGGCTTGCCCCCACCCCGGGCACCGGGAGAGGATCGGCCGGTGTTCGAACTGCTCCCCGGCCTCGGGGTCCGGCTGCCGGGCGCGGCGGGCACCCTGCGGTTCGGCCTGGACGAGCGGGCGACGGCCCAGGCCCTGGCCGGGCTCGGCCCGCTCCTGCCGAGGCCCGTACCCGACGCGGCCTGGAGCCGTACCGCCCGCTGGGCCGACGTCGAAGTGACCGCCGGAGCCGTTGAGTCGGACGTGGATGCGGCGGAGCCCGGCGAGGCCCTCCTGCACTCCGTCGTGCTGAGCCGCGGCCCGTCGGCCGCGCACGCACCGGGCGGCACGCCCGTCGTCCTCGCCGACGTCGACCTCTTCGGCTACCCGGCGGCCGAGGTCCTGGAGGCCCTCGGCGACGGCCTGCCCGCGGAACTCTCGCTCAGGCCGCGGGACCGGCGCGGCTACCTGACGTCCGTCACCCTGCGCGCCGCCCCGCCGCCCCCGCCACCGGGCCGCCGGAGCCGGGCCGCGGCGCAAGCCGCCGAGACCGAACGCGCCGTCGCCGACCACCGGTTCCTGTGGACCACGGAACGCGACCGGTGGCAGCTCCTCGAAGCCGGCGGCGGCCACCTGGTCCAGCGCCGGGACGCGCCGTTTACGCAACTGCTGATCTGCGACGACGCGTTGGCGCAGCGGATCACTGCCGAGATGCTCGCCGCCGGCGTGGAGGTCGTCCCGGAGCGGCCCTGACCTCACCCCGGGCCCCGTCCCGGGCGGGATCGAGCAGGCCCTGCTCCTCGTAGTAGCGCAGCAGCCTCGGGCTCACCCCGGTGCGCCGGGACAGCTCGCCGATCCTCACCTGCGCCACCTCACACGGCCGGGCTTGACGTTCACATCGATGTGAGAGTCCTAGCGTCCCAGGCATGTCGAAGACAGCACAACCCTGTTCCCCTCCCCCGTCCCCTTCTGCCTCCCCCGCCCCCGTCTCCCCCACCCCCGTGGGCCCCGTCCCGGGCTGGCCCGTCGGCGGGCTGCTCGGCCTGTCCGCGGCCGTGTTCCTGGCCCTGACCACCGAGATGCTGCCGGCCGGCCTCCTGCCGTCGACGGCCCGCGATCTGGGCGTGTCCCAGGACGCGGCCGGGCTGCTGGTCACGGCGTTCGCCTACGCGATGGCCCTCGGGGCGATACCGCTGACGGCGCTCACCCGGGGCCTTCCCCGGCGCCCCCTGATGGTCGCCCTCATGGCCGGGTTCGCCGTGGTCAACGTGCTGACGGCGCTCTCCGGCAGCTTCGTGCTCACCGCCGTCACGCGGGCGTGCGGCGGTCTGCTCGCCGGGGTGTTCTGGTCGACGGCCGCGGCCTACGCGGCCCGGCTGGTCGCGCCCGAGCGGGTCGGCCGGGCGGTGGCGATCGTGTTCGCGGGCCAGGCCCTCGCGCTGACGGCCGGTCTGCCCCTCGCGACGGCCGTCGGCTCGGCGGTCGGCTGGCGCACGGCCTTCGGCGGCCTGGCCCTGCTCGCACTGCTGCTCGCCGCACTGGTGGCGCGCTGCCTGCCCCCTCGGCCGGGCGACCGGGCGCGGGGCGCAACGCGGGTCGCCGCGGTGCTGCGCACGCCCGGTGTCCTGGCGGTCTCCGGCACGACGCTGGTCGTGATGCTGGGCCAGTTCGCGCTCTACACCTACGTCGCACCCCTGTTGGAGCGCGCCGGGCTCGGCGGGTCCGCGATCGGCTGGGCGCTGCTGGCGTACGGCGCGGCGGGTGCGGCGGGCGTCGGGGCGTCCGCGGCGCTGGTGGACCGCCGTCCGCGTGAGGCGGTGCTGGGCGGGCTCGGCCTGCTGGCCGGTGCCGTGCTGCTCCTCGCGGCGGCCGGACGTTCCACGCCCGTCGTGCTGGTGGCCCTCGCCGTGTGGGGCCTGGCCTTCGGGGCGCTGCCCACGCTGCTGCACGCGGCGGTGGTGCGGGCGGCCCCGGCCACCCCTGAGATCGCCGACTCCGGGCTCAACTCCGGTTTCAACATCGGCATCGGCACCGGCGCGGTCCTCGGCGGCCAGGTCCTCGCCCGGGCCGGGATCGGGGCGGTGCCGTGGACCGCGCTCGCCCTGCTGACCGTCGGCGCGGTGGCGGCGCTGGCGGCCCGCCGCACGGGGTTCCCCGGGCTCCGGGCGGGGGGAGCCGGCTGAGCACGACCGCCCCGGGCGGGGTGCGGTGCACGCAGGCGGCCCGGGGCCGCCGCACGATCTTCGGGAGTCCGCACGGCCCTTGACGGTCCCGCGGTGGCCGCACCTGTCGGCCGCCTCGGTACCCGCCGCCGTCGCCATCAGGCGCCGTCAGTCGTCGGCGGCGACCAGTAGGACGAGAAGGCCTGCCCGGCGGTCGATGAGGACGAGTTCGTGGAACGCGATGTGGATGGGACCGTAGTCGTGGTGCGCGTCGTCGGGGAGATCCCCCAGTGCGTACCGGCTCGTTGCCCGGCGGATCGGCGTGTAGACCGCTTCCTGCAGCCGCTCCTCGAGATCGGCCGGGACGGGGACGCCGTCGGCGACCCACGAGCTGATCACGCCGGTGGCGGTCGCTTCGTCGACGGCCAGGTAGGTGTCCGGGGTGATGCGGTCCGACCACCACTGTCCATGGCGTGGCTCGAGCCACACGCCGGCCCCGTCGTAGGTGTCGCGGAACTCCGGATGTGCGATCAGGGCGGCCAGCAGGTCTCGGTCGTCCGGTGCGTCGGACGGCAGGTGGAAGCGCTTCATGTGGACCCACCGGTGCCCGTGTCCCCGCCCGTCGGGGAAGGCGAAGTCCCGAAAGTTGACGAAGGGGCTGTCCCGGTGCGTGAGCGCTTGTGTCGACGGCATGCCGATCAGCATCGTCGAACACATCGGACGAACAAAACCGTAGGCCAGTGGCGCCCGAGGGCCCTACCGGTCTGCGCGGCCAGCCGAACGGCCCGTCACCGCGGCTGCCAGGTCCCGAGGGCCCGGGCGAGCCGCCTGCCCTGCGCGGGTGTGATGCCGTGGGCGAGCTGCCGGGCGAAGCGCGGGCTCCCCGGGACGTCGCAGCGCAGGATCCCGGCGAGGGCGGGCTCCCGCCCCGCCCAGGGCCGGCCCCATCGCCGGTGCTGCGGCGCGCTCCAGCGGGCGGGTGCCCAGCGCGGGTGCCGCAGGACGAACGCGGCGAGGCGTGCGCCGTTCTCCGGCGGTGTCCCGACCGCGACCAGCGCCGCCCGCACCACCTCGGCGGCGTCCGGCGGCAGTTGCGCGTCGCCGAGTGTCGGCAGCAGGAGCAGCAGCCGAACGGACGGGTCGTGCACACCGGGCGCCGCGCGGTCGGGTGTGTCGGCGATGTGGACCAGCTCCCGCCAGGCCAGGCCCGGTCCCTGCTGGTGTTCCGGCTCCGGGCGGCGGGTGTCGACGGCGGCGAGCCGGCCTCGCACCCGGCCCCAGTCGGGGTGGACGACCAGGTACTCGGTTCCCCAGTCCGTCGGGAGGTCGCAGCCGTACAGCAGCACCGCGTGCCCACCCCCGAACGGCAGGCGCACCTCCAGGCCCTCCAGCATCGCGCTCTCCCAGGCGGCGTCGGCCTCGGCGGCATCGGTGCCGAACCACCCGGCGACCAGCTCGCGCTCGGCGTCGGCCACCGCGCAATGCCGCGTCAGGTACGCGGCCCACCACGGCGGCCGGGCCGCTGTTCGGTCGTGCAGCACGGGGCCAGGCTCTCACACCCTGTCGCGCGGGATCGATGCCCCGACGGCCAGGTCGCCTCCGCCCGGCCCGAGCGGAGGCGACCTGACTGCCCTGGCCGCACCCTTCCTGCACAGCCGACAGGGCCGGCACCGGACAAGTCCGCGTCCTCGTCGACCTTGCGACCAGCGGGACCATTCCCAGGTCGCCCGCCCTTCAGCTCAGCGCCGGGTGCGGTCGTCTCTCCCTCCGCCCGTCGCCTGTGGCACACGGTTCACCGGAGAGAGGCCGCCTGCCGCCGACGCCAGCGGCAGGCGGCCCTCGGCGCTGCCCGCGAATGCGCGGCGACGAGCGCTCGGCTCCTGCGGTGCTGCGCAGGAAGTCGGCGGGTCCGACTTCCTGTGCGGGGCGCGGGGGTTCAGGGGTGGCGGGTGGCTTGGGTGCGGCAGTGGGTGAGGGCGTACTTGAGGCGGGTGTCGGGGTTGGGAACGGTGGTGAGGAGTTCGCCAGCGGTGACGAGGGCGGTCCAGTAGCGGGCGGGGTCGCCGGTTCGGGGCAGGGGGCGGGCGGCGGCGAGGGAGAGGTAGGCGGCGGTGAGGTTGCCGGTGGTGAACCAGCGGGTCAGGCCGTGCTGGTGGCCGGCGCGGATGCCGCCCATGGCGTCGATGGCGACCAGGAAGTGGTCGACGACGGCGAGTTCGGTGTCGGTGAGGGAGGCGGGGACGTCGAAGACGCCGAGGGCTTCGAGGAGTTCGCCGGTGTCGGTCTCGGAGCCCGGGCGGGGGTGGGCGAGGAGGGCGTCGTGGCACTCGGCCAGGCGGCGGACGGTCTCGGCGAGCGGGATGGTCAGGGCCAGGCAGACCGCGCGGGCAGAAGGCACCGGCTTGTGGGTGCGGCGGGCGAGGAGGGCGTAGGTGTCGGCGGGGGTGCGGCCGCGGGAGAGGGCGTGGCCGGCGAGGTTGGTGAGGTGCATGGGGAGTTCGGGCTTTCAGGCGGTGACGAGCGTGAGGGCGGGACTGGGGGCGGGGGCGACCAGCGCCCAGACGTACTTGCCGATGCCGCCCGGCCGGGAGGCGCAGCCCCAACGCTCGGCGAGCTCGTTCACGAGGAACAGCCCGCGCCCGCGCTCGTCGTCCGGCGCGGCGCAGCGGAGGGACGGGCACCCGGAGCCGGCGTCGTGGACTTCGAGGCGCAGGCGGGAGTTGACGAGGGAGAAGCGGACCTCGATGTGCCGGTCGTCGGGGGCGTCGGAGTGCTGGACGGCGTTGGCGAACAACTCGCCGAGCAGGAGTTCGGCGGTGTCGCGGTAGCGCTCGCCGAAGGGCATGCCGGAGAGGTAGGCGCGGAGCAAGTAGCGCGCCAGGGGCGTGGATTCGATCCGCGAGTCGAGGCGCGCGACGAACATGCGGGGGCGATGGGTCTTGAGCATGGAGGTACCTCGAAGAGATCGGAGCGAGCGTGCCTGGTCGGGCCTGATGGGCGTCTGGAGATGGCCGTGCGAGACCAACTCGCCGTCCCCTCCGCCGCAGCGGATTCATGCACAGCCGTCCTTCTGGGCTCGCGCAAACAGCGTTGCAGCAAGGGGATTGCAATCAGCGTCTCAGCCTCCACGTCACCTCCTAGCAGGAAGCCGCTGGTCGTGACGAGAGGATCGATCGCACCGGTAGGTTCCGGCAATGGCGGCCCCACCGTGATTTCACGGTGGGGCCGCCACAGGTCGACAGCCATTCACCACGGCGCGACGAAAGCGGCTTCGGGTCCCCCAGGGATGGCCTAGCGTGGAAATCCAACCCTCTGCTGGACGGAGCCGAGATGCCCCGAGCCGCCGACCGGCGGATTACCGCTGCCCGACTTGCCGCCGCTGCTGAGGCCTCCGGTTGGACGCCCTGGCAGCTCTCTAGCGCAATCGCGCGCGAATGCGCCGTGAGTCTGCTTCAGGCTGCACGCCTCAGCCGTGGATGGTCCCTTCGACAGGCAGTCGATGAACTGGCACAGCTGGGTCAGCGTGTGACAGTGCAACAGCTCTCAGCCTGGGAGCGGGGCACCACACGGCCATCGATCGAGCGTCTTGACGCGCTGTGCCGCCTCCACCAGACCAGACCCGACCGTCTGGGCTACGGCACCGACTACACCCCTGTGGACAGTCAAGTTGCCCCCGAGTCCACCCCGAACGTCAGCGCCGAAGCCCCCATGGACGAGGTGCAGGCCGAGATGCCATCTGCCCGGCACGCCATACTTCGTGGACTTCTTAGCCAGGTGGGTCTAAGCCTGTCCACTCCGGTCTTGTCCGCCCTCATGAGCGCCCGCCAGGACGGGGCCGCCGTCTTCACCGCGAGCGTGTCCGACACCACCGTTGATCAGTGGGAGAGCACCGCTGCCGATTATGGCCATGCCTACCAACACACTCCGCCGGCCCGGCTCCTCGGCGATGCCGTGTTGGACTTCCTCGACGTCCGGCAGCTCCTCAGCCGCCGGCAGTCGGCCGACCACCGTGCCCGTCTCTGCCACGTCGCTGCCCGACTCGCCGCCACCGCAGGCATCGCCCTGGTCGCGATGGGCGAGCACCGCGAAGCACGGGCCTGGTACCGGGTTGCACAGCTCGCGGCCGAGGAAACTCATGACCGCGCCCTCCGCGCGTGGCTTGTAGCACGTGAGGCTGTGATCCCGTTCTACTACGGGGCGCCCGCAGGCGCGGCCGAGCTAGCCGAGCGGGCCCGGGTGATCGCGGGTACCACGGTGTGTGCCACCGCCGCATGGGCGCCTGCGCTAAAAGCTCGCGCACTCGCCCGCCTCGGCCGCCCTGAGGAAGCCCGCGCTGCCATGGTCCTCGCTGAACGGGCGTTCGTCCGACTGGGGGCAGAGCACACCGCCGACCTGGCATACGGGTACACCGAACGTCAACTTCGGTGGCACATGGGCAGCATGTACACCACGCTTGGTGACATCCGACGCGCGCAGCAATCCCTTGACCAGGCTCTCAATCTCTACGCACCCACCCAGTACCTCGACCGAGCACTCATTGCTTTGGACCAGGCAGACGGCCTGATGCGTATCGGCGAGATCGGTGCGGGAGCGCAGACCAGTATGGTGGCGGTTGCCACACTCCCGAACGAGCACCGGACCGGGATCGTGCTGGCCCGGGCGAGGGAGGTTGCCGCGGCTGTGCCGCCGCGTTCGGCCCGCCTGCCACTGGTTGTTGATCTTCGAGAGATGCTGGCCCTGCCGTCCTAGGATCGCCGGGCGAGCACCTGGAGCAGCCCGGTGACCGCGACGCCTGCCACGATCTCCCGCCGGTCGATCATGCCCTGGATCCGGGAGATCGGGATCCACTCGATCCTGTCAGCCTCATGGGTGTCCACCGGCGGCGCGACGTAGGTGGCGCCGTGAGCGAGGAACACGTGGTGTTCGGCGTCGCTCATGCCGCCGATGGGCTGGTTGTAGGCGAGTACCTCGACCTCGTCCACCTGCCAGCCGGTTTCCTCGAGCACCTCGCGGACGGCTGCGGCCTCGAGGGATTCCCCGTCCTCGACTATGCCGCTGGGGATCTCCCAGCTCCAGGTGTCCGTCGCGAAGCGGTGCCGCCACATCATCAGCACCTGGTTACGGTCGTTGATCACTACGGTGGCCGCGACCGGCGCGAATCGCACCAGGTGGTGCTCGTACCGGTCCCTTCCGAGCGGCTCGACGTCGACCAGGTCAAGCCGCACCCACGGACTGGTGTAGACGGGGCGGCTGCCGTGGATCGTCCACTCACTGCTCACTCGTACCTCATGATCTCGGTGGGACGGGTCGGCGCCATCCTGCCAGAGGCGCCTGCGACGGCGGCACGGCCGACCTGGAACGTCGCGTGAAGTGGGTACCGGAAACCGAGGTGGTGAAGCGGCTGACGAACGGCGAGGAAGCGGACGGCCCCTCGCCGCCCTGTCCCACTCCCTTGGTCCGCCTCGACAGGAGCAACCGGCATGGCGATCGAGGCGGAACTCAAAGCGGTCGTACACGCCCCCGAACGCGTCCTCGTGTGGTTGGAGGAGCAGTTCCGCGCCGGTCGAGCCGAGGTCTACGGTGACACCTGCGACGACGCCCCGGACGGCAGCCTGATGGGCGCCGACCGCGAGCTGCGCCTCCGCACCGTTCACCGGCCCTCACCTGGTATGCGACCGGCATGGAGCGGGTGCGTGAGGCCCGACGAGCACTCACCCCGTGGCAGGACACGGCGGCCGTCCGACATGTGGACGACCGCCTCTACTCCTGGTCGGCAACGCTCAGCTCGCTCCAGCGTTGAACTTGGCGATCAGATCCGGAAGCTCCGCCAACGAGTCGATTCGGAACGTCGCCTGCTCCGCGGCCGGATCGTGCTGCTGGCTCCAGCCCCACGGGCCGCGCCTGATCAACGCGGTCCGCATCCCTGCCGCTCGGGCGGGGAGCGTGCGGCGATCCCGCGGTGCGACCAGGTTGACTCCGGGTACGGGGGCGCGCTGGTAGCGGCGGCCACCACGGCGACGCGAACCTGCGGCCCGTAGATGCGGGGCCGGCCGGAGCGTTTCGCGTCGGCCAGAGCGGCCAGGACACCGCTGGCGAACCGGCCCCGCCACTTGCGCACCGTGTTGACGCTGATCTTCAGCTCGCGTGCGATCGCGGTCCACAACCGCCGTCGGAACCGGCTTGATTGCGCGGGGCATGGCACGTTCCTGGCGGAGCGGGCTCGTTGCGGTGAGGGCTATGCGAGGGCTGCTGCGAGCGCGGAGTGGGGTGCGCGGCCCAGCAGTTGGCGTAGAGCACCGTTGGTGCGGGACATGAACCCGGCCGCGATGGCGGAGTAGGTACCCACCAGCATCGGCACCTGGAACGGCTCGGCGCCGGAGGCGGCGATGCGCGCGCGGGCCTGGGCGAGGGTCTCCGGCTCGTAGGTGACGTGCGGGCCGTGCGCGCGGGCCAGATCGGCGCCGCCGATGGCCTGCTCACCGACGAGTTCATAGATGCGCCCCGCATGAGCGGGGGCCTCCACTGTCACACGTGCCGCGGCGTCGGCCAGATCCGCCCGGGCAACGGCGGCCAGTTGGCCCTCGCCGAGCGGGGCAGTGATCCGCCCGTCGCCGGACGGCGCCGCGAGCCAGGCCAGCAACTCCGCGTACAGGCCGTTGCGCAGGATCGTCCAGTCCATGGTGCTCTCCTGGAGCCGACGCTCGGTCCAACGGTGCGGCAAGGCGTAGGGAAGGTGATCGCCGTCGGCGGTCAGGCTCGTATACACGACATGCGTCACGCCGGCCTTCTCAGCGGCGTCGATGACAGCACCGTGCCGGGCTATGACGGTGTCGTCCTCGCCATAGCCCGCGGAGATCAGCAGCAGCACATCCACCCCCTCGAAGCCCCCGGCGAGGGTGCCGGGCTCGTCGAAGTCGATGCGGCGGACCGGCAGCGGGGCCGTGAGCTGCTCGGGGTCGCGGGTTCCAAGGATGGTGTCGTCGCGGTCGGCCAGCCGCTGGGCGATCAGCGTGCCCAGGGCGCCGGTGGCGCCGGTAACCAGGATCATCAGGGTCTTCCGTTCCGGTAGGTTCTCTTCGGTAACCGGGATCATCCTGCGGGTCTGCGCCCAGGGAGCGTAAGGAGGCACTTCCATGTCAGTGGGGCACACAGGGGTAACCACCACCCCCGTCGTCAGTTGCGGCGACGAGCACGAGGACTGCGGGATCCGCGAGGTACTCGACCGGATCGGCGACAAATGGTCGGTCCTTGTCGTCGTCGAACTGGCCCAGGGCGTCCGCCGTTTCCGACAGCTACAGCGCGCTGTCCCCGGTATCTCGCAGCGGATGCTGACGCTCACCGTGCGCCGGCTGGAACGCGACGGCCTGGTCACCCGGACCGTGCACCCCACGGTGCCCCCGCAGGTCGAGTACGAGCTCACGACGATGGGCCACAGCCTCACACATCTGGTCAAAGCCCTCGCGGACTGGTCTGCCGAACACCGCGATGCCATCGCTCAAGCACGCCAAGAATGGGATGCCGAACATCCCGACTCCGGAATCCACTGACCGAGTGGGCTCCAGCACCTCATGGAGGGGAGAACCCCTCCACGGACTTCTGCGGGGCAGCACTGGTAAGGCTGGGATGTCCCCTTCGCGTCCTCTCCAACTGCTCCTCGGCGAGATCGCCCCCCGGGAGACCATCAGGCCCGATACGTGAACCCTCCGAGGTCATGCCGAGAGGTACCGTGCGGGTTGGTGACCACGTTGGGGGCGAAGACACAGATCGCTGCGTCGGCCGGCTCGGTCGACGCCACGTGCGGCAACCACTGGTCAGCGTACGAGGCGTCCCGAAGGAGTACCTCGGGGACGACCGGTGTGAGGTGTCCGTCGTCCCGGGCATGGTCACTTCTGAAACGCGCTCTACGGTCGCCGGGCGAGCACCTGGAGCAGGCCGGTGACCGCGACGCCTGCCACGATCTCCCGCCGGTCGATCATGCCCTGGATCCACTGAGAGCGTTTCAGCCCGAGTTCGGACCGGCCGACCGGGCTTCTGCCGGCGTTTTCAGCGCCGGAGGACGCCTTGGTGGTGCAGCCGGCGGCGCTCACGCGGTCGAGTCCGAGGCCCCTCCCGGAGCGGCTCCCGGCCCGACTTCGGGTCCGACTTCGGGTCCGGAAAGTTTCTCGAAGTCACCTGCAACCCCGGGGCGTTCCACACGTCTTCAAGTGTGAGAGGCAGGCCAGGCGGGGGCGTTCCGGAGCGCATCGCCGCCCTGTTCGCCGGCCCGGTCGATCATCGATTCACGCTCTGAGCCGTTCTTCGGCATTTCCGCGTTCACGTTCCAGGGGGGAACCATGTCCATCGCCCGTATCCGTCGATCCCGCCGTACCGCAGTGGCCGCCGCGGCTGTCGGGACCGCCCTGCTCTGCGGGGCACTCGCCCTGCCCGCACCCGCCGCCTTCGCGGTCGAGCCTCCGCAGGCCACGCTCTCCGTCGAGGCCCCGGACTCGATCGGATTCGCGGGCCGGCCGGTCGAGTTCACCGAGACCATCACCAACACCGGCACCCAGAGCACCACGTACAACCTGGTACTCGACACCACCAGCGACCTGGGCACGCCCGAGCACGCGATCACCATCGACTACAAGGATCCGGCGGACGGCACCTGGAAGGCGTTCCCGCTGGAGTTCAACCGGGGGGACCACAACGTCACCTACAGCGGGTTGCTGTCCTGGCCCGACGGCCTGACCGTCCCCGCCGGCGGCGAGGTCACTGTGGCTCTGCGCATCGGCGCCCCGATGGGCCTGCCTCACGACGGGGCGTCCAACGGCGGCTTCCAGTCCGTCGCGCTGCACTCCGCGGTGATCGCGCGAGACGGCTCCTGGGTGGCGCTGGACCAGAAGACCAGGACGATCAAGGCCGAGCCGCTGATCACGTCGCTGTCCGAGGTGCCCGACGAGGCGGTCGCCGGCGGCGACCCGATCGAGTTCGACGCCGTCCTGGACGACCCGACGCCGTCCGACTACGTCAACCTCGGCAACGTCCTGTTCACCGACCCGCACGCGACGGTGCAGGTCCGCGACGAGGACGGTTCGTGGCGCGCGCTGGAGAAGGTGTCGAACGGGATCCCGGGCGACCCGGTCGGCGTCTACCTCCAGGGCCGCGACTCGGGCATCCTCGCGGGCGACACGACCGTGACCCGCGTCCGCGTCTCCTACGACGCCACCACACCGGCCGGTGCCACCCGACTGGGCCCGTGCGTGTTCGTCAACGAGGGCGCCGTCCCGTTCCGAGGGACGACGACCTGCGGCACCCAGTCCACTGTCCAGATCCTCCCGCCGACGGCCGCCTCCTGATCACCACATCCACCACCGGCGCCGACCCACCCTCCACCGGGCGGGTCGGCGCCCCGGTTCACGTGAAGGGCGGGCGCCGGCGGAGAGACCGGTCAGCCGGTCCGAACTCAGGCTGAAACACGCGCAGTTGACCGAGGCAAAAGCATTTCCCCCGGGCGCCGAGCCGGCGGCCTCTCCGGACGCCGGCTCGGCGCCCGGATCGCCGTGCGCGGCGGCGCGAAGAGCCCGATCCGGACCGGCGGCCGGTGGTGAAGGCGGCGTCCGGCCCGGGGCCGGCTGCCGCCTTCACCACTCGTGTGAGGAATGCCCGACGCGTGCCTCGTGCGGGTGAGTTCGCCGGTCGCCTCCGCCGCCCGGACCCCTGCCTCTGCCACAGTCGCAGCGAGTGGGGAAAACCGCGGACCCGCCGTACGACCGAACCGGGAGAAGGACATGCCGAATCTCCGCACGATGGCCGCCTGCCTGTCACTGGCGGCGGGGCTCGCCCTCACCGCGCCGGCCCCGCCCGCGCTCGCGGCGACCTCGGCCACCGGCTACGACCGGTGCGCGAGCGGCAACTTCTGCCTGTTCCAGGACGTCGACGGGCAGGGCCGCGTCGTGGGGCTGGGCGGGGAGCGCGCCTCGCTCGGTTCGCTGGACTTCAACGACATCACGTCGTCGCTGCGCAACCGCACCGGCCGGCTCTGGTCGGTCTACACCAACGCCGACTTCGGCGGCCGGTGCCTGCCCGTCGCCGCCGACTACACCGGCAACGTCACGCAGTACAGCCTGAACGACCAGATCAGCTCCGCACGGCCCGGGGGCTGCCCCTCCTGAGGGGCGGCACGCAGACCTCTCGGTCAGCGCCCCCGGGCCAGGCCGACCCGGGGGACCGGCTGCGGTCCGGGCAGGATGACGCGGCACCACGACGGGCGGTGGCGTCGATGGCCCGGTCCTCAACCACAGCTCATCGAGGGGTCGTCGGAATCCTTCCCCACCCGCGTACAGGTGTGCTGGACGCCCTTCAGGTCTTCGATCTCGGTCTGTCCGACGCGACCCAGCCAGTGGACCTCGGGTGCGCCGGAGGTCGGCTTCAGGTGCGGATACCGCAGGACCTCCCACGAGGGGAACTTGTCCTTGGTCGTCCTGACGTCGAACGTCGCGGTGTCGTTGACGGTCTTGTCCGGGTCGTACTGGCGCGGAGTCAGCCAGAAGGTCGCGTTGATCCGCCCGAAGTTGAGCAGTTCCGGCACGCCCGAGGAGGAGAACCCGTTCACCAGCGACAGGTCGATGCGGGCGCCACCGTTGCCGTACGGCTCCACCCAGTACTCGTTCTGCTCGATGTCGTTGCTGTCGGTGTTCACCTTCGCGTGCGACGTGCGGACCAACGGCTTGGCGTCCCAGCAGTGGACGAACCGGAAGCACGAGTGCTCGATGTAGATCCCCACCCGGCCGGTGGCGGTGTCCCAGGCGATCGTTCCCTTGGCGCCGGCCTCCGGATCGGTGCCGAACGAGCGGTGCTCGCCGATCTGGTCGTAGAACGTGGTCGTGTTGGCGATGAAACCTCGCACCAAAACGACCCCGCGGTCGGCGCCCTTGGGCAGCAGGGTCGCGCTCTGGCTCTGATCGCCCGGGTTCGCGTTGCCGTCGATGTGCTTTGCCTTCGCCCGCTGCCACTGCGGGTTGTCGGACTCGCCCGGAGCCCATCCGATCGGCCCGTTCTCGAACTGCTGCGAGTACCCGTCCTCCGGGCGCAGCCCCGGGGCCTCGTCGGTCACGGGGTAGCCGTACGGGCCGTTCTCCCAGCCCGAGGTGCCCCACTTCTCCCCGATCCTGCCCCAGACCGGGTGGGCGCCGTTGGAGCGGCTCGGGTGCCAGTAGACCGTTCCGCCCTCGTACTCCTGGCGCTTGCCGGCACCGTCGGGGTTGGCGAGTTCGTCGCTTTTCGGGAATCCCAGCGTGCCTCCCTCCCAGCCCAGTTGGCCCCATTTCTCGCTGATCCTGCCCCAGACCGGGTGTGCCCCCGTGTCGGAGGTCCAGTAGATCGATCCGCCTTCGAAGGTCGTGAACTTGCCGCGTCCGTTCGGGGTGCTCTGCTCACCCGACGTCGGGCATCCGAGCGGGCCGTCAGGGCCGTGCATCTCGTCGTACTTGGTCTGGATCGCGCCGAGAACCCAGTGCGGGCGACCGCAGTACTGGCTGTCGGCCTTCGCGGGGGTCGGCAACGCGACCGTCGCCATCAGGGCCGCTGCGGCAAGTGCGCCGCAGTGACGCATCGTTTTGGTGCGCGCCATCGAATATCACCGGGATTTCTGGGTTTGAGGCATCCGAGGAGGGCCCTTCGGGGCCCGGGCTCGTCCGGGAGCGGTCTGGCCCCAAGGTGGAAGCGACGCCGGAGGATTGAGGGGCTGGCCGCAGGTCCAACCCCGCTTGGCGCCGCTCGCCGGAACGGACGTGCGCGGGATCACGTGAACCAACCCTGGGGCGGGGCGCGACGCAGGGCAAGAGACAACCTTCTTACGAGGGAGGCAACTTCACTCCTGATTGACCTTTCACGCAAGGCTGTTCCCATGCGGCGCGGGCGAGCACGACCCCGATGCCCGCCCCGACTGCCGTGCCGCCCACGGCAGTTCGGTACGCCGAGTGCTCCCGGTGCCATGACCCGGTGCCCCGCCCCGGCATCTGCGGCCCCTGCGCGGGCCTCACCCCCCGCCCGCCCGGCGGCGGCTGCGGCGAGGCGGGCCACCCGCCTCGGCGCCGCCCGGGTCCAGGCCGCTGCCGCCTCGGTGTGCCGTGCGGCGTTCAGGAGGCTTCGGGGGATGGGATGTTGGTGTTCAGCAGGGTGAGGCCGAGATGGGTCAGCGTGTGAAGGACCGCCTTCCGCTCCCGGGTCAGGGCGGTCAGCCCGGCCTTGCGCAGGGTGGTGGCGTGCTCGCTGGCGCTGGCCGGCGACAGGCCGGCCCGCTGTGCCAACTGGGTCGTCGTGCAGGCGGGATGGTCGGCTATGACGCACAGCACGATCGCTCTGCTGCGGCCCAGCAGCGCGGCCAGGGCCGGTGGCACCTGGGCATCGCGTCGGCGGGTGTCGGCGGGCGGTGCCCACAGGGCCGCCGCGTCGATAGGGTCGTGCAGTGCCTGGTAGGCCATGACCACCGTGTCGTCCAAGGAGCCGGCGAACAGCTGGGGAACCGGCCCGCAGAACACCGACGGAGCCAGCACGAACGAGCGGCCCGACAGGTGGAGGTCGGCTTCCGGGTGGGTCAGCGGCCGGTAGCCGGGGATCTCCAGTACCGGCGGCCTCCATACGGCCATCGGGCGCAGGCCGTCCAGGAGCGCTCCCACCCCGCCCCGCGCCATGAGCCTGCCCCGTCGCGCCACTTCGCCCTGAAGGTGCTGGTCGATGCGCGGCCAGTAGGGGGCGACCGCGACGCGGTGGCAGTGCTGCAGGGCGGCGCCCAGCCGCCGCAGCGCCCGCGGGGCGGCGTCCATCGCCTCGGCCAGCCACGGTTCCGCGGGCCCGGCCGTGCGCGGTGGGACGGAGAACTCGGCGCGCAGCCGCGGGGCCGGCGTGCTGACCAGCCGCTCGATCCCCTCCTCCACGCGGTCCACCGCGCCCACCAGGGTGAACAGGTCCACCAGTGCCCCGTGGGCGGCCGGGCTGAGGAACCGTGCCGCCAGTCTCCCGTCGGCGCCGATCCGGGGACCGGTGCGCGCGCGCCACCCGCCGAACAGCGCCGCGCGGTCGCGCCACTGCACGGTCCGCATGCTCAGCTGCGTCTCGGCGAGCGGCCCCAGCACCGTGACCCGTACCCGCGCCAGGTCCTCGGCGGTGAAATGAACCCGTAGCACGCCGTCCTCCTCGTCCGCGCCCGCACCCTGCGGATGAGCCTTGCCGCCGCGCTCGTTTCGGGGCAGGCCGAAACGAGTCGAATCCCGCACCGCCGCGGGTGGACTCTTTCTTCCGTGCCCGAGGCACACCACACATCCGCGAAGCGACAGAGGAGAACACCCATGCGCGCACGTCTGCTTCTCACCGGCCTGGCCCTGGCGACGACCGTGCTGGTGGGCGGCGCCGCCACCGCCCAGGCGGCCCCCGCGCCCCACCAGGGCGACACGGTCTCGGCCGCGGTTCCGGGCTACTGGAAGAAGATGGGCATCTACACCAAGTCCGCCTGCTACGACCTGAGGGACTCCTACGCCGGCGACGCCTACTGCTCCTTCGTCGGCACCAACAGGTACGCCCTGTACATCTGGGTCGGCTGAGCCCCTCGTCCTCGCGGGCTGCTCCGTGGAGCGGACCCGTCGTGAGTGGGCGGCACCATGAGGCCCGGGGGGCGTCGGCGGGGGGTCGTCGGCGGTGCGTCAGGAAGCGGTTGCGGCCCTTCGGTTCGTCCGAAGGGCCGGAGTCGCGCCTGCCCGGCACCGTCCGCCCGGAACGCCCGGGTCCCCGGCCGGGATCGCTCAGGCCGCTGTGCCGTCCCACCGGAACTGCGGACGGATCCCGCGTCTGATCAGGTCCCGCCCGAGGATCTGGAGCTGGAACATGGCCGCCACGTTCGGCGGCGCGCCGGACGTCCAGCACGTCTCCAGGTCGACCAGCAGCTTCGACAGGGTGCGGTTGAACTCGGTCGAGGGGTTCGGCCGGTCCTGGGAGGGCGCGAAGTGGTACACCTCCGGCAGGTTGACGGGAGCTCCGCTGAAACTCCACGTGCCGCCGGTCTTGACCAGCCGCTTCTGGACGTAGAGCTCCTTGAACAGGTAGTAGTGCGCGTGGCCGCTGTCCCCCTCCCCCGGCGGCTGATCGGGTGAGCCCGGTGTCCCCTCCCCCTCGGTCTTGATCCGGTCGATCGTCTCGACCGCGTCGGCGACGGTTCCGATCGGCTTCGCGAAGGGCACCTCCACCGCGTGGGCCTTCGGGTGGATCGCCGGCTCGAGCTTCCGGAACGTGCGGATGATCGTGTCGTAGAAGGCGCCGATCGTGGCGGGCGGCCGCCCGGCGTGGAGGGCGATCGGGGGGAACTCCGGGTACTCGATCTGCATGAACACCGCGAGCTGGTCCTTGACCAGTGGCTTCAGATCGACCGGAAGTCGCTGCGGAATGCCGCCGGGCAGCTCGTCGGCCGGATAGGTCGGCAGGAAGCCCGGGTGCGCGATCGACGGCCGGCCGCCGATCGCGGCCAGCAGGTTTCCGGCCAGCGCGAAGTGGTTCATCTCCTGGCTGACGATCCTGTGCAGCACACCCTCGGTACGGTCCGGGTCGTCCTTGACCGACCACTGCGCACACAGATACGGCGGGATGGTGGCGAATTCCAGCCGCATCGCGAGCCGCAAGGCGCCTTTGAGGTCGTCCAGCGGCAGAACTCCCGCCTCGACGTACTCCCTGATGGTCTTCATGCGCGCGGTGCCCGCGGTCGCCGGATCCACGCTACAGCCCCAACTTCCGGAGTTCGTCGTCGATGACGCGCTGCGCCTCCGGCGGGACGCCCGGGAAGGCGAGCAGCGGCACGTTCCCGGGATAGCCGATCGCCTTGAAGCCGATGTCGGAGGTGAAGTAGCCGATGAGCAGCAGGGACCGGAACCTGATGAAGAAGCTGCGGTCCGTCGCGGTGGTCGACGCGATCTGGTCGACGATCGTGCGCTGCCGGGGGCCGTCCAGTTCGACGAACCCCGTCCCGAACTGGCTCCGCGCCTGCGCGTCGACCATGGCGAGGCCGGTCGTGATGACAGTCCTGTGGCCCTGCTGCGTCGGGTAGGGGGCGCTCACCCAGTCGTCGAGGAAGTCGGCGATGCCCATCGCGCTGGGCGCCGGGTGCTCGGCGGTGCCCGGCAGGACGATGTCGGCGAGGACCGTGACGAGTGCGCGCTCGCGTTCCGAGAGCGTGCGCGGCCAAGGCGTGTGCGGCGTCACGAGGTTGGGGTCGGTTCCGTAGCCCTGCGGTGCGGCATCGAGCCCGGCGGCGCTGTGCTGGCCCATCTCTTCCTCTCTCTTCCTCTCGCTTCCGATGCACCGTCATGCGGTCGCTCTGACGTGGTGGTTGGGCGCCCGGTGCGGTCAGGTCCCGCCGCTGCGCAGCAGTTCGAGGATGCGGGCCGAACTCCGCGCGGCCAGGGCGAGGATGGTGAGCGTGGGGTTCTTGTCCGGGCTCGACGCGAACGCGGCGCCGTCGACGACGAACAGGTTCCTCACGTCCCAGCACTGGTTGTAGGCGTCGAGGACGGAGTTCTGCGGTGAGGTCCCCATCCGCGCGCCGCCGACCTCGTGGACCGCTCCGCCGCCCTGCGGCATCGCGACGGGACTGGTGTCCGGTGCGCCGCCGAGCAGGCTGAAGACCTTGTTGAAGGTGTCGTGCATGTGCGTGACCTGCCGGATTTCCGGATCTCCCCATGTCCAGTGGAACCGCAGGACCGGAACTCCCCACTTGTCCTTGACCGTCGGGTCGAGCTCGCAGAAGGAGCCCTCGTTCGGGATCATCTCGCCTTCGCCGATGAGGGTGACGTCCGTGCCGTACTTGCGCCGGACCTCCTCCCGCAGGGCGTCGCCGTAGGTCGCGCTGCCGTCGTCGATCAGGTTCTTGACGCCGGTGGTCGGCATCCTGCGGCCCCCGCGCGGCTCGATGTGGTATCCGCGCGGGAACCCGAGCTGCCCGGCGGCCTGCTCGGGCAGCAGCCACCAGGGCACGTAGATGTGCGGGGTGAAGATGCCGTCGTCGTTCAGCACGGGGAGTTTCTGGAGCAGCGGAATTCGCGACGAACGCGAGAACTCGACCGAGTCCATCAGGTACTTGCCGACCAGCCCGTGGCCGTTCCCGATGCCGTTGGGGAACGCGGCGCTTCGCGAGTTGAGCAGGATGCGCACCGACGAGCAGGTTCCCGCCGCCAGCACCACCACCCGTCCCGTGACCGAGGACTGCGAGCCGGTCACCCGGTCGTTGTAGGTGACTCCGGTGGCCCGCCCGGTCGCGTCGACGTCGACCCGGGACACCATGGCGTTGCACACGACGGTGAGGTTGCCGGTGGCGCGGGCGGGGGGAATGAGGACGGTCGTGCTCTGGAAGTTGGAGCGGCTGGCGCAGCCACGGGTGCACTGGGTCGAGTACAGGCACGCCGCGCGGCCGTTCAACGGGCGGGTGAGCACGGCCGCCCGGATCGCCGCCACCTTCATGCCCAGGTGCTCGAACGCCCGGCCGAGGACGATCTCGAAGGCGCGCGGGGACGGCGGTGGGAGCTGGACGCCGGGCGGGGAGTCGGGGGCGTTCTCGATCCCGTGGGGAAGGCCGGTGACGCCGACGAGACGTTCGGCCTTGTCGTACCACGGCGCCAGGTCGGCGTACTCGATCGGCCAGTCGAAGCCCAGCCCGTCACGGGTCTTCGGCTTGAAGTCGTACGGTCCGAAGCGCAGCGCCACCCGGCCCCAGTGGTTGGTGCGGCCGCCCAGCATCCGCGGCCGCCACCAGCTGAACTGGTTCGACTTGTCCGGAGTCGGAGGGTTCGCCTGGCTGTAGGGCTCTCCGGCGATCTGCGAGCCGCCGTCGACGGTGGCGTCGTAGAAGCCCTGCGGCTTGTCCGCCGTCGAGGCCGCCCGCAGCGGCGCTTCCTGCGGCGTGTTGAACATCGGCGTCTCGGTCCCGGGATCGTAGTCCCGGCCCGCCTCCAGCATCAGGACGCGAGCGCCCGCCGCACAGAGCTCGTGCGCCGCCATTCCACCGGCGGCCCCGGAGCCGACGATGATGACGTCGAACGCCTGGATATCGGACAAGGTCCCCACTCGTTTCACCGGATATCGCCGCGCGACACAAGAATGTCACTCTCAGTGACCAGATGGTGACAAGTCTCGCACGGGCTGCGATCGGCCGCGACCGGTGGATCCGGGAGCGATCCCGGCGGTCACCGGCGCGTGATCGCGGGCCCGTACCGCCGCGGCAGCCGGGCGAGCAGGGCGCCGAAGAGCACCGGGAGCACCCCGGTCCGGTGCCGGCGCGGGGCTGTGAGAAGCCTTCCGGACAGGGCCGTGCCCGACCCGGCCGGCGCCCGGCGGAGTACGGAGTGCGAAGGCCGGCTCGCTCGCGGTGGGCGGCGACGCGCCGAGGCGTTCGGCCGGCTGCCCGGTGGTGCGGCTCGGCCCGCAGACCTGACTGCGGGGTCGCGGGATCTACGGGTTGACGGGGCCGAAGATCGTGGTCGGCTTGGTCTGCTGCGGGGTCTGCAGGCTCTGCAGGCACAGGACGTACCTGGTGCTGCCCCGCTTGTAGGTGAAGTAGCCGTCGGAGGCGGGGAAGGCGGTGCGGCACACGCTCTCGCCGTCGTCGGTGTCGTCCTTGCGGCCCACGACGCGGGCCTCGGCCTTCGGGTCCGAGCAGGGGACCACGTCGACGTCGGCGTTCCTGTCGACGAGGCCGGGCAGGGCGGTGGCGATCGGGTTGTTGTCGTGGATGCAGTCGCCGGCCTTGGCGAACTCGGGGTCGCGCTTGGCGACGAGGTAGATCACCGAGATCAGCAGCGCCGGGATGAGCAGGCCGACGATCGTGGGCCGCAGGTACACCGGCTTGCCGGGGTCCATCGGCGGGCGGGGCGCGCCGGGCAGCGGCTCGGCCAGCTTGTCGACCTTCAGGCGCTGCGGGACGTTGAGCAGCATGATGATCGGGTTGACGATCATCGAGGGGATGCCCCACCAGCCCTGCCAGAGGCTGTCGGAGGTCATCTCGCGGTGCGTGGCGATGCCGCAGCTGCGGCAGAACGGGCCCCGGCGCTTGAAGTACTTCAGGATGATGATGAGGCCCAGGTGCCCGCGGAAGGTCGCGTCCACGGCCGGGACGGATCCGCAGTGCCGGCAGGTGAGTTGCCCCTCGCCGTAGCCGGGCACGCCCGCGGCCGGGCCTGCGGCCGGGTCCGTGGCCGGGTCCGTGGCCGTGGCGTCGGAGACGGGCTCGGCAGGCTCGGCGGGCGCGGCACCGCCGGTGGGCAGCTCGGCAGACTGAGTGGAAATGGTGGATCCCCCGTGACGATCAGGATGATGTGCGTCGGGAAACCTACCGCCGCCGGGAAGCCGCGAGGAGCGAATTTCGTCGCCGGCCGACGGAAGGTCGCCGAACCGTGATCACAAACCGGTCGATCGATGCCGAAACTCCCGGGGGCGGGTCCTTGTCGGTGGCCGCGCGTACGGTCGTCCCATGGATGACCAGCGGGAATCGCACGGGACGGGTGACGTACGGCAGGCGTGGGGCCGGGTGACCGGGTGGCTCGGGCGGCACGACCCGGCGCTCTTCGCCGCCCTCGCCGGTGCGGGGAGCCCTCAGGCCGTCGACCGGGCCGAACGGCGCATGGGCCTGGCGCTGCCCCGGGAGCTGCGGCAGTGGCTCCTGGTGAACGGCGTCGACGCCGGCGTGCCGCCCGACATGCCCTCGTCCCTGGTGACGCGGGACTGCGCCGTGCCCCTGCCCGTCGGCCACATCCTGCTGGGCCTGACGGACATCCAGCGGGTCTACCACAGCCGGATGGGCCTGGAGGAGGCGGAGCCGTCCAAGGACCCCGACTGCCCGTTCTGGCGCCGCACTTGGGTGCCGATCGCCGCGGAGCGCGACGGCCTGTACGGGACGTTCCTGGACACGGCCACCGGGGCGGTCGGAACGTGGGCGGAGGCATCCTGCCCCGAGGAGGGCGTGTACGCCTCGCTGGCCGCCTTCTTCCACGCCGCGGCGGACGGACTCGAAGGAGCGCCCTCGCGGGACCGCCGGGGCCCCGCCCGGCCCGCCGCCTCCCGCGAAGCCGACCGGCTCCCCCGCCCGCAGGACGAGCCGATCCGCGTCTGGGCCCGCGCCCACGGCATCCTCGTCGACGACCGCGGACGCATCCCCTCGTCCGTCCGCGAGGCCTACGAGGTGTCCCAGAGGTGACCGGCCCCGCCGCCTGCCTCATGGCGGCGGGGCCGGGGCATCCGCGGCGGAACGGGGCCGTGGCACCGTCGGGCGTGGCACCCGGCGGCGCACGAAAAATTGGCGAATCGACACCCCTGGGCGGCACCCGAAACGGCCTCGTGCGCGGCCTCCGCGGCGCCGTGGCCGCGGTGCGGCGGCAGTCCCGGACCCGTGTGGCGGCGACCTTCCGGCGGGCGCTCTCGCGGCCGTCCACACCTTCGGAGCAGATGCTCTGACCTGGCGTTATTCCGAAATTCGCCTAGGCTGTGGAGTTCTGCCGCGCCACCTTCGGAGGGGACACCGTGTGCCAGGAATCCACCGGTTACGACAACATCCACATCCAGGTGCTCGAGGGGTGGGAAGCCGTTCGCAAGCGGCCCGGGATGTACGTCGGATCGACTGGTGAACTCGGCCTGCACCAGATGGTGTTCGAGGTCGCCGACCGGGCGGTGAGGGAGGTCCTGGCGGGCCGGGCCGGCCGCGTCGAGATCACGCTCACGTCCGACGGTGGGGTGCGCGTCGCCGACGACGGGCCGGGCGTTCCCGTCCACGGAGAGGGGGACGCCGGCGATCCCGGCCTCGAAGCCCTGCTGACCCGCATGCACGCCGGAGCGGGGCTCGCCGGCGGCCGCCACGGCGTGGCGCTGGGCTACTGCGGCGTCGGGCCCACCGTCACCAACGCCCTGTCGAGCCGGCTGACGGCCGGGGTGCGGCGCGAAGGGGTCCGCTGGGAGCAGGAGTACGCGCGCGGTGTCGCGGTCACCCCGCTCACCGAGGCGGGCCCGGCAACCGGCAGCGGGACCGTCATCACCTTCTGGCCGGACGCCGAGATCTTCGGGGCGGCGCAGTGCTCGTTCGACGAACTGGCGGATCGCTTCAGGGAACTGGCCTTGCTGAACCGGGACTTGGATATCTCGCTGACCGACGGGCGCGGCCCGGCCGAGCCGCGGTCGGTCCGGCTGCGCTTCCCCGGCGGGGCACGGGACTTCGTCGCCTTCCTCGACGAGCGGGACGCGGCCCCCGCCACCACGGACACCGTCGGCTTCGAGCGGGAGGAATCGCGGATGGGGGGCACGGTGGAAGCGGCCTGGCGGTGGCGTGACTCCTCCGAGGAGCGGATCCGCAGCTTCGCCAACGGCCGGCCCACGCCGCGCGGCGGCACCCACGAGGCGGGCTTCCGTGACGGGGTGACGGCCGCGGTCGACGCGTACGCGCGCAAGAAGCGGCTGCTGCCGGCCGCGCCGGAGACCGGCCTGACCGCCGAGCAGGTCTGCGCGGGCCTGACGGCGGTCGTGTCGGTGAAGCTCGACGCTCCCGAGTTCCACGGCTCCATCCGCGACGTGCTCGGCGGCGACACCGTGCGCGCCTGCGTCGCGCGGGCCGTGCGGGAGCACCTGGGTGCCTGGCTGGAGCAGCACCCGGAGCAGGCCGCGGCCCTCGTCGGCCGCCTCCTGCGCGGCGCCTGAGCGCCCGGCCCCGCCGCCTGCCTCATGGCGGCGGGGCCGGGGCCGTTCGGCGCGGTGCGGGCGTCAGGCGGGGCGGATGCCCGGGTTGCCGGCCTCGGTGGTGAAGGAGGCGGCGGTGGACAGGGTGCCGCCGGGGCGGGTGATGTGGGAGACGACGCGGTAGTCGGCGCGGGCGCAGTGGCGGTCCAGGGTGAGGACGGTGTAGCCGCGGCGTCCGTCGTAGAACTTCATGTGCGGGTTGGCCGACATGAGGTTGGTCCAGTTGGAGGGCTTCTCCTCGCCGTCGCCGTCGCTGCTGATCGAGGTGCCGACGAACTCCACGCCCACGGTACGGGAGTCGGGGTCGTCGAAGTTGCGCTTGACGTCCAGGGCGTAGGCCACGTGCACGTCGCCGGTGAGCAGCACGAGGTTCTCGACGCCGGACTTGTCGACGGCCTGCAGGAAGCGCTCGCGGGCGGCCGGGTAGCCGTCCCAGGCGTCCATGGAGAGCTTGGAGCGCTCGGCGGTGGTGTTCTTGCGGCGGGAGAAGACGACCTGCTGGGGCACGACGTTCCAGGTGGCCTTGGAGTTGCGCAGGCCTTCGGCGAACCAGCGTTCCTGGGTGGCGCCCATCAGGGTGCGCTTGGGGTCGTCGGACTCGGGGGTGGGGTACTGCCAGCCGTCGCCGTTGGCCTGGTCGTCGCGGTACTGGCGGGTGTCGAGGATGTCGAACTGGGCGAGGCGGCCGAAGTGGACGCGCCGGTAGAGGGTGAGTTCGGTGCCGCGCGGCTGGGGCATGCGCAGCGGCTGGTTCTCCCAGTAGGCGCGGTAGGCGGCGGCGCGGCGGGCGACGAAGGGGGCGGGGTCCTGGTTCTTCTCCGGGATGCCGGCGGCGTAGTTGTTCTCCACCTCGTGGTCGTCCCAGGTGACGTACCAGGGGTGGGCGGCGTGCGCGGCCTGGAGGTCGGGGTCGTTCTTGTAGAGGGAGTAGCGCAGCCGGTAGTCCTCGAGGGTGGTGGTCTCGTGGTTGAAGTGGGCGGCGAGGGTGCGGTCGGTGTACTTGCGGTCGCCGCCGGCGGAGTCGATGCCGTATTCGTAGATGTAGTCGCCGACGTGGAAGACGGCGTCCAGGTCCTCGCTCGCGAGGTGGCGGTAGGCGGTGAAGTAGCCGTCCTCGTAGGCCTGGCAGGAGACGAAGGCGATGCGGGCGCTGTCGAGCTTCTTGCCGCGCGGCGGGGCGGTGCGGGTGCGTCCGACGGGGCTGGACCAGGGGCCGACGGTGAAGCGGTACCAGTACTCGCGGCCGGCGTCGAGGCCGTCGACGTCCACGTGGACGGCGTAGTTGAACTCGGCGTGGGCGCGGGCGGTGCCGCGGCGCTCGACGCGGCGGAACCTCTCGTCGCGGGCGATCTCCCAGGCGACCTTGACCGAGCCGGTGGGCGGCAGGCCGGCGCCGGGTTCCAGCGGGCGCGGGGCCAGCCGGGTCCACAGCACGACGGCCTCGGAGGTGGCGTCGCCGGAGGCCACGCCGAGGGTGAAGGGGTTGTCGCCGATGGCGCGCGGGGCGATCTCGTTGTCGGCGGCGCTGGCGGTGGGCAGGTTGACGCTGAAGGCGAGCGCGGCGGCGGCCGAGGTGACGGTCAGGAAGCGGCGCCGGTCCAGGCGGGCGGCGGCCTCGCGCAGCATCCGGTCGGGCGTGGGGTGGTCGGCGGGGCGGGTCATGGGGGGCGGTGGCCTTTCGCAGCTCGGAGGTGTGCGAAGGGAATTGGAGTGGACCGCCTCGTACTGCGGGGGTCGGGATCACGGCAGCAGAGTGATCATCTGATGGGAGACCGGTGAAGGTCCGGCACTTCGCCCCGAAGCGGACGGAGCATCACATTCCGGTTGCGGCTGCCGTGGTTCACCGGGTCCGGTCCGGCCCCCGCCGCGCACCCGAGGGCCCCGGAACCCGCCCGCAGGCCCCGCGACTGCGGCCGGCACCATGGGCAGGTCAAGTCCCGCACGCGCGGTGCGGGGCCGGGCGCGGCGCGCGGGGCCGGGCGGCGGGCCCGGTCCGCTCCCCCGTGGCGGACCGGGCCGCGGGCTCCGGTGGGGTCCGGTCGGCGGCGACGGCCGTGGGGCGTCCTTCCTCGGCGCCGGTGCCGGACCGCCCCGTTCGCCGGTGCGCGCCCACCCCGTGAGGCTATGACCGTCCGGCTATCCTGTCTAAGATCAATATCGCTATGGCGTTATGACGTTCGGGGCATGGGAGCCGGGGTTGGACCTGAACTCGCTCGCGCAGTTCCTGGCGGTGGCGCGACTGGAGCACCTGAGCCGGGCGGCGGAGGAACTGCGCGTCGCCCAGCCGTCGTTGAGCCGCTCCATCGCCCGGCTGGAGGCGGAGCTGGGCACCCCGCTGTTCGAGCGGGGCGGGCGGCTGCGGCTGAACGCGGCCGGGCACCTGTTCCGCGGCTACGTGGAGCGTTCGCTCGGCGAACTGGCGGCGGGCCGGCGGGCGGTGGCGCAGGCCGCCGGGCAGGGCTTCGGCACGGTGCGGCTGGCCTCGGAGACGTTCCTGGCCTTCAGCGGGCCGCTGGCCGCGTTCAAGGGGGCCCACCCCGGCGTGGAGATCGAGCTGCACCAGCTGTCCGCCGAGGAGACGGCCCGACGGCTGCGGGCCCAGGACGTCGACC
Organism: Kitasatospora sp. NPDC058444; assembly: GCF_042721415.1. Classification (NCBI taxonomy): domain Bacteria; kingdom Bacillati; phylum Actinomycetota; class Actinomycetes; order Kitasatosporales; family Streptomycetaceae; genus Kitasatospora; species Kitasatospora sp. NPDC058444. Next base: position 64,616 of record NZ_JBHXLL010000017.1, on the reverse strand, counting down.
TCGCCGTCGTCTCCCAGCCGGTGGCCGCCGAGGGCCTGGAGTCGCTCCTGCTGCTGGACGAGGCGGTGGGCCTGGCCCTCGCGCCCGGCCACCCGCTGGCCGGACGCGACGCGGTCGGCATCGACGAGATCGCCGGGCAGCCGTTCATCGCCGCCCGCCCCGGGCACTGGCAGCGCCGCCTGCTGGAGCGGCTGTTCGCCGCCCGCGGCCTGGTGCCGAGGATCGTCTGCGAGTGCGACGAGGTCGGTGCCATCGCGGAGCTGATCAGCGCGGGCCTGGGCATCGGCCTGGTGCCCGACGTCGCCCGGCGCACCGCCACCCGCCTGCCGCTGGTCTGGATCACCGTCGACGCCCCCGACTGCCGGCGCGCCCTGACCCTCCTGTGGGGCACGGGCGAGCGCCTGCCCGCCGCCGCCCGCCTGCTGCGCGACGCCGTCGCCGGCTGGGACTGGGCCGGCGGCGGAGCCGGGGACGAGGGAGGGGCCGGGGTCGGGGGCGGGCCGGCCTGAGGCCCCTTCCCTCCCCCCTCGGTCCCGGACCGTGCGGGTCCGGGCGAGCGGGCCCACAATGGGAGGAGAGACAGTACCGAGAGTGACGCAGAGTTAACACAGCCTGCGCGGCTTCCCCGCGCCGGGGCCGTAGTCCCGTGAACCTCGGCATGCCACAACCGCTGACAGGCCGACGGCACGGCGCGGTCGCGGCTTCCCGGGGTTTCGCACACTCTGCGCAATCGTCGCCGCCGTGGAGGCAGAGGAGGCAGAAGAGGAACTGCACCAGTAGCACCCGAGGTTGACATGGCCGGCAAGAACACCGAACCCGGTGAACCGAACGGCATCGGCGATCGCCCGCAGGACGACTTCGTAACGAGGAGCCTGGCCAGCCCGTCGGAGCGGCCGGCCAGAGCACTGACGCTCAGCGGACTGCTGGGCGACAGCGACCGCGCCGGATACCGGCGCCTGTACTTCAACAAACAACTGGACTACTACGCCGAGTTCGCCTCCGCGGACGTGCTGTCGGTGGAGACCGTCGGCGGCGACCAGCCGCCGTTCGTCGGACTCGACGCCACGAAGGTCACCCTGCGTCGCGACGCGACGGTGCACTTCACCCGGGTCGAGTCGGCCACCCCCGTGGACGACTTCGACCTCGACCTCCGACTGGGGCAGTCGGGGCCGACGGCGACGACGCAGCCCCTGGGGCCGGGTACCACGCCGCCGCGGACCTGGACGCCCTTCAACACCTGCGGCAGCTGCGACACCTGCTTCGGCTGTCCGCCGGTTCTCAAGACCGCCGGCAGGCCGCACACGTGTCGGTGCGTCGGGGAGACGGTGGACATCACCGGTTGCGAAGCCACGTGCCAGACCTGCCCCGGCCAAACCTGTGCCACCTGCGTCACCCGCGATCCTCAGGTGTTCACCTGCGGGCCGGACCCGCAGTGCACGGTATGAGGACATCCGGAACGACGCCGTCGGCCGCGGCGGTCACCGCCGGCGCCACGAGCGGGCCCGGGCGCCCTGGGCCGCCCAAAGCCGTGCCGGCACGGGCGATCCGGGCGACAATGGGCAGGGGGCATGGGGCAGAGACGAGAGTGACGCAAAGTCAACAAGCCGACGCGGAAGCAGACAGGAACCGCACCAGTAGCACCCGAGGTTGACATGGCCGGCAAGAACACCGAACCCGGTGAACCGAACGGCATCGGCGATCGCCCGCAGGACGACTTCGTAACGAGGAACCTGGCCAGCCCGTCGGAGCGGCCGGCCAGAGCACTGACGCTCAGCGGACTGCTGGGCGACAGCGACCGCGCCGGATACCGGCGCCTGTACTTCAACAAACAACTGGACTACTACGCCGAGTTCGCCTCCGCGGACGTGCTGTCGGTGGAGACCGTCGGCGGCGACCAGCCGCCGTTCGTCGGACTCGACGCCACGAAGGTCACCCTGCGTCGCGACGCGACGGTGCACTTCACCCGGGTCGAGTCGGCCACCCCCGTGGACGACTTCGACCTCGACCTGCGGCTGGGGCAACCGCAGGGCCCGGGCGCGGTGCCGCAGACCGTCGGGCCGCAGACCGTCGGGCCGCTGACCATCGGGCCGGACACCCTGCCGACACGGACCGCGGGCGCCGGCGGCTGCATCGCCGTCACCGACTTCGGCTGCGCCACCGACTTCGACTGCCCGACGGTGTTCAACACCGGCTGCCGGCCGCAGACCTGCCAGTGCACCGAGGACACGGCGTGCGTCACCCGCTTCCCCGCCACGTGCCGGACCTGCGACACCTGCGGTGAGAACACCTGCGACACCTGCCGTGAGAGCACCTGCCTGACCTGCGCCGCCTGCCGCACCCAGGTCACCTGCGACACGTGCGTCACCTGCGGCGAAGGCTGCGCCACCCGGATCACCTGCGACGCCATCTGCGCCACCGCGACCCGGATCACCTGCGACGCCGTCTGCGCCACCGCAACCCGGATCACCTGCGACGCCATCTGCGCCACCGCGACCCGGATCACCTGCGCCTGTCCCGGCGCCCACGTCACGGGCGTCGTGTGCCGCACCCGCGACACCTGCAACCCGCACGTGTTCACCTGCGGACCGGACCCGCAATGCTGATGGGGACGGGAACGCCGGCCCCCGGCGCCACGCCGCCGGCCGTACGGGACCGCGGCGCCTGGGCGCCGCGGCTGGGGCCGGCGGACGGGGCCCGCGCGCTCGAAGCCGCCCGGCTGATCGCGCGGCGGGTCACCAGCCCCCCGCGGGTACGGGCGGCGCTCGAACTCGCCGCCCGGCAGACCGCGTTCCCCGGGTCGGTGCACTGGGACCCGGTGTCGCTGGCCCAGGGGGACACCGGCCAGGCGCTGCTCTGCGCCCAGCTGCACCGCTGCTTCCCCGCCGAGGGCTGGGACCGCACCGGGCACGCCCACCTCGCCCGCGCGGCGGCCGCGCTGGAGCGGCGCGGCGGCGCCCCGCCGGGCGTGTTCGGCGGGCTGAGCGGGGTCGCGTTCTGCGCGGCGGTGCTGGGCGAGGGCCGCAACTACCGGCGCCTGCGCCAGGTCCTCGACGGCCGGATCGCGGCGGCGAGCCTGTCCGGGGCGGCGGCACTGCGCGGACGCGACGGCGTGCCGGTGTCCTCCTTCGACCTCATCTCGGGCCTCAGCGGCGTCGCCACCCACCTGCTGCCCGCCGGTGCGCAGCGGCCCGCCCATCCGGCGCTCGCGCCGGTGCTGCGCGCCCTCACCGGCCTCGCCCTCGCCGACGCCACTCCCGCCGAGGCCACGGCGGGCCACCTCACCCCGGACGACCTCACCCCGGACCACCTCACCCCGGGTGACGGCGCCGGGGGTGACGTCACCCCGGGTGACGGGCGGCCGCCGCCCGCCTGGCACACCCCCGCGGCCCTGCTCCACGACCCGGAGCAGGCCCGCGCCTATCCGTTCGGCAACCTCAACTGCGGTCTGGCGCACGGCATCCCCGGCCCGCTGGCGGTGATGGCCGTGGCCGCCCGCGCCGGGGTCGAGGCCGAGGGCCTGCGGGCGGCCGTCCGCGAGCTGGCCCGCTGGCTGCTGGCCCACCGGGCGGACGACGCGGCCGGGCCGAACTGGCCCGACGCCGTCCCGCTGGTCGACGGCGGCCGCGGCCTGCGCGCGGGCCGCGCCCGGCACCCCACCCGCAGCGCCTGGTGCTACGGCAGCCCGGGGATCGCCAGGGCGCTGTGGCTGGCGGGCAGCGCGCTCGGCGACGACGGCCTGTGCGACACGGCGGTGCGGGCGATGGAGGCCGTCTACCGCCGGCCCGTGCGCGAGCGCCGCATCGACTCCCCCACCTTCTGCCACGGCGTCGCCGGGCTCCTCCAGGTGACGCTGCGCTTCGCCGAGGACACCGCGCTGCCGGTGTTCACCGAGGCCGCCGCCGACCTCACCGGGCAGATCCTCGCCCACGTCGACCCGGCCCGGCCGATGGGGATCGCGGCGGTGGAGCCGACGGGCAACCTCGTCGACCAGCCCGGCTTCCTGGACGGGGCGGCCGGGGTCGCCCTCGTCCTGCTCGCGGCCGCGACCGACCGGGAGCCGGTGTGGGACCGCGCCGTGGCCCTGTCATGACACCGGACCCCACCCCGGCCCCTGCCCCTGCCACGGACGCGACCCCCGCCCCCACCCACGCCCCTGCCGAGCCGGGCCCACCGCACGGCCGTCCCGCCGCGCCCCGCGCCCGCCACCGCACCCGCCCCCCGCTCTACGAACCGGCCCCCTGGCTGATCGTCCGCACCCCCCTGCTGCCGGTCCGCGGCCCGGGTGCCGCCCCCGCCGCGAACCCCCGCGACAGCCTCGCCGATCCGCGCGTGCGCCGGGCCCTGGCCATCGCCAGCCCCGACCTGCTCGATGCACTGCAGCGCCCCGGCGCCGGCCCCCGCGACGCGGCCCGGGCCGAACTGAAGCTGGCCCGTTACCTGATCCGGATGAGCACCCGGCCCACCCCCTACGGCGCGTTCGCCGCCGTGTCCCTCGCCCGCTGGGGCGAGCGCACCACACTGCGCGTGCGCGAGGACGCCGACCGCATCCGCACCCGCCCCGACATGGGCTGGCTGACCGACCTGTGCCTGGCCCTGGACCACGACCCCGCCGCCCGCGCCGACAGCCTCTGGAGCGCCGGCGCCCGCACCGTCGAACGCCACGGCCGCCTCGCCACGGCCGACGGCGGCCCCGCGCAGGACACCGGCTCGGTCCGCCTGACCGCCGCCGTGCGCGAGGCACTGCGCGCCGCCCGCCGCCCCGTGCCGTACGCCCGGCTGCGCCGGCACCTGCTGGAGCACACCGCCGGCAGCCCCGAGCAGATCGACCGGCTGCTCACCGGCCTGTGGCAGCAGCGCCTGCTGGTCACCGACCTGCGCGCCGCGCTCACCACCGCCGACCCGGCCGAGGAGCTGCGCCGCCGCCTCGCCGAGCGCCCCTCCTGTGCCCGCACGGCCGCTCAGCTCGCCGAACTCCTCGCCGAAATGGCCGAGTTCGACCGCGCCCCCGCCGACCAGGCACCGCGGCGCACCGGCGGCCTCACACGACGCGCCACGGCCGTCCACCCCGTCACCGGACCGGCGTTCCAGAGCGACATGGCGCGGCCCGTGGACGGCGACCGGCTCGCCGCCGGCGTCGGCGAGGCCTGCGCCCAGGCCGCCGAGCTGCTCCTGCGCCTGTCGCCGCAGCCGCTCGGCTCCCCCGACCTGGCGGCCCACCGCGGCGCGTTCACCCAGCGCTACGGCCACGACCGGGAGGTGCCCCTGCTGGAGCTGCTGGACGAACGGAGCGGGATCGGCCCGCTCGGGCACACCCACGGCGCCGGCGTGACGCTGCGGCCCGAGGTGGCCGCCCGGCGCGCGAACACGCTCACCGAGCTCGCCCTCGGCGCCCTGCGGGACCACGAACGCGTCGTCGAACTGACCGACTCCCTGCTCGCGGACCTCCAGACCGTGGAGTCCGGGACCGCTTTCGCACCGCTGTCCCTGGAACTGTCCGCCTTCGTCGCCGCCGCTGGCCCCGAAGCCGTCGACCGCGGGGACTTCCTGCTGGTCGTCGGCCCCAACCTGGGCGCCAGCAGCGCCGGCCGCTCGCTGGGACGCTTCGCCGGCCTCCTCGCACCGCAGGGTCCGGACGCCCTGCGCGGCCTGGGCGAGGCCGAGTGCCGGGCCCGCCCCGAGGCCGGAGTGCCCGCCGAGGTCGTCTACCTCCCCTCAGACCCGCGGATGGCCAACGTCCTCGTGCGCCCGGCCGTCCACGAGCACGAGATCGTCCTCGACGTCCCCGCCGGAGTGCCCCCCGAACAGGTCGTCCCGCTCGACGACATCCTGGTCGGCGTCCGCCACGACCGCTACCGGCTGCGCTCGCGGCGCCTGGACACCGTGCTGCGCCCCACCGCGCGCCACATGCTCAACACCCATCAGGCGCCCGCCGTCTGCCGCTTCCTCGACGAAGCCGCCCGGGACGGCTCACCCGAGTTCACGGCCTTCGACTGGGGCCCGGCGGCCGGCTTCCCGTTCCTGCCCCGCGTGCAGTACGGCCGCATCGTGCTCTGCCCCGCCCGGTGGCTGCTGCGCCCGCCCGCCGACGGCACCGGGGACCGGGACCGGACGGACGACGCCCGGGCCTTCGCCGCCCACGTCACCGCCTGGCGCACCGCGTGGTCGGCCCCCGCGCGCCTCTACCTGAGCATGGCCGACAACCGGCTGCTGCTCGACCTCGACGACCCCGCCCAGCTCGAACAGCTGCGCGCCGAGGCCCGGCGCGGCCGGGGCGCGCCGCTCCTGCTCCAGGAGGCGCTGCCCGACACCGGCGCCGCGTGGCTGCCCGGCACCGGCGGCGTCTTCATGAGCGAACTCGTGGCCCCCCTCGTCCTGCGCCCGCGACCGGCACCCCCGCAGCCGACGCCAGCGGCGGCGGCGCCACGGAAAGCCACGCCGCCGACGACCCCGACGCCACCCCCCGCGCCCGCGGCACCCGCACCGACCGCGCCGGCGCTCGCGCACAGCAACGGACGCCCCGTCCCGGTGCGGGACCGGCTGCGCCTGCCGGGCAGCGACTGGCTGTTCGCCAAGTTCTACTGCGACCGCGACCAGGAGGACGCCCTGCTGGCCGGCCCACTGCGGCACCTGTGCGAGATGGCCGAGGTCTCCGGGCTCGCGCAGCAGTGGTTCTTCATCCGCTACGCGGACCCCGACCCGCACCTGCGGCTGCGCTGGAAGGGCGACCACGAGGCGCTGACCCGCCACCTGCTCCCGGAGGTCGCCCGGCTCACCGCCCAGCTCACCGACGAGGGCCTGGTCTCACGGCTGGTGATCGACACCTACGAGCGCGAACTCGAACGGTACGGCGGATCGGAGGGGACCGACGCCAGCGAGCAGGCCTTCTGCGCCGACAGCCGGGCGGTGATGCGGCTGCTCGCCGAGACCGGGCCGACCCGCACCCCACCCGCCCCGGACACCCCGGGCACCCCCGACGCCCCGGACACGCCTGGCACGCCGGACACGCCGGACACGCCCGTCGACGGCGACCTCGCCGAACTGGCCGCCGTGAGCACCGACGACCTGCTCGCCGGGCTCGGCCTCACCACCGAGGACCGCCTGCGCTGGTACACCGACCAGGCCGAGCCGTTCCAGGGCGCAGCCCGCCGTCAGGCCGGCGAGGACTACCGCGTGCGCCAGCGGCGCCTGCGGGCCCTGCTCGGCACGCCGCGGGGGCCGGACCTGCTGGGCGGCGCGGTGCGGGAGATCCTGGCGCAGCGCCGCGGCGCGCTCGCGCCGGTGGTCGAGCGGCTGTCCGAACTGGAGGCCGCCGGGCGGCTCGGCACGGACCGCGCCCGGCTGCTCGGCAGTTACGTCCACCTCCACTGCAACCGGCTGCTGGCCGGGCAGCGCCCGTCGGAGGGATGGCTGCTCCAGATGCTCCAGCGCACGCGCAAGGGCCTGAGCGTGGGGCCGGCCCGCCGGGCGGGCGGGGGCTCCTGACGCCCGGTCGCCCGGGGGCGGCCGACCCGCCGGGGCCGGCCGGGATGCCGGGGGCGGCCGGGTCGCCGGGCTGCCCGGTCGCCCGGCCTGGGCGCCCGTTACAGCCTGGCCGCCGAGAAGGTGTCGCACTGGGCGAGGTCGCCGCTGCGGTAGCCGGTGGTGAACCAGGCCTTGCGCTGCTCGGCGGAGCCGTGCGTCCAGGCCTCCGGGTTGATCCGCCCGGTGGCCTGCTGCTGGATCCGGTCGTCGCCGACCGCCGCGGCCGCGTCCAGGCCCTGGGCGATGTCCTGGTCGGTGAGCGAGGCGATCAGCGGACGGCCGGTGGAGGGCTGCGGGGTGGTGGTCGCGTGGTGCGCCCACACCCCGGCGTAGCAGTCGGCCTGCAGTTCCAGGCGCACCGAGCCGCTGGTGGCGCCCTGGCGGTCGGCGCCGACCTTCTGCATGGCGCCGGTGAGGTTCTGGATGTGGTGGCCGTACTCGTGGGCGACGACGTAGGACTCGGCGAACGGGCCGCCCTTGGCGCCGAAGCGGGCGGACAGCTCGTTGAAGAAGCCCAGGTCGACGTAGGCCTTCTTGTCGCCGGGGCAGTAGAACGGGCCCACCGCCGAGGTCGCCGCGCCGCAGGCGGTGGAGACCTGGCCGGTGAACAGCACCGTCTCGGCGTTCTTGTACGGGACCTTGGCGGCGCGCGGCAGCTCGGTGCGCCAGAACTCCTGGAGGCTGTTGGTGACGGCCACGATCCGGCAGTCCTGGCGCTTGTTGGCGTCCGCCCCGGTCTTGCAGGCCTGCTGCGCCTCGCCGGCGGTGCGCACGCCGGTGGAGCCGGAGGAGGAGCCGGAGGAGGAGGACAGGCCCAGCAGCTGCGGGTCGACGCCGAGGACGACCGCGAACAGCACGGCGATCAGGCCCACGGCCCCGCCGCCGATGGCGACCTTCCCGCCGGGGATGCCGCGCCGGTCGTCCACCTGCGAGGTGTCGAGGTCGCCCTGGTCGTCGAACTGCATGTGCCCCTGCCCGCCCGTTTCCGTCGTGTTCCGCCCTACTGGTGACGGTCTGTACCGTCGATGGCCCGGCCCAGCCTACGGGCCCCGTCCCGGCCCGCACCGCAGCGGGGGCCGCGGCGGGCGGGCGGGCGCCGCCCGGTCCTCCCCTCGCCGGGAGGGCCGGGCGGGTGCGGCTTCAGCCGGCCGGCGCGGGGGCGGGGGCGTAGCCGGCCGGGCGGGTGGTGAAGGTGCCGCGGCCCTGGGTGCGGCCGCGCAGGCGGCTCGCGTAGCCGAACAGTTCGGCCAGCGGTACGAGTGCGCTCACCTGGGCGGTGGCGCCGTGGCCGGGTTCGGTGGAGCGGACGTGGCCGCGGCGGGCGGCGAGGTCGCCGAGGACGGCGCCCAGGGCGTCCTCGGGCGCGGTGACGCTCACCTCGGCGAGCGGTTCCAGCAGGTGCATCCGCGAGGCGCGCAGGGCCTCGCGCACGCCGAGGCGGGCGGCGGTGCGGAAGGCGAGTTCGGAGGAGTCCTTGGGGTGGGTGGCCCCGTCGGTGAGGGTGACGGCGACGCCGGTGACCGGGTGTCCGCCGAGCGGGCCCTCGGCGAGGGCGTCGCGGCAGCCGGCCTCGACGGCCTGCACGTACTCGCGCGGCACGCGTCCGCCGGTGACGGTGGAGGTGAACGCGAACTCCTCCTCGGTGCCCGCCGGCAGGGGGTGGACGTCGAGGACGAGGTGGGCGAACTGGCCTGCGCCGCCGTCCTGTTTGGCGTGCCGGTAGGTGAAGGCGGTGACGCCCTCGACGAGGGCCTCGCGCAGGGCGACGCGCGGGCGGCCGACCGTCGCCTCGACGCCGCTGTCGCGCCGGATCTTCTCCACCGCGACTTCCAGGTGCAGTTCGCCCAGGCCGGACAGGGTGCGCTGGCCGGTCTCGGGGTCGGTGGCCACGCGCAGCGAGGGGTCCTCCTCGGCGAGGCGGGCGAGGGCGGTGGCGAGTTTGTCGGTGTCGGCGGCGCGGCGGGCCTCGACGGCGACGGTGACGACCGCGTCGGTGCTCACGGGTGCCTCCAGGACGATGGGGTGGTCGGTGTCGCACAGGGTGGCGCCGACGCGGGTGTGCTTGGGGCCGACGACGGCGACGATGTCGCCGGCGCGGGCGGTGTCGGTCTCGGTGTGGCGGTCGGCCAGGACGGTGAGGATGCGGGCGACGCGTTCGCGGCGTCCGGTGGTGGTGTCGAGCACGGTGTCCCCCTTGTGCAGGGTGCCGGCGTACAGGCGCAGGTGGGTCAGGCGCCCGGTGGGGGCGGCCGTGACCTTGAACGCCAGTGCGGTCAGGGGCTGTTCGGGGTCGGCCTCGCGCTGCTGGGTGCGGTCGGCGCAGCGGGTGGGCGGGACGTCGAGCGGGGAGGGCAGGTAGGCGACGGCGGCGTCCAGGAGGGGTTCGACGCCGCGGTTGCGGTAGGCGGAGCCGCACAGCACCACGACGGCCTCGCCGGTGCGGGTGAGGTCGCGCAGGGCGGTGGTGAGGGTGTCGGCGCCGAGGGTGGCGCGGGCGCAGAACTCCTCCAGGGCGTCGGGGTGCAGTTCGGCCACCGCCTCCTCCAGGGCGCGGCGGCGCTGGGCCGCGGCGGCTTCGAGGTGGGCGGGGACCGGGCCTTCGTGCCGGGTGCCGTCGTCGCTCCAGGTGAGGGCCCGCAGGCGGACGAGGTCGACGACGCCGGTGAACGACTCCTCGGTGCCGATGGGCAGTTGGACGGCCAGGGGGTGCGGGTGCAGGCGTTCGCGGATGGCGGCGACGGCGGCGTCCAGGTCGGCGCCGGCGCGGTCGAGCTTGTTGACGAAGGCGATGCGCGGCACGCCGTGGCGTTCGGCCTGGCGCCACACCGACTCGCTCTGCGGCTCGACGCCGGCGACCGCGTCGAACACCGCCACCGCGCCGTCGAGCACGCGCAGGGAGCGTTCGACCTCGTCGGCGAAGTCGACGTGGCCGGGGGTGTCGATCAGGTTGATCCGGTGTCCGGCCCAGGCGCAGCTGACGGCGGCGGCGAAGATGGTGATGCCGCGGGCGCGTTCCTGGGGGTCGAAGTCGGTGACGGTGGTGCCGTCGTGGACCTCGCCGCGCTTGTGGGTGGTGCCGGTGAGGTAGAGGATCCGCTCGGTGACGGTGGTCTTTCCGGCGTCGACGTGGGCGAGGATGCCGAGGTTGCGGACGGCGGCGATCGCGGTGGTGCTGTTCGCGGCGGTGGCGGCGTTCGCGGTGGCGGCGGTGTTCGCGGTGGTGGTGTGGGTGCGCATGGCCCGGGTGCCTTTCGAGGCGGTTCGGCTCTGGGGTGGGCGCGCGATCGTGCAGTGCTGCCGACGGTCCGTCGGACCGGGTGCCGTGGAAGGCCGTGGTGCGGGGCGCAGCGGGGCGCCGGTGGGGTCAGACGGTGGCGGCACTGCTCCGGTGCCGGCCGCGCAGCGGGCACCGGGAGAGCGAGGACACCAGGATCACCTCGTACCGCGACGCGGGAGAGGGGGCGGCGGCGCTGTGCTTCGGCATGGCCGCTCGCCCTCCTCTCCTGGTCTCGTCCGTCGTCGCGGTCGTCGCGGTCGTCGTGTCCGGGCCGCGCTCGGGGCGCGGCCGCGTGGCGAGTGTAGGGAAGGCGGGGCGGGTGGGGCGAGGGGTTTTACGGTGTGCGGTTCACGGTGTCCGGAAGCGCAGCACCGGGTCGGACCAGCCGTCGTCGCTCACCCCGGCGTCCAGGGCGGCGGCGATGGCCCGTTCCTCGTAGGCGAAGTGGGATTCCATGATGGCGGCGAGTCCGTCGAGTTCGCGTCCGATGGCTTCCGGGCCGGCGTGGGGGGCGGCGTCGGGGGCGGTGTGGGCGGTCTGGTCGGCGAGGTGGCGTACCCGGGTGAGGATGTGGGTGATGAAGCCGTGGTCCTCGACGAGTTTGCCGATGGTGGGGGCCAGGTCGGGTCGTTCGCGCAGGAGTTGGGCGAACAGGCCGGTGTCCTCGCCCTGGTGGTGGTTGGTCAGGGCGGTGCAGAAGGCGAGGCAGTGGGTGAGGAGCCCGCCGTCGTCGCCGCTGCCGTCCGGGAGGTCCGGGCCGCCCGGGCCGCCCGGGTCGCGGGGGTGGCGGGGCCGGTCGAGGCCGGCGCGCAGGTCGGTGAGGCGGCGGCGCAGTTCCTGGTGTGCGCGGGCGAGTTGCAGGCTGAGGGCGGCCGTACGGCCGGTGGAGGGGGAGGCCACGGGGGCGGTCCCTTCGGTTGCGCACCTCCATGCCTGACGCGGTCCGTCACCGGCACGCGATGCTCGTGCCATCCGATCACGTGCCGGGGCGGGCGGGCAAGCGCGGTGCCGGTGCCCCGGGTGGGGTCCGGGGGCGCCGTCACTCCGTCACGACGTCATGCCGCCCGCCGCCCGCCGTCACGCTCCGCCGGCGAGGGCGCGAAGTGTCGCCCCGGCCTTCGGGGTCAGGACGAGCGGCCCCTGCCCGTTGGTCCACACGGCCCGCACGTCGAGGCTGCGCAGGCGCCAGCCGTCGGGGGTGCGCACGGCCTCGCCGGTGAAGGTGGCGCCGACGTCGAAGTGGCCGCCGGGTTCCCCGCCGCGTGCCTGCTGGGTCGAGGCGAGGTGGACGTGTGTCATGACGGCGTTCCAGCGCACCTCGGCCCGGTCCCCGTCCAGGTCGATCATGTGGTTGGCGCCCACGTGCTGGGTCCGCTCGAACTTCCCGAGGGTCGCCTGCTCGGACTCGGCCAGCCCGTCGATCCCCTCGTGGTCCCCCACCGGCGTGGTGATCCGCACGTCGGGGGTGAAGTAGCGCCGCGCCCACGCCTCGTCGAACCGCCCGCTGCCGTGGGGCAGTGTGTCGAGGCTGAGCAGGTAGCCGTCGATGAGGCCGGTGATGTCGGCGCGGTCGGTGAGGACCCGGACCTGCTGTTCGAGTGCGGCGAGGTTCGCGGTGGCGGTGGTGCTGGTGCTGGTGCTGGTGCTGGTGGTGGTCATGGCGGTGGTTCCCCGTGGTCGTGGTGGGTGCCGCGGCCGGTCCGGTCGCGCACCACGGAGGCTAGGACTTCAAGTCGACTTGAGATCAAGGTCTCGGTCCGCAGTCCGGCGGACCCCGCGCCGTCCGTTCACGCGGCCCGCCCGCAGGGCAGGCGGGCGGTATCGGGGCCGGGGCCGGAGTCGGGCTCGGTGGCCGGGGGCTGCCCGGCGGCCGTGTCGGCGCGCGGGCGACCGAGCAGGATTCCGGCGGCCACCAGCGCCAGCCCCGCCCCCTGGCGCACCCCGAAGGCGTCGCCGTCCAGTGCGGCGCCCAGCAGTACGCCGGTGAGCGGGTTGAGCAGTCCGAGCAGGCCGACCGTGCCGGCCGGCAGGTGGCGCAGTCCGGCGAACCAGCAGGTGAAGGCGAGCGCGGTGGCGACCACGGCGGAGTAGCCGAAGGCGAGCAGGGTGGGTGCGTCCACGGGCGCCGGCGCGCCCTCGGCGGCGGCGGCCGCCGGCAGCAGCATCAGGCCGCCGGCGGTGAGCTGCCAGGCGGTGGCGGTGAGCGGGTCGGCGCCCTCGCGCCAGCGGGCGGCCAGCACGTAGCCGACGGAGGAGACCAGCATGGCGGCCGCGGAGGCCGCCGGCCCGGCCCAGCCGATCCCCTCCCCCGGTCCGGCCAGCGCGAGGGCGACCCCGGCCAGGCCCACCGCCGACCCGGCCAGGTGGGCGCGGCGCGGGCGCTGCCCGGCCAGCGCCCAGGCGGTGAGCAGCAGGGCCAGCGGGGAGGCGGCCATGAGGGTGGCGGCGGCGCTGGTGGGCAGCAGTTGGGAGGCGAGGTAGAGCAGGACGAAGAAGGCGGCGGTGTTGAGCAGGCCGAGCAGGGCGCTGCGCCACCACCAGGGGCCGTGCGGGCGGCGGCGGGCGAGGGCGAGCAGCAGCAGGCCGGCGGGCAGGGCGCGCAGGGCGGCGCCCCACAGGGGGTGGTCGGCGGGCAGGTGGGCGTGGGTGATCCAGTAGTTGGCGCCCCAGGCGATGGGGGCGAGGGCGGTGAGCAGCACCCATCGCAGGTTGGCTTCCATGGAAGGCAATATAGCTTCCTGGGAAGCTATCGGAGTAGGGTGGCGTCCATGGAGCACGGACAGCACGAGGACCGGTACGAGGAGCAGCGCCAGGACCGGGACCGGGACCGGGACGAGGACCACGTCGCCCGGATCCAGGCCGCGTGGCGGCGCGAGCGCCCGGACCTCGACGTCTCCCCGCTGGGCGTCATCGGGCGCCTGCACCGCCTCGCCGACCGCCTGACCGCCGAGCTGGTCCTCGTGTACCAGCGTTTCGGCCTGGGCGAGGGCGAGTTCGACGTGCTGGCCGCGCTGCGCCGCGCCGGCGCCCCGTACGAGCGGGCCCCGGGCGAGCTGGCCGCGCACACGATGGTGACCACCGGGGCGATGACCAAGCGGATCGACCGGCTGGAGCGCGCCGGGCTGGTCACCCGCCGCCCGGCGGTGGACGACCGGCGCGGGCGCGTGGTCGCCCTCACCGACGCCGGCCTGCGCCTGATCGACGAGGCGTTCACCGCCCACCTGCGCAACGAGCACCGCCTGCTGGCGCACCTGAGCCCCGAGGAGGCCGCCGCCCTGCGGGGGCTGCTCACTGCCTGGCAGCAGCGGCTGGACCACGGCGCCGGGTCCGGCGGCGGGGACGGCACCGGGGACGGCACCGGGTCCGGCGGCCGTACGGGGCGGGGCGGTGACGGCGGGCGGCCGTGAGAAGCTGACGCATGACCAGCGCTCCTCCCCCGCCGGACGCCCCGCGGCCCGGCCACCGGCCCTCCCCCGCTCCCCCGCCCGGCTGGGAGAACCCCGAGGTGCGGGCCGACCGGCGCCTGGTGGAGATGCTCCAGGAGCTGCGGGTGCTCCAGACCGGTGTGCAGATCGTCTTCGCGTTCCTCCTCGGCGTCGCCTTCACCCCGCGCTTCACCCAGCTCACCGACGCCCAGCAGGACATCTACGTCGTCACCCTGCTGCTGTCGGTCGTCGCCGCGGCCGTCCTGGCCACCCCGGTCGCCCTGCACCGCGGCCTGTACCACCACCCCGGCAAACAGCGGATCGTCACCGTCTCCGTGCGCATCGCCCAGGCGGGCCTGCTGCTGCTCGCCTCCGCGCTGAGCGGCGCCGTCCTGCTGGTCCTCGACGTCGTCCTCGGCACGGCGCTCGCGGTGCCGATCACCTGCGCCATCGCGCTGATCTTCACCGTGCTGTGGTTCGTCCTGCCCTGGGCGGTGCGCCGCTCCGCCACCCGCGACCGGGACTGACCCGCCCTTCCCTTCCCCGCCCGCTGCCGGTGCCGGGCGCCGGCGGCGCCCGGTGCCGCCGGCGCCCCACCCCGCGGAGCCCGCCCGCGCCCCGGACCGTCTACGGTGCCGGTATGCATACCGACGAAAGCCCGTGGGACGTCCTGCTGATCGGCGGCGCCTCCGGCCTCGGCAAGAGCCGTGCCGCCGCCCGCCTGTCGGCCCGGCACGGCGCGTTCGTGGTGGAGTTCGACGACGTCGTGGCCGCGCTGCAGGCCGCCACCACCCCCGCCGGGCACCCCGGCCTGCACCACTTCACCACCGCGGCCGACCCGGACACGCTGGGCGCCGACCGCGTCCTGGAGCTCCAGATCGCCACCGCCCGCGCCCTGGACGACGCGCTGCTCGGCGTCGTGCGCAACCGGCTCACCGTGGACGTGCCCGCGATCGTGGAGGGCGACTACCTCACCCCGGCCGCCGCCGCCCGCGCCGTGGCCGAGGCCGCCGGGCAGGGCCGGCGCGTGCGCGCGGTCTTCCTGCACGAGGACGACCCGCGGCGCATCGGCGCCAACTACGCCGACCGCGAGCCCGGTTCGGGCCCGCAGCCCGAGCGCGCCGCCGTCAGCGCCCGCTACAGCGCCTGGCTCGCCGACCAGGCCCGCGCCCACGCGCTGCCCGTGGTCGACTGCCGCCCGTACGCCACCCTGCCCGAGCGCCTGGCCGCCGCCCTGGCCTGACGGCGGACGGAACCCCGACGGCAGACGGAACCCCGACGGCAGACGGGACAGGGGGCCGGGTGGCGGGACAGCGGGCCGGGCGACGGCCGGTCAGGCGTCCTCGATGTCCGAGATCAGCCTGGTGCTCAGGTCGCTCTGCACGGCCAGCCGGGTGTGCCCGGCGTCGGGGCCGGTGCCCCAGGTCAGGGTGACGGTGGTGAACAGGTGCCCGGCGCCCGCGTCGTGGTAGCGCACCTCCCAGCGGGTGGGCACGTCCTGGGCGCGCAGCACGCCGTCGGCGTGGTTGGCCTCCTCCCAGGCCGCCAGCCGCCGGCGGAAGTCCTCGGTGAGGTAGTGGGCGCGCAGTTCGCCGCTCAGGTCGTCGGTGCCGTCGGACACGGCGTCGATGTAGGCGCCGTAGAAGTCGGCCACCCGGTCCGCCGCGGAGTCCGGGCTGCCGCCGCGGACCGCGGAGCCTTCGGCGGTGTCGGTGTCGGTCATTGGCCGCCCTTCCTGTGTCGGGCCGGGGCGCGCGTTCACGCCCCGGCCACTCCCTCGACCTGCCCGGATCAACGAGCCGGCTCCGGGAAGGTTGCGCCCCGGCCGCCGC
Organism: Kitasatospora sp. NPDC058444; assembly: GCF_042721415.1. NCBI lineage: Bacteria > Bacillati > Actinomycetota > Actinomycetes > Kitasatosporales > Streptomycetaceae > Kitasatospora > Kitasatospora sp. NPDC058444. Next base: position 48,561 of record NZ_JBHXLL010000017.1, on the reverse strand, counting down.
TTTCTCCCGCGCCGCTCGCGGTGGTCACTCCCGCGCCGGCTGCCCGTCGTCGTACGCGGTGCGCGCCGCCAGCACCTGGGGCATGTGGCACTCGGCCCAGGCCTTGATCTGCCGCACGAGCGGCAGCAGGTCGCGTCCGAGCGCGGTGAGCGCGTAGTCGACGCGGGCCGGCACGGCGGCGGTGACGGTGCGGTGGAGCAGGCCGTCGCGTTCCAGGGCGCGCAGGGTCTGAGTGAGCATCTTCTCGCTCACTCCGGCCAGGCGCCGGCGCAGGTCGCTGTAGCGCAGGGGGCCGTCGGCGAGGGCGTTGACGACGAGGCTGGTCCACTTGTCGCCTATTCGGTCGAGGAGTTGGCGGGCCGGGCATCCGGCGAGGTAGGCGTCGTAGGCGGCCGCCTCGGCGGCGCGGCGCCGGGCGGCGGTCGTGGTGGGCACGGGCCCACTCTCCTTTCCGTGCGGTACGCACTTTCGGGTGTGTCCTTCCCGCTGGAGAGTAACTCTCCTTAGGCTGGGTGGTGTTGCCGATCCGTGAGGAGTGTGGGTGCGATGCGAGCCGTGGTGGTGCGGGAGTTCGGCGGTCCCGAGGTGCTGGAGCTGGCGGAGGTGGCGCTGCCGCAGCCGGGGCGCGGGCAGGTGCGGGTGCGGGTGGCGGCGGCCGCGGTCAACCCGGTGGACGTGGTCACCCGTTCCGGGGTGCTCGCCGGGGCCGGGCTGATGGCGCCGCGGGCGGTGACCGGCATCGGCTGGGACGTGGCCGGGACGGTGGACGCCGTGGGCCCCGATGTGACGCGGTTCGCGCCCGGTGAGCGGGTGGTGGGCCTGCACGACCGCCTGGACACCGACCTCGGCACCTACGCCGAGCAGGTCGTCCTGGACGCGGACGCCCTCGCCCTCGCCCCCGCGGGCGCCACCTTCGCCCAGGCCGCGACGCTGCCCCTGAACGGCCTCACCGCGCTGCAGGCCCTCGACCTGCTCGGCCTGCCGGCCGGCTCCACCGTCCTGGTCACCGGTGCCGCGGGCGCGGTCGGCGGCTTCGCCGTCGAACTGGCCGCCCTGCGCGGCCTGCGGGTGGTCGCGCTCGCCGGGCAGGGCGACGAGCAGCTGGTGCGCGAGCTGGGCGCCGAGTGGTTCGTGCCGCGCACCGCGCCCGATGTGGCCGCCGCCGTACGGGAGTTCGCGCCCGGCGGGGTCGACGGCGCGATCGACGCCGCCCTGCTCGGCGTGCGGGCCCTGGGCGCGGTGCGCGGGCGCGGCGCCTTCGTCGCGGTCGCGGCCGGCAGCGCCCCGGTGGCCCTGCGCGGCATCCGCGTCGCCAACGTGTGGATCACCGCCGACGGCCCCGCCCTGGCCCGCCTGTCCTGCCTCGCCGCCGACGGCCGCCTCACCCTGCGGCTGGCCGACACCCTCCCCCTGGCCCACGCCGCCCACGCCCACCGCCGCCTGGAGGCCGGCGGCCTGCGCGGCCGCCTGGTCCTCACCCCCTGACCCGGCACCCCCCCGGGGGGCGGAAAGAAGGCCTGCCCCGGGACGGGACAGGCCTTCTTCGATGTGATCCGCGTCACTGCGGGGCTGCGGCAACAGCGCTCCGCCTCGGGAGACCGTCCGGGTTGAGGGGAAGGGCTCTCGGGTTGCACTGTCGCAGCCGGCGGGGCCGCGGCCAAGCCGGCCGGACGGCTTCGGACGCTCCCGGACGCTCTCGGACGCCTTCGGACGCCGGATCGCTGTGAGCAGGCGTGATCCCGCGACCGCGCCCGCGGGCGCGCGGAAGGCTTCGGACGAACCCGGACGGGCGAGCGCCGGTGCCGGCGCGGCGGTGTCCGAAGCCGTCCCGAAGGACCGTCACATCCCCTCGCCGGGTGCGCCTTTGCCGCTCACGGCGCCCACCGGCAGGAACTTGCGCGGGTCTTCGCGGCCCGCGCATGATCTGAGCCGGCCGCCCGCCGGGCGGCCCAGGGGACGGCAATCCCCGCGTCCGGGTTGAGGGTTCAGAAGGGACCACCCGTGTTGTTCGAGTTCCGTTGCGCGGTGCGGCGCACGCCGCCGCCCGCCCCGTACGCCGAGGGCCACGGCCTTCGGCGCGCCGCACCGTCCGCGGCATTCCTCGCGATCGCCCTGGCCGGCGTCATCGCCCTGATCGTCCTCGGATACACCGTCGAGGCGCTGGTCACCGTCATCGTCACCGCCGCCACCGAGGCCTGCCGCGCGCCGGGACGCCGGCCCCGGGCGGCCGTCGGCACGGCCGTGCGGGGGCGGCGATGAGCACGCCGGCCCACGTCGAGGACTCGCCCGCCCACCTCCGGTTCTTCTACGAGCTGAGGGAACAGCACCGGCTCGCAGGCCATCCGGACCTGACCGCACTCGCCACGACGAGCGCCCTGCCGGCCACCACCGTGCGCAGGGTGCTCCGGGGGGTCGCCCTTCCCTCGGTGCCGGCACTGCGAGCCCTGCTGGAAGCGATGGACCTGGACGACCACACCAAAGGGCGCCTGCTGCTCCTCCACGAGATGGCGTCCAGGGAAGCGCACGCCGCCGCGGAGCGGGCCGACGAACGCCCCGCCCCCGACTGGCGCGTGCCGGTCCCGGCCGCGGGCGAACCCGACCCCGTGATGTTCTCCACCGTGCAGGAGTTCGTCGCGGGCCTGGAGGCCGTCAGGACCTGGGCCGGCGAGCCGTCGCTGCGCCGGCTGGAGGAGCGCAGCGAGAGGCTGCACCGCCAGCGGAACACGGCCTACGGCAAGGTCCTGCGGCGCAGCACGATCTGCGACATGCTCAACGCCTCGGTGCTTCCGCAGATGGAGAAGGTGCGGCACTACCTGCAGATCTGCGGGGTGCGGGACATCGACGCGTGGGTGTACACGTGGCGGCGGATCCGGACGATGGAGAAGGCCGCGCTGCGCGGGGCGGCCTGAGCCCGTCACGGCCGCGGAGCGGGAAGTCGGCGGGTCCGACTTCCCGCTCCACGGTGTCCTACTCCCGGCTGTCGTCCTCGGGTGTCGTGGCGGGTGTGGTGTGGAGGACTTCGCGGGCCTGGTCGGCGGCGCGCACGATGCTCTCGCTGATGAAGTCGAGGAAGCGGGCGATGTTCTCCAGGCGGACGGCGGCGGGGGTGCCGGGGCCCAGGACGGTGACGCCCTGGCGGGCGGCTTCGACGACGCGGTCGTTGGCGCGGGCGCTGGCGATGACCGACTGGTAGTAGAGCTCGTCGTCGACGATGTAGCGGTCGCGGCGGCGTTCGTCGCGTTCCCGGCGTACCAGGCTCTGGCTTTCCAGGAAGGCGATCGCCTTGGAGATGGAGGCGGGGCTGACCTGGAGGCGCCGGGCGAGTTCGGCGGCGGTGAGGCTGCCGGCGTCGGTGGTGGACAGGCAGGTGATCACGCGGGCCGCCATCCGGTTGAGGCCCGAGGCCATCAGGACGGTGGTGAGCTGTTCCTCGTAGGCGGCGACGGCCTCGCTGTCGCGTCCGTGCGGCTGGGGGCCGGGCTGCGGGCCGCCGGGGGCGGTGGGGCGGCGGCGTTGGGCGCGGTGTTCGGTGGCGCGGTGGGCGAGGTCGGCGCGGTAGGCGAGGGGGCCGCCGTTGCGCGTCACCTCGCGGGTGACGGTCGAGGTGGGGCGTTCCAGGCGCCGGGCGATCTCGGCGTAGGGGAGGCCGTCGGCCAGCCCCAGTGCGATCTGCCGGCGTTCCTGCTGGGTGAGCCTGCCTCCCGGCATCGCGTTCTCCTCGGTGGTCGTCGCCGTGTGGTTCCCGTGCGGTTCCCGGCGCGGGTGCCGGGCCGGGTCGGGTCCACCCTAGCGTTCACCTTCCACCCATTGCAATGATCGCAACGGTCGTCGTTGCATTACCCGGCATGCCCGTTGCAACAGTTTCCCGGCATTCACCTGCAATGATGCTGTTCTGACGCAACGAACTAGTTGCCGGGATCTTGAAAGCAACGTAGCGTTTCCAATGTCGGAAACACCGATGGGGCGGGCCCGGGACCGGGTCCGCGCCCGTGTCCGGGCCTGGGCCCGCACCCGTGGAGGAGCGCACGATGCACACGTTCGACACCGCCGCCCCGATCACCGTCGTCCTGGACGTCCCCGGCGGGAGCGTGCGGCTCATCGCCGCCGAGCGCGGTGACACCACCGTCGAGGTCCGCCCCGCCGTACCCGGCCGCACCCGCGACGTCCAGGCCGCCGAGCAGACCGCCGTCGCCTTCGCCGACGGCGTCCTGCGGATCGCCACCGCCGCGGCCGGGCACCAGCCGCTGGGGCCCACCGGCTCCCTGGAGGTCACCGTCCGGCTGCCGGCCGGCTCCGCCGTCCGGGGCAGGGCCGCCGCCGCCGAACTGCGCGTCGTCGGCCGCCTCGGCGACGTCGCCTTCGACGGCGCGTACCGCACCACCAAGATCGACGAGGCCGCGAGCCTGGAGCTGACCGCCGTCGACGGCGACGTCGAGGTCGGCCGCCTCACCGGCCCCGCCAAGATCAGCACCACCCGGGGCGACATCCGGATCACCGAGGCCCGGCGCGGCACCGTCGAGCTGACCACCCAGTCCGGGAGCATCACCGTCGCCGCCGCCGCCGGCGCCGGCGCCGCCCTGGACGCCGGCACCGGCCACGGCCGCATCGCCGACGCCCTGCGCAACGACGGCACCACCGTGCTCGACATCCGCGCCACCACCTCCCACGGCGACATCACCGCCCGCAGCCTCTGACACCCGCCACCCCACACCCGCCACCCCACACCGGCGTGCGGTCCACGCCACCGAGACCCCAGGGGGACACCATGACCACCGACACCACACCCACCACCACGCCCGCCACCGCCGCGACGGCCTGGACCGGCATGGTGCCGGTCGACGACACCGCCCTGGCCGTCACCGACACCGGCGGCCCCGGCCTGCCCGTGCTCTACCTCAACGGCCAGTTCGCCACCCAGGGCTACTGGCGCCGCGTCCTCGCCGAACTCGGCCCGCACCTGCGGCACATCACCTACGACGAGCGGGCCCGCGGCCGCAGGTCGAAGCGCTCCGCCGACTACTCCTTCGAGGCCGCCCTGCGGGACGTCGACGCCGTCCTCGCCGCCCGCGGCGTGCAGCGGGCCCTGCTCGTGGGCTGGTCCTACGGGGCGTTCCTCGCCGCACACTGGGCCTCGCGCAACCCGCAGCGCACCGTCGGCGCCGTCCTGGTCGACGGCGCGCAGCCCTACGACTGGCTCACCGAGGAGATGGAACAGCGCATCCGCCGGCAGTTCCGGCGGTGGGCCCCGCTCATGGCGCTGGCGCGCCCCACCGGGCTGACCCCGCGGATGACCCCCGAGCAGATGGCGGACTGCAACATCGAGCTCGGCCGGATCGGCGGCGCCCGCGAACTGGGCCCGGTACTGGACGCCGTCACCGTCCCGACCCGCTACGTGCTCGCCTCCGGATCGTCCCTGGGCAGCAAGGGCGACGAGCAGGAGACCATCCGCGCGGCCCTGCCCGCGGTGACCGCACGCAACCCGCACATCGAGGTCTTCGCGAAGGTCCCCAGCAACCACGGCGCGATCCTGAAGAAGGACTTCCGCACCGTCGCCGACGCCGTGCGCGCGGTCGCCGCCCTCGACCACCCCACCGGGCCCACCCACTGACACCCCACCACCCCCGCACCCACCACCCGCCACCCCCGGGCGGCCCGCCGCGGCCGCGCGGCCGCCCGACACCGCACCCGACACCGCGCCCCACGAGCGGCCCGGCCGAAGCCGCGCGGACGGCGCCGCTGTCAGTGGTGTGGCGCATGATCGGCACGCCGGTTCCACCGCACGGACGCAGACGGGAAAGCGCCATGCCGATCACCCACCAGCAGGTCGCGGACCGCGCGTTCCTGCGGCGAATGTACGAGGACCCGTACTTCCCCGACCACATCGTCGAACGGGGCGAGGCGATCCTGCTTCGGCTGTGCGAGCGGATCGAGACCGAGCAGCCGCCGGACCCGGCGGCCCTGTGTGTGCTCACCCGGGCCGCGACCGAGCAGTTCAATCTCCTGGACAGGGAGTTCGCGGCCGCCGGGAGCGGGATCGAGACGGCCGCGCGCGAGTGGATCGCCGAGGACTTCGAGTTCGTAGCGTCAGCCTACGGGTTCACGGATGTGGAAGCCCGGGATCTGATCGCCGGCCGCGACTGGTGAGCGGGAGCGCGGGGCTGTGGACGGCCCTGCGCCCCGTCACCACCGGGCGGCCCACCGCCCCGCCACGCCGGGTCGGGTCGGGTCGGGCACCGTACTGCCGGGCGCCCGATCAGGGTGTGGGTGAGGGTTCCGGCGGCCGGGGTCGCGGCCGACGCCAGCAGGACGGCGAGCGGGCCGGGCAGGTGCGATCGCCGAAGACCAGCGGGCGGCCGTGGAAAGAACCGAACCCTGGCACAGGGGTGGAAGCCGTAGGAGACACCGCCCGACCACTGGACCAGGCGGCGCGGCGCGGGATTTGTGGCGCCACTGCGCAGGTCGTGCCGGGCGGCGGCGCAGATGACCGGGGAGAGCGACAGCGCTATCGGCAGGACGAGGCCGTAGGGCGAGAGGACGACGAGGGTGAGCGCGCAGGCTGCCGCGACGAGGAGGGCGGCGGAGCAGCGCCGGAAGGTGAGGGTGGGCAGGCGACGCGGGGGTGGTGATTCTCCGACGAGCCGAGCACCAGTTCATACACTCATCGCATGGCCACAGGTGACTGTGCGTCACGTTTGTTCACCGGCCGGTGTCGCCCGGGAGGCGGAAATGGCGGTGCGGGCCGTGCGCCCGCTGGGCACACTGGTTCGGTGATCGTCGACCACTGGCCCCTGCGGGGGCTGCGCGTGACCTCCCCGCGCCTGGAGCTGCGCCCGCCCACCGAGGACGAGCTCGCCGAGGTGGCGGACGTCGCCGCGCGCGGCGTCCACCGCCCCCAGGACCGTCCCTTCCTGACGCCGTGGGGCGAACTTCCGCCGACCGAGCGCGCCCGGCACGTGGTGCAGTCGCACTGGATCCGGCTGGGCCGCTGGAGCCCGCGGGACTGGGCGCTGGACCTGGTCGCCTTCCACGAGGGACGCCCGGTGGGGATCCAGGACATGCGGGCCAAGGAGTTCGGCGTGCGGCGCGAGATCGTCTCCGGCTCGTGGCTCGGCCTGGAACACCAGGGCAAGGGCCTGGGCACCGAGATGCGAGCCGCGATGCTCCACCTCGCCTTCGCCGAGCTCGGCGCACGGTCGGCGACCTCGCTCTCCTTCACCGACAACCACTCCTCCCTCGCCGTCTCCCGCAGGCTCGGCTACCGCGCCGACGGCATCGAACGCGACGTCCTGGACGGGCGGGTCGTGGCCTCGAAGCGCCTGCGCCTGAGCCCCGAGGACTGGGCCGAACACGCCCGCACCCCGGTCACCGTCACCGGCCTGAACGACGACTGCCGCACCCTGTTCGGCCTCACCGACTGACCGACCCGCCGACCCGCCGCGCCCCGGGTGGGCCGCGCCCCGGGCGACGGGCACGACCCACCCGCACACGCCGACGACACACGCGCCCGCACCCCGCCCCGCCCGGACCGCTCCCGCTCCCGCTCCCGCTCCCGCTCCCCGCAACGACGCCCTGACGAACGAGTGCCGTGCCGAACCGGTCCGCGCCGAACGGCCAGTGCCGAACGGGCCTGTACCGAACGGGTGTTGCGGCGGCCGGGCGGTCTCGCGGGCCTCAGGCGGCGGACAGGGCGGCGGGCAGGTCCGTGAGGGTGTGCAGGACGCGGATGCCGTCGCCGGCCGCGGTGGCGGTGGCGGTGGCGGTGCGGTCGAGCCAGAAGGGGTGCAGGCCGGCGGCGCGGGCACCGAGGGCGTCGAGGGCGTGGTCGTCGCCGACGTAGGCCACCTCGTGCGGAGGCAGGCCCAGGCGGGCGCAGCCGGCCAGGAAGATGCCGGGGGCGGGTTTGGCTTCGCCGTGTTCGTCGGAGCAGACGAGGGCGGTGTCGTCGAAGTGGTGGAGCAGGCCGGTGGCGTGGAGTTTGCGGCGCTGGTGGGCGGTGGCGGAGTTGGAGACGATGCCGAGGCGGTGGGTGGGGGCGAGGGCGGCGAGGGTGGGGGCGGCGTCGGGGAAGGCGGCCTGGGCGGCGTCGCGGTGGGCGCTGTAGCCGGCGAACCAGGCGGCGGCCGTCTCGTCGGGCATGGCGGTGGTGTCCTCGCCGAGGCGGGCGAGGAAGCGGCGGGTGCGCTCGTGCTGCTGCGCGGCGAAGGTGAGTTCGCCGGCGAGGAAGCGGGCGTAGCTCTCCTGCATGACCTCGCGCCACAGCGCCACCGCGGCCTGCGGGGTGGGGAGGCGGTGCAGGAGGCCGAGGTGGTGCAGGTGGGCGAGGATGCCGGCCCGTTCGGAGCCGGAGTAGTCGAGCAGGGTGTCGTCGACATCGAAGAGCACGCCTGTGATCGGCACGCGGGGGTCCTTTCGTCCTGTCGTGCTGGGCTCGGGTCCGTGGCCGTCCTACGCGGGATCCGGCGCCCCGTCCCCTGCGGCCGGGGCGGCCTCACCGACCAGGGCAGGCGGGGCGGCCGGGGCGGCCTCGCCGACCGGGGCGGCCAGGCGGTGGCGGGCGGCGGCCAGGAACTCCCCGGACAGCGCGGCGTCGTCGCTGGCGCGGGCGAGCAGCAGTGCCCCGACCAGGGTGGACAGGTCGGCCAGCGTCTCCTGCCGGCCGGCGCCCTCGGGCAGGGCGGCCAGGGCGTCGAGGAGTTCGCGCAGTCCGGCGGTGTAGGCGGTGCGCAGCGGGGAGCCGGGTTCGGTGCGGGCGGCGTCGGCGGCCAGTGCTGCGGCGGCGCAGCCGTGGCCGGGGTGGTCGCGGTGGGGTTCGGAGAGGTAGCGGTGGAGGAACTCGGCGCGGGGGGTGCGTTCGGCGGGGGGCTGGTCGGCGAGGTGGTCCATGGCTTCGCGGCGTTCGGTGAAGGCGGCGGCGAGGGCGTGGGCGAGGAGGTCGTCCTTGGAGGTGAAGTGCCGGTAGAAGCCGCCGTGGGTGAGTCCGGCGGCGGCCATCGCCTCGGGGACGCTGACCTGGTCGGGGCCTTTCTCCCGGATCAGGCGGGCGGTGTGGTCGATGACGCGGCGGCGGCTGCGTTCGGCCTCGGCGCGTGAGACGCGGGGCATGCCGCGGCTCCTTCCCTCTCGATGCGACACGTGGTGCTCCGACTGTGCGACACGTGGTGTTCCCACTTTCCCATCCCCTTTAGATGATGGTAATAATCTAAATGCTGCGGTGCCGCCCCGCCACACCCGCGCAGGGGCCTGCCGCCCGAAGAGCGAGGAGATGCACCATGACCGTGATCGAAGGCTCCACCGCCCTGGTCACCGGAGGCCGCCGGGGCCTGGGACGGGCGTTCACCGCGGAACTGCTGGCCCGCGGCGCGCGGAAGGTCTACGCCACCGCCCGGGTCCCCGACACCGCCGGGGACCCGCGGGTGGACGTCCTCGCGCTGGACGTCACCGACGACGCCTCGGTGGCCGCCGCGGCCGCCCGGGCCGACGACGTCGACATCGTCTTCAACAACGCCGGCGTCCTGTACCCGGCACCGCTGCTGACCGGCGACCTCCAGGACGTCCGGGCCACCTTCGAGACCAACGTCCTCGGCCCGCTGCGCGTGGCCCGGGCGTTCGCGCCGGTACTGGCCGCGCGCGGCGGCGGCGCGCTCGTGGACATCCACTCGGTACTGTCCTGGGGCGCGGGCGCCGGCGCCTACGGGGCGTCCAAGGCGGCACTGTGGTCGCTGACCAACTCCCTGCGCCTGGAACTCGCCGGCCAGCGCACCCAGGTCCTCGGCGTGCACCTGGGCTTCGCGGACACCGACATGGTCGCGGCGCTCCCGGTCGGGAAGGTCCCGCCGGCCGAGGTCGCCCGCACCGTGCTGGACGCCCTGGCACGCGGCGACAGCGAGGTACTCGTCGACGACGTCACCCGGGCCCTGAAGGCCGCCCTGTCGGGGCCGGTGGAAAACCTGAACATCCTCGGCACCCACTGAAGCACCCCGACCCCCGGCCCCCGCCCACCGCCCACCGCCCACCCGGACCGTCCGCGAAGCCCCCCGCAACCACCGACCAGGAGGAACCGCCATGCCCCTGTGGCACGTCTACCACCCGCCCGGCGCCTACGACCCCGGCCACAAGCAGCGGCTGTCCGCCGACGTCACCGGGTTCTACACCCGCGTCGGACTGCCGAAGTTCTACGTGATCGTCCTCTTCCACGAGGTCGCCGCCGACTCCTTCCACGTCGGCGGCGAGCCCCACGGGCAGGCCGTGCGCGTCGTGGTCGAACACATCGCCCGCCACACCCAGGACCCACGGCACCGGCGCCACACCCGCGAGACACTCGCCGCCCTCCTCGCACCCCACACCACCGAACGCGGCCTGTACTGCGAACTCCACATCGACGAGACCCCCCAGGACCTGTGGATGATCGACGGCCTCACCCCGCCCCCACCCGACAGCGAAACCGAACGCGCATGGGCCCGCGACAACCGCCCCACCCCCTACTGACCCCTCCCCGCCCCGCCCCGCGGCGCGCCACCCGCGAGGCGGACAACCCGCCACCACGGCAACCCACCCCACACCCCACCACCCACCGCACCCGCAGCACCCGCAGCGCCCGCGCGGGCATCTGACGGCCCGCCATGACGGCCTCCCACCCGCACCACCCACCGCGCCCCCGGCGGGCGGGAGACCCGCCACCACGGCCGCCCACCCCGCACCCCACCACCCGCACCACCCACCGCACCCGCACCACCCACGCCCACACCGCACCCGCCGCACCCGCAGCGCCCGCGCGGGCATCTGACGGCCCGCCTGTTGTCCGTGGCGGGCGCTATGGTCCGTTCCGGGATCGCACGACGGCACGGAGGGGTTCGCCATGGGCAGCAGACACGAGGGGTTCTCCGCCGAGGAGCGGGCCGCGATGAAGGACCACGCACAGGAGCTCAAGAAGGCCGCGCGCAGGGCCTCGCAGGAGGACAAGGCCGCCGAGGCGCTGCGGGACGTGCTCGCGAAGATCGCCGAGATGCCGCAGGAGGACCGGGCGCCGGCCGAGCGGGTCCACGCCGTGGTCACCTCCGCCGCCCCCGCGCTCGCGCCCAGGCTCTGGTACGGGATGCCCGCCTACGCGCTGGAGGGCAAGGTGGTGTGCTTCTTCCAGAGCGCGGAGAAGTTCAAGTCCCGCTACGCCATGCTGGGTTTCAGCGACCAGGCGCAGCTGGACGAGGGACCGATGTGGCCGGCGTACTTCGCGTTGGCGCAGGTCACGGCCGAGGTGGAGGAACGGATCGCCGAGCTGGTGAAGCGCGCGGTCGGCTGAACCGGCCCGGCCAGACCCGGCCAGGCCCGGCCCGGGGCGGCCGGGCCCGGGTGACAGAGCCGGCACCGCGGGACGGGGCGCCGAAGCCGGCACGGCACGGCAGCCCCAGGACGGCCAGGACCGGGCGTCGGACCCGGGCGTCGGCGTACAGGTGAGTGTGCTCAGCCGGTACACGTGAAAGCGCTCATGCTTCGGTTCGATCGGGCGCGGGGTGGCACGTCATCAGGACGCCCAGGACAGTCGTACCGCCTCGATCCCGGGGTCGCTCAGCAGCGCTTCGACGAGAGCCGGGGCCCGGCGACCTTGGTGCCCCACAGGTCGTAGTCGGTGCACAGGACCCATGAGCGGTCCTCCGCCCACAGGTTGGACGGGCTGAAGCCGGCCTCCGGGTTGTCATAGACAATCACGGCATCGCCAAGGCGGCCAGCCCGCACACGGAGGTCGCCGAAGTCGACGGCCGTGACCATCAGCGGGTTGTAGTAGGCCAGGCAGGGAGTGCCCGGACCCGCAGGGCTGTACTCGGTGAGGACGGCGATCAGCCGGTCCCAGGTCCCACGGTCCACGCTCCCCTCCGTGGGCGGAACGATACCCAGCGGCCAACTCCCCTCCTTCTTGACCGAGGGAAAACAACGGTGGAAGGGCAGCCGCCCGTCGGGCACCACCGGATCGCCGATGCGCCCGGCGAGTTCCGCCCAACGCAGCCGCCGCCAACCACGGCCCGGGTGCTCGGCACGGCCCAGCCCGCCACCCGTGACGATACCCGCTTCAAGATCGATACCCGCCAACGCGGCGAGCTGAATGCTCCCGCCCGCCACACACACCTGACGGTACTCGTGGTACGACACCCCGACCGGCCCCTACTCGTGTTCGTACACCGCGTTGAACACCCAAACGGCATCGGGCACCACAGGCAGCATGAACCCACGGAGCCGCCTACGCCGCACAGCTCCAGCAACCAGTCGGTCGCATCGGACGGCGCGAGCGGCCACAGGCCTGACAGCAGGTTCGATTCCTCGGGCATGCGTTCATGATCCCAGTCGCGGCCACGGCCCCCAAGGGACCGGCACCATGCAGCCGCCCCGCCGTGTGGGCACATTCCCGTGTACCTGGCTGGGTACCGGGAGGCGTACCCCGACACCAGGCATCGGGCCCAGGCATCGGGGACGGGGCGTCGGGGGCGGGGTTCAGGCGTCGAAGCGGATCTCGGGCCAGCGGGGTGTGGGGGCGTCCAGCAGGGGGGCGGGGACGGCGCGCAGGTGGAGGCCGAAGTAGGCGGTGAGGTAGGCGCGTTGGGCGGCGACGGCGCGGTGGGGGTCGCCGGTGCCGAGGAAGTGTTCGAGTTGGTCGGCGGGCCAGGCGAAGGCGCTCTGGCCCTGGGGGACGAGGAGTTGGAGGTCGCAGTAGGACAGGTGTCCCGAGCGGGTGAGGGTCAGGCGCCGGCGCCAGCCGGTCAGGTGCGGCCACAGGGTGTCCCACATGGCGTCGCGGGCGGGGCTGTCCCAGGCGGAGGCCATCAGCAGCAGGGGGCGGTCCTGGTCGGCGGTGGCGCCGGTGCCGAACAGGGGGCCGTCCAGGACGGCGCCGGCGCGGATACGCGGGTCCTCGTGCAGGGCCTGGGCGGTGGTCGCACCGCCCATGGAGTGGCCGAACATGCCGACGGCGTCGAGGTCGAGGGCGGCGTGCAGGCCCGCGGGCAGCGGGCCGCTCCCGAGGCGGTCGAGCAGGCAGCGGACGTCGGCGGCACGGTAGGCGACGATCTCGGCGTCGGTCATCGCCTGAACACGGGCCTTGTCGCGCACTACGAGGCGGTGGCCCGGGAATTCGACCTCGCCGGCGTCGTAGGTGTGGTCGACCGCGGCGACGACGTGGCCGTGGGAGGCGAGTTCCTCGGCGAGGGCGGTGTTGAAGGCGCTGTCGGCGCCGGAGCCGTGGGAGTTCAGGACCACGGGGTGGCGCCGGCCGCGGTCGACGGGCGCGTTCGGGCGGGCGTGGGCGGTGGGCCAGGCCAGGCGGGCGTCGGGGACGCCGAAGTAGGCGGCCTGCAGGTGGGCGGTCTCAGCGGGGCTCATCCACGGCGCGTACGGACCGCAGGCACCGGACGCGGCCGGGTACCACAGGCGGGCACGCAGTTCACGCGGACGCGGCACGGGAGCCCAGACGTCGGCGCGGGTGACATCGGTCAGGTACAGCAGGACGGTGCCCACGGGGTGCGGGCCGGTGGGCGCGGGCAGGCTCAACCGCGGCTCCCCCACTGCGCCCGCCGAAGCGCCACCGGCACCTGCCGCGGCATCGGCACCCGAAGCGGTACCCGGCCCGGCATCGGCACGGGCGGGCCCGGCACCGACACCGGCGGCGCCGGCCGCGCCCAGGGCCAGCGCCCCGAGCACGCCGCGGCGGGTGAGCGGACGGCCAGGCGAGCGGCCGGGCGAGCGGCCGGGCGAGCGGCCGGGCCGGTGTGTGGTCATGTGCGACTCCTGCGGCAGGTCGGGCGGCGGCGCGCACGCCCACCGCGGCAACGGTGCACGCACGCCCACCGCGGCGGCGGGGTGCCCGTCCACCGTGCCGACCCGGCCCGCCCGGGCGCGTCCGCCCGCGGCAGGACCCGCCCCGGACGCCGTGCGACCGCAGGCCTACGCCCGCGGCGCCATCCCCGGCGCCCGGCCCCCTAGGGGGCCGACCCGCGCCTACGGCACGGGAGTCGCCGAGGCCGTCAGGATCGCGTCGAGCAGGCCGGGGAAACGGGTGTCGAGGTCGGCGCGGCGCAGGCTGACGAAGCGGTTGCGGCCGGCGACGCGGGTGGTGGTGACGCCGGCCTCGCGCAGCACCCGCATGTGGTGGGAGACGGTCGACTTGTGGAGGTGCTCCAGGCCCAGGCCGCGCGGGTCGCAGGAGTGCTCGCCGCCGTCGGCGTAGCTGAGCAGCAGGGTCATCCGCACGGGGTCGCCGAGGGCGTGCAGGACCGTGACGAGGTCGATGTCGGCGGTGGCGGGCTGGGGAAGCCGATCGTCGTCGCTCATGGCGCACGCTCCTCGGGGCCGCGGGCGGGGAAAGGAATGGTTTGACAATCATCCACCAATCCCCGAGTGTTTGACGAGTGTCAAACTGTTGCACGGATATCCAACAATTCCGTCCGGCAGTCACGCCCGACAATCGCGCCCGCGACCGTGTCCGGCGATCCACCCGTCCGTTCCGTCAGTCCGTCCGCTCCACGCGCCCCGGGGGGCTCTCCCGTGCCCGTACCTCTGCTCCTGCTCGCCCTCGGCACCTTCGCCATGGGCACCGATTCGATGGTCGTCGCCGGCATCCTCGGCCCGATCTCCGCCGACCTGGGGGTGTCGGTGCCGGCCGCCGGCCAGCTGGTCACCGTCTTCGCGCTCGGCTACGCGCTGCTGGCCCCGGTGCTGGCCACCCTCACCGCCCGCTGGCCGCGCCGGCGCCTGCTGCTGACCGCGCTCGCCGTGTTCACCGCGGCCAACGCCCTCAGCGCGCTCGCCCCCACCTACGGGCTGCTGCTGGCCACCCGCGTCCTGGCCGCGGCCGGCGCCGCCCTCTACACGCCGACCGCCAACGCGGCCGCCACCACCCTGGTCGCCCCCGAACGGCGCGGACGGGCACTGGCGACCGTGCTCGGCGGGATGACCGTCGCCACCGCCCTCGGCGTGCCGCTGGGCACCTGGGTGGGACGCACCGACTGGCGGATGACGATGTGGCTGGTCACCGCACTGGGCCTGGCCGCCCTCGCCGGACTCGCCCTGCTGCTGCGCGACCTGCCCGCCCCCGCCGCTGCCCCCACCCTCACCGCACGCCTGGCACCGCTGGCCCGCGGCCGGGTCCTGGGCGCCGCCGCCACCACACTGGTGTTCTTCCTCGCCTTCCAGAGCGTCTACATCTACCTCGCCACCGCCGTCGCGGGCGCCACCGGCGGCGACGCCCACCGGCTCAGCCTGATCCTGCTGACCTGCGGCGTCATGTCGGTGGCCGGCAGCTGGCTGGGCGGCCGCCTGGTCGACCGCCTCGGCGTGCGGCGCGTGCTGCTGACCGGCTCCGCCGTGGCCGTGGCCGCCTTCACCGCCCTGCCGTGGCTGGGACGCACCATGCCCGGCGCCCTCGGCTACGCGACGGTCGTACCACTCGCAGGATGGGCCGTCTCGGTCGCCCTGCCCCACCGCCTCGCATCCATCGACCCCGACAACGCACCCCTGCTGATCTCACTGAACAGCAGCGCCCTGTACCTGGGCACCGCAGCCGGCGGCGCGGCCGGATCCGCCGCCATCGCACTCCTGGGCGAACAATGGTTCCCCTTCGCAGCAGCCGTCCTCGCACTGGCCGCATACACCGTCGCGGCGGCCACCACCCGCGACGAACACCGCACGACGAAGCACCGCACACCACAACCCACACAGCCGACACGCACCTGAGAAACCACCAACCGACCGACCGGGCGACGCCCGGGCCCACACCCCGACACCACCCGACCGGCCACACACAGCCACACCCCACACGAACATCCAGCACCCCCACCCGCCCGGGCAGCGGCCCTGGGACAGCCCAGGGGCAGCCCGGGGGACGGCCCGGCGAAGCCGCCCCACACGGCTCACGGCACCCGAGCCGGCCCGCACTCGCGCTCGGACTCGGACGCCGACCCGGGCACTGGCCCGGGCTCGGGCACTGGCCCGGGCTCGGGCGCCGACCCGGGCTCGGGTTCGAGCTCAGGCTCAGGCTAGGGCTCGGGTTCGGGTTCAGGTTCGGGCTCCTGCCACTGCGCCATCTGCCGACGGAACTTGGGGCATTCGACGATGTCCTCCTCGCCGCACCCGAGGGCATGGGTCAGAAGCTCGTGGGCGTGGTCGAGATCGACCCTGCGCCGGCGGATCTCGGCGATCTTGGCGCGGATCACCGTCTCCCGACGCGGCTGCTCCCGCTGGAACTCCCTGATCTCCTCCAGACTCAGCCCGGCCTGCTGGAACGTGCGCAGCACCGTGATCCGCTCGGCGGCCCCGGGCGGGTAGCGCCGCTGCCCGCTCTCGCGCTCGGGTACGGGCAGCAGGCCGTGGCGCTCCCAGTAGCGGATGGCCGAGGCGGGCACCCCGGTGATCTCGGCGAGTCGGCCGATCGTCATGCGCACGTCGTGCTGCTCCCGCTCCTCGTCGGCCCGGGCGTCCGAACCGGGCATTTGACTTGAACCTTAGTTCAAGCCGGAGAGTGGTCGGCACGTGGACGGCGGCGAACGAGAGCCGCCGGCAGCACACTTGGAGACACGTCATGAGCGACATGGACGACATCCGCGCACAACGGGCCGGCGAGCTGGTCCAAGCCGCGCGGGAACTCTTCGCGGCCGGGGTGATGTCCCACTCGGGACACGCCAACCTGAGCGCCAGGCTCGACGGCGAGCGCCTCCTGCTGACACCGGGGTTCGTACGCCACCTGGAGCCCGGACAGCTGGCGACCGTCGGCTTCGACGGACGGGTCCTGGAAGGCGAACTGCGCTCCGTCAGCGCCGAGATCACCGCCATGCACAGCGCCGTGTACCAGGCCCGCCCCCACACGGGCGCGATCATCCACACCCACTCCCCCGCCGCGACCGCCTTCGCCGTCGCCCACCGGCCGCTGCCCTGCCGCACGGAACCGATGCTGCGCTTCGGACAGGCCGAGGACGTCCCCGTGGTCCCCTGGGGACCACGCGGATCGGACGCATCGGTACGCGGCATCACCGACGTACTGCACCGACGCCCCACGACCTCCGCCGTCCTGCTCGCCAACCACGGCCTCCTGGTGTTCGGCCCCGACCCCGCGGCCACCGCCCACCTCGTAGTGGCGATCGAGGAAAGCGCCGAAGCCGAAATCGCCGCCACCGCGATCGGCGGAGCCGTGGACTTCCCCCCAGGCGCCCAAGAAGCCGTACGCGCCGCGATCGCACAGGCCGCGTCATGACCCACCACACCCCCCACACCCCCGACGCCCCCGGCATGACCGACGACGCCGTTGACGCTCTCGACGCCCGTGCGGAAGCCGTCCGCGAGCGCTACCGCGCCACCCTCGCCGACGTTCCCGCCGGCGTGCAGGAACGGCTGCGCCTGGCACGGCAGTTCGGCCGCCTGCCCACCGAGGAGGCCATCGCACAGCTGCGCCACATCGTGCTGACCGACAGCCCGCTCGGAGCACGGGTGCAGCAGCTCGTCCACTTCGGGCAGCTGCTGGCCCTCGGCCGCGAGCACCCCGCCCGCATCCACGCCCGCGGCGCCCTCCACGCCGGAGCCACCCTCGCCGACCTCGTCGGCGTCACCGAGACCGCACTCATCACCGCGGGCGTGCCCGCCTACGCACTCGGCACCGACATCATCGCCGAACTCCTGCCCCACACCGACAGCGACGACAGCGACGGCGACGGCGACGGCGACGAGCGGGCCAGGGACGACACCTGAACAAGACACCCGAGCACGACCCCCCGGGCAGGACGCCCCGGAAAACGGCGCGGTCCCGGCCCCGACGGAAGCCGGGCTGGGACCACACCCGCACCGCGACCGGACCGGGCCGCGCCCCGGCCGCCGGCGCCGGGTTCAGCCCCGCAGGACCTCGCCGACCAGCGCGCGCGCCTCCTCCTGGACCCGGGCCAGGTGCTCGTCACCGCGGAAGGACTCGGCATAGATCTTGTAGACGTCCTCGGTACCCGAGGGACGGGCGGCGAACCAGGCGTTCTCCGTACAGACCTTGATACCGCCGATACGCGCACCGTTGCCCGGGGCCTCGGCCAGGACCGCGGTGATCTCCTCCCCCGCAATCTCACCGGCACCGACCCGCTCCGGAGACAACCGGGCCAGACGCGCCTTCTGCTCCCGATCCGCCGGAGCATCCACACGCGCGTACGACGGCGCACCATGGCGCCCGGTCAGCTCCCGGTAATGGGCACTGGGAGTCGCCCCGGTGACAGCGGTGATCTCGGAAGCCAGCAGCGCCAGCAGGATGCCGTCCTTGTCGGTCGTCCACACCCCCCCGTCCCGGCGCAGGAACGACGCCCCGGCACTCTCCTCCCCACCGAAACCGATCGACCCCTCCAACAGACCGTCGACGAACCACTTGAAACCGACCGGGACCTCCACCAGCGGACGGCCGAGGTCGGCGGCGACGCGGTCGATCATCGAGGAGGACACCAGCGTCTTGCCGATACCCGCATCACCGGGCCAGTCGCCGCGGTGCCGGTACAGGTAGTCGACAGCCACCGCCAGATAATGATTCGGGTTCATCAGACCGCCGTCGGGAGTGACGATCCCGTGCCGGTCGGCATCCGCGTCGTTGCCCGTGGCGATCGCGTACTCGTCCTTGCGACCGATCAACGAAGCCATCGCAGCCGGCGACGAACAATCCATACGGATCTTCCCGTCCCAGTCCAACGTCATGAACCGCCACGTCGGATCGGTCACCGGATTGACGACCGTCACATCCAGACCATGGACCTCCGCGATACGCCCCCAATACGCCACCGACGCACCACCCAACGGATCCGCACCGATACGCAGACCCGCCCCACGCACCGCATCCAGATCCAGAACCGACGGCAGATCCTCGACATAAGCCGTCAGATAGTCATAACGCCCCGTCGTGGCCGCCGCCAACGCCCGCGCATACGGAACCCTCTTCACACCCCGCAGGCCCTCGCGGATCAGCTCGTTCGCACGGTCCTGGATCCAACCGGTGGCCTGGGAGCCGGCCGGACCACCACTCGGCGGGTTGTACTTGAAACCCCCGTCACGCGGCGGATTGTGCGACGGCGTGACCACGATCCCGTCAGCCAACGCCCGAGGACTACGCCGATTGTGCGCCAGAATCGCATGCGACACCGCCGGCGTCGGCGTGTAACCATCAGCGGCATCGACCAACACCCGCACACCATTGGCAGCCAACACCTCCAAAGCCGTCGCCCGCGCCGGCTCCGACAACGCATGCGTATCCACACCCAGGAACAACGGCCCCCCCACGCCCTGCTCCGCCCGATACTCACAGATCGCCTGCGTCGTCGCCGCGATGTGATCCTCGTTGAAAGCCCCGTCCAACGACGAACCCCGATGCCCCGACGTCCCGAACGCCACCCGCTGCCCCGGCTCCTGAGGATCCGGACTCAACGCGTAGTACGCCGTCACCAACCGCGCCACATCCACCAGATCACCCGGCTCCGCCAGCAACCCAGCCCGTGCGTGTGCCATCCGTCTTCTCCCGCCGAAAGTCAGAACCCGCGAAACACCCTCACACCGCTCACCGATCGTAACCACAACACAACCCCACCCCGAACCACCCCAGGCACCACGAACCGACGCCCCCGGACCGGGAACCGACGCCCACGGACGGGCCCGGACGGGGCCGGGAGCCGTCAGGCGGGCAACTGCCGGCGGTGGGCCGCCAGCTCCGGGCCCGTGGTCGTCGCGACGAACTCCGTCACCCGGTACTCGGTCAACCCCGCCCGCACGAACGGGTCAGTGGCCACCAACGCCTCGACACCGGCCCGGTCCTCCCCCACCGCGAGGATCACCCCGCCGTCACGCGGCACCTTGCGGCCCGAGGCGAGGAAGGTACCCGCCGCATAGTGCTCCTCCAGCCACGCGATGTGCTGCGGCAACACGGCATCGATCGACTCCAGACCGGCGGTGTACGTCAACTCCAGTACGAACATGGCAACCAGGCTAACCCCCACTACCCGCCCGACCCCGGCGGGCCTTGACCCTCCCACGCCGCCCGACCGTCCCTGGCGGGCCCCGACCAGGAGCCCGGCGTGGTCACGCACCGGCATGTCCTCCAGGCGCAGCCGCTTGCCGACGGCGAGCGCGAGGTTGCGCGGGGCGGCCAGCGCGGCGGTGTCGTCGTCCGGCGATCGCACCGCAGAAGACTCCGACCGGGCCCCGCCCGGAGGGTGTAGGCCCCGTCCTGCCGGCCCGGGCAAGGCTGCGGTAGGACGCGGCACACCCGACTCGCGCCGTGCCCCGCACCGCCGCACGCCCGCAGACTCGTGCGCATCCCGTTGCACGCCCCGCGCCGGGCGCCCCGCCCGGGGCGCCCGGCGCGCACGGCGTGCTGCCCGCGGACGGCAGGAGAGCGACGAACCACGAAAGGGGGCGGGCCGATGTGCGTACACGAGGAAACGGTGCCGAAGGCACGGGTGCGGCTGCCGAGCCACAACGAGCGGATCCTGCACGGCGAACAGGACCTGCGGGTGCACCGCACGCTGTTCACCGCCGGCCCGGCCGCCCACGCCCACACGCTGGCGATCGTCCTGCGGCAGGCCGCCGAGGGGCCGCGGGCGGCCCGCCTGCCCGAGGCGCGGCGGGCCCTGCCCGAGCAGGCCCGCACCACCGGCGCGCACATCCCCTCCCACACCCCCGCCCACCAGGCACGGACGCGGGAGCACCCGACGGCCGAACCGCACCCCCTCGAACAGCAGATCGGCCGTGCCGCGCGAGGACAAGAAGGGCCGACGCGTGAACGTCCTCGGGGCGCTGTGCGTGGGAGCGCACTCCGATCCGGTCTGGAAGAGGACCTGCGGCAAGATCGACGCGGTCATGCTGCTGGAGTCCGTGTGGACGAGCCCGGCCCGCCTGCCCGGCGGGGCAGCCGCACCGGACAGGCCTCCCACGGGCTTCACACGGGAACGGCCGAGTGCACGGTCGTCCTGGACAACGCCTCCGCACACGTGGCCCGGGTCTTCAAGGGGCGCCGCGAGGAACTGGCCTCCATCGGCGTCGAACTCTTCCGCCTCCCGCCTCGCAGCCCCGAGCTGAACGACATCGAGCGGGTGTGGCGCTCGGCGAAGTACGAGGACTACCCCGAGCGTGTCCACACCACCGCTGAAGCGGTCGGCACCGCAGTCGACCGAGCCCTGAAACCGTCAACGGACACGCATCAGGGGATCAGCAGCCGACTCCACCAGGGCCGCGTCAGTCGCGCTTGGGCCAGATCGGGCCCTGGTCGGTCCAGACGACGCCCTTGTTGCGGCACAGGCAGAAGGGGTGGCCGATCGGGTCGGTGTAGACCTGCCAGCCGTAGCCGTTGGGGCCGATGAAGTCCTGCCTCAGCGTCGCACCGAGGTCGAGGACGCGGCGCTGCTCGGACTCGATCTCGTCCACTTCGAAGTCGAGGTGGAACTGCTTGGGATGCTCGCTGTCGGGCCACTGCGGAGCGCGGTAGTCGTCCACCCGGATGAATGCCAGCTCGATCTCGCCGAACTGGATGCCGGCCCAGTCCTCGGAACTGCCTTCCTTGACCGGACGGCCCGTCACCTCGGAGTAGAAAGCCGCCAGCTTCATCGTGTCCGGGCAGTCGATAATGAAATCGGTGAGTCGCAGCATCCCGTGATCTTGCCACACGCTCACACCCGACTTCGAGACAGGCCCTGAGCAGTTCCGCCGAGGTGCGGGAACAGAGAGTTCCTGGGGGCTTCGCCCCCAGACCCCGCTCACCAGGGGCAGCCAGGCTCGTACCGCAGGTACGGATCAGCAACGGACCTCGGCGCAACCGCTCAGCCCCCACCACCCGACCAACCCCAACCGGCGCCGGCTTGCCCCGGCCCGATCCCGGCGGGCCCCGGCCCGGTTCCGACCGGGCCCCGGCCGCAGGGTGCCGACCCCCATCCTGCCAGCTCAGACAAGGTTGCGGTAGGACACAGCACACCTCTCTTCCGCCTTGCCGCGCACCGCCGCACGCCCGCAGACTCGTGCACATCCCGTTCCGCGCCCCGCGCCGGACGCCCCGCCCGGGGCGCCCGGCGCGCACGGCGTGCTGCCCGCGGACGGGAGAAGAGCGACGAACGACGAAGGGGGACGGGTCGATGCGCGTACACGAGGACATGGTGCTGAAGGCACGGGTGCGGCTGCTGAGCCACAACGAGCGGATCCTGCACGGCGAGGAGGGCCTGTGGGTGTACCGCACACTGTTCACCGTCAGCCCGGCCGCCCACGCCTACAAGCTGGCGTTCGTCCTGCGGGAGGCCGCCGAGGGGCCGCGGGTGGCCCGCCTGCCCGAGGCGCGGCGGGCCCTGCTGGAGGAGGCCCGCGCCGCCTGCGCGCACATCCCCTCCCAGGCCCCCGCCCACCAGGTGAGGATGTGGGAGTACCCGATGGCCGAACTGCGCCGCGTCGAGCAGCAGATCGGCGGTGCACGGCAGTAGGTGATCACCCGATAGTTGCGGTACAACAATCCCTATTTGACGACCGATCGGAGAACTTCTGATATGAGCAGACCAGGACTGTCGCGCCGCTCCCTCCTCACCTCGGCCGGCGCCGGGGCCCTCACCACCGTCATCGGCTGGAACACCGCCACCGCCGCCTGGGCCACCGAACCCGACACCCCCACCGGCACCGCCGGCGGCTCCTCGGGCGCCGACATCGCCCGGCTGCCCGCCCTCGACGGCACCGTGACCCTCCACGGCGAAGGCCTGGAACGCTTCTCCGGCGACTTCGGACACCTCGTCACCACCCCGCCCCGGGCGGTACTGCGCCCCGGCTCGGTACGCGACGTACAACAGCTCGTCGCCTTCGCCCGCCGCCACCACATCCCCGTCGCCGTCAACGGGCAGAGCGGCGACCTCGCGCAACTCGGCGAGGCCGCCCTGGAGTCCCACTCCAGCTACGGCCAGGCCAACCCCCGCGGCGGCGTCGCCATCGACGCCCGCGGCCTGTCCAGGATCCTCTCCCTGCACCCCGGACGCGCCGTCGTCGAAGCCGGGGCCACCTGGGCGCAGGTGACCGAGGCGGGCCTGGCGGCCGGCTGGGTACCGCCGGTACTCACCGACTACCTCCACCTGTCGGTGGGCGGCACCCTGAGCGTCGGCGGCATCGGCGGCGGCGTCCAACGCCACGGCATGCAGGTCGACAACGTCCTGGAACTCGACGTCGTGACCGGCACCGGCGAACTGCTCACCGCCTCCCCCACCCGCAACCGGGACCTGTTCGAAGCGGTCCTGGCCGGCGGCGGCCAGGCCGGCATCATCGTGCGCGTCACCCTCGCCCTCCACCCCGTGCGCGAACGCGCCCACGTCTTCTCGCTGTACTACGACGACCTCGACACCTACCTCACCGACCAGGAGAAGGTACTGGCCCGGCGCCGCTTCGACCTCCAGGTCGGCGACGTGGTGCGCAGCGAGGACGGTTCACGCTGGCGCTACAAGGCCGAACTCGTCGCATTCACCGACACCGGGCAGACCGTGGACCAGGCGGCACTACTGGCGGGACTCACGCCGGCGGACGTCCAGGTGGTCGAGCAGAGCTGGCGCGAGTACGCCTACCGGGTGGACGGCTTCTCCGCATACCTGCGCGCCGCCGGATACTGGGCACTGCCCAAACCGTGGCTCAGCGTCTTCCTGCCCGCGACCACCACCCGGACATTCATGGCACGAGCCGCCGAGATACTGACCGCGGACGACCTGGGAGCGGGCCTGCTCCTGTTCTACCCCTACCTGCGCTCCAAGGTCCGGGCACCGCTCGCGGTACTGCCCGAACAGGAAATCGGCTGGCACTTCGACCTGCTGGCGTTCCCGGGGCCGGGGGCGGACACGGCGGCCATGCTGCAACGCAACCGGGTGCTGTACGACCTGGCGGTGGAGCTGGGCGGCAAACGCTACCTGATCGGAGCGGTGCCGGGGATGACACACACCGACTGGCAACACCACTACGGACAACTCTGGCAGCGGGTGGTGGCGGCCAAGCGGCGCTGGGACCCGGCGGGGATCCTCACGCCGGGGCAGGGCATCCACGCGTCCTGACGTGTGGTCGGGCCGCCCGCCGGCCGCGGGCGGCCCGACAGGCGGGCGGCGGGGGTGCCGGCAGGGGGCCGCCCAGGAGGGTGCCGACAGGGCGGCGCCCGGTGGGAGTGTCGGGGTCCGGTCAGTCGTCGTCACCCACACCAACAGAGCCGACGCCGACGCCGCCCCCGTTGACGGCGCCCGTGTTAAGGCGGGCGGCCCGCAGGGCCGGGCCGCCGTGTTGCGAAGACCCAGGGGTCGTCCGGGTGTCGAGGGATGGCCCGTGCGCCCCGCAGCGCCACGGGCGGCACCCCCACGGACCGCCCGAACTCCCCCGACCAAGCGGTGAGTTCGGGCACGGGCGGGCGGAGGCCGACGGGCAGGCGCGGGCCGGGCGGGGCGGGCGGGGCGGGTTCGGTAGCCTGCGGGGATGGTCTCCTCTCCCCGTGCCGTCCGGCCCGTCACCCGGCTCGTCGACGGGCTCGTCCGCGCCTACCTCCCGCACCCCGACGCCGTGGGTGTGCTGTCGCCGGCGGTGACCTTCCGGCCGCCGCCGGACGACGACGTCGTCAGCCACACCGCCGCCACCGACCTGCGCCACGCCTACTGCACCACCCTGGACGCGGCGCTGTGCGTGACGGCGGACGGCACGCTGCTGTGGCGCTCGCCGTTCGAACCGCCGGCAAACGAGGTCTTCGGGCACCGGCCCGGCTGTGAACTGTCCACGGACGGACAGGTGTTGTGGGTCTACCGGCCCGACGCCATGGCGGGCCGGGGCCGCCCGGACCAGTGGATCGCCCTGGACGCGGCGACCGGCGAGGTCCTCGCCCGGGCCGACCTGGAGACGGTCGGCCACGGCGGCGTGCAGCTGGCCCACCCGGCCGGCGCCCAGATGCTCCTCAACGTGGGCGAGGGACAGGACGGCAGCGTCGTCCACCGCGCGTCGGTGACCGGCGGGCGGATCGAACTCGTCACCTACCCGTGGGACGACCGGTGCCTGATCGACCTGTCACCCGACGGCCACCGGTTCCTGACCGTCGACCACGCGCAGAACGACCTCGCCGTCCACGCCTTCCCCGGCGGCGAGGTACTGTTCACCCTCACCGCCGCCGACTTCGGGCACGACCCGGACACCGTCTTCCTGGAGTGGAGCGGCGGCCACCTGACCGAGGACACCCTCCTCGCCACCCTCGTCGGCCAGGACGAGGACGAGGAGGACTGGTTCCGCCACTACCTCCTCGACGCCCGCACCGGCCACGTCCACGGCGAGTTCGACACCCGCACCACGGACCCCTACGACCTCCACCCGCTCGGCGACGGCTCCTGGCTCACCACCGGCCCCGGCGGCCACCCCGTACGCCACACCGACTCCCCATACCCCGGCGCGACTTCGTGATCCATCCCGTTGAGGGACTGGCGAGTCGCCACCGGTAGCAGCTGCGGCAGGCGGTTGCCCGGTGGTGTCAGCGCCAGTTCGACCGGTGCAACAGCCTGCGGGGGCAGCTGTCCGTCGGGTTCGGCAGAGCGACGAGCAGCCGGCGGATCTTCGGGACGGCCAGGTCGATCGCCAACAGCGACCCCGAGGCGGCAGGAAAGCGACAACGCCGGGGGACCCGATACGAGCAGGCCTCGCTGCCAGCGCCTGGCTAGTACCGGAAGAGTACTTCCGGATTGTTCGGCGAGGGGCCGTCCAGCAGCGGACGGTCGATCCCCTTCAGCGTCTGGTCGAAGAACGCCGTCACGTACTCACGGGTGATCGCCACCCCGCGTTCAGGGGAGAGGGGCGGCGTCGGGAACCCGGCCTGCTCGTGAAGCAGGTCCAGGTCGCTGAAGCTGAAGTGGTCGGCGCCGGCGACCGTCAGCCACTTCTTGTAGCCGCCGAGGGCGGCCCAGGGGTGCTCCCAATCGGTGTTGGCGGCCGTACCCAGCATGAGGAACGGCCGGTTGATCTGGCCGGGCGCCGGGTCCGGGTGGAAGGTGCCGTCCATGTTCACTCCGGCCCGTACTCGCGGGTCGGCGATCATCGTGGTGGCGGCCGCCGCTCCGCCGAGGGAGTGTCCGGCCATGCCGATCTCGTGCTTGTCGATGAGGTGTGCCAGGCGCCACGCGGTATGGCCATGCGTCAACTGGTCGATCAAGAAGGACACGTCCAGCGCGCGGCTGGCGGGGATGGAGTCGATCCGCGCCGGGTCACCGCAGATCGCGCACGGCGGCGTCTGGCCGTTCGCCAGCGTCTCGCCGCTGTCCTCGTAGGTGTCGCCGACGAGCGCGACGACGTAGCCGTGACTGGCCAGGTCGGTCGCGAGCGAGGTGAGCGTGATGCGCGGGTCCTCGTACGCGGGTGAGAGGACCACCAGCGGATACTTGCCGCGCTGCGGCCGCGCGCCGTCGAAGGCGTGAGTGGTGACGCTGGAAAGGGTCTGTGGGGTGACGCCGGAGCTCGCCGGCAAATTCTGCCGCTGGACGATTCCGGCTGCCTCGCCGAGGGTCATGTAAGGGGCCGGGGTCCCGGTCCCGGGGACGGCCGGGTAGACCATCGTGACGGCCAGTTGGCGGGGGCCGGATGACGGCACCCACGGGTCGGGACGGCTCGCGTCGGTGAGGTGGATGACCTCCTCGCCGGCGGCGTAGGGGCCGGTCGGCGCGGGGAGCGTGCCCTGGAAGGACCGCGCGGGCGCGGCGGCAGCTGTGGCGGCGGTCGCGCGCACGGCGGACGACGGGGTCGTGGCAGCAAGTCCGGTGCCGGTCGCGGCCACTGATGCGGCGAGACCCAGGATTGCGACAGCGCTGATACGGCGCTTGCGGTTCGACGTAGTGTTCACGGGCACGATCCTGCCCGGCCCCGCCCTGACGATCGATCATGCGGGCATCCGTCTTGAGGGTGGTACTGACTACACCCTGAGATCCCCAGCGGCGCGAGGTTCCCTTCGCCGGCATCGTCGAGCGCCACCTTCGTCCTGGCCGAGGCGTTCTGCCAGGCGTGCGTGCGCTCGCTGTGTCACCGGTGGGTGGCCTGGACCGGCGCTCTGATCCCCTTGCGGGCGATCCGCCGTGCAGACCGCGTTCGGCGAGCACAGCGCGGGAGGTGGCCGAGTCGTGGCCGGCGTCGAGATGAACGGTGATCTTGTCGGGCAGGGGCCCGGGTTCGTGCGGAAGACCGAGAGTCGGAGCCGGCAGCGGGGAGTCGTGGCGGTTGGCGCCGGCCAGGACGCGACCGAGTGGGATGCCGTAGCCGTCGGTCATGCCGGAGCGCTTCCTGCCGTGCTTGCCCCGGTCGACTGGTGAGCGTCCTGCCGCATCGCCGCCGCCGGGGGTCTTGGTGACGGCGCCGTCCACGGTGCTCTGGTCGAGGGCGAGAGCGGCGACGCGGTCATGAGCACCGAGCGCGATCTGCTTCAACCGCGTGAACACGCCCATGGTTATTCACTCGTCGCGGCGGTTGCGGATCGTGGTGGCCGAGCGGGTGGAGTCCGCGATCGCTTCGTAGCAGCAGCCGAACCGGAGGACCTGGAGCAGTTCGTCGAAGAAGAGCCGGTCACCGATCCGGCGCCGGTGGCAGCCCAACGGGTGGCTCTGACCGAACTCGGGCCGCTGCGGCAACAGGCCGGCAACTTGGTCCCTGAGCGGTTCGACCGGCCATGACGGCAGGACAGGCGCAGGTCTCCTCGGTGATCACAGAGCGTCGCAACTCCATGATCGCGGATCTGTGCCTGTGCCGTCTGCCAACTGGCCCCGCCTGCTGAGGATCTGCGCGGCCTCCAGAGTTGCGCCTCCAGAGTCGCGATGCCACAACGAGCGGCTCATCACTCGTCCTCGATTCCCTCGACGTCGACAGGCTGCGTGCCGTTGAAGGTCACCAGGATTCCGTAGGGGTCCGCCAGCCGGAACCTGCTCTCTGTGAACCGGATGGCCCAGGTCTGGTCGGCCCACACCACTGCTTCAGGAACGGCCAACGGCAACTCTGGAAGATCCAGCCAGCTCAGTTCCTCGGATGTGAGTTCGAAGTGCCGCTCCCGGAGCCGGGTCCGGCAGTACCGCTCGGCTCGGTCGACGAAGACGTCGAAACGGCTCACAACGTCGTGAGCGAGTTGGAGGGTGACCTCTTCAGGCAGCGCGGCCGGCTCAATCACCAGACTGACAACCGCCGCGTTGCCGCCTGCCGACTCCGGGAAGGAGCTGGTCCAGCAGGCCAAAGACGGGGGGCTCTCCGTCCGTTTCCATGCAAGCCCGGCGATATGCAGCGTTGCGGGCAGGTCCGCACCGATGCCCGAGATACTTGGCAGTTCACTGTCGTCCGACATCGGCTCAGCATAGGCCAAGCCCCCTCACGCCGATGATTCGCCGGCCGAGACACACGGTGACCATGCGACCGATTTCCACTCCCGAACCGAGCCTCATCCGCTCGACCTCTGAGCCCCCGACCGGACCCGGCCGGACCGACCGGGGCGCCGGTGGCTCCTTCGCCCCCGGGGGCGCTCCTCGACGGCCGCCCGCCCGGCCGGCCTGGCGGGCGCTGCCGGCAGGCCCGCTCACCCGGCCCGGCGGGCGGCGCCGCGCTCGTAGACGGTTCCGCCGGGGATGTACCAGCCCGACTTCTTGCGCACCGCCGGGCTCGGGTCCCGGTCGTGGGCGGCCCGCAGAGCGGCCACCGCCCGGGGCTCGGTGTGCGCGAACCGGCCGGCGAGCTCGGCGGCCCGCGCCCGCACCTGCGGATCGGGATCCTCAGCCAGGTGGCGCAGCGCGGGTTCCAGGACCCGGTCCGCGCCCGGTGCGCAGGTGTCGCCCTTGCACCGGTCGCAGGCCAGGGCATGGAAGGCGGCGGTCCTGACCCCGGCGTCGGGGTCGTCGGCCATGGCGATGAGCAGGCCCATGGAGGCGGTGTCGACCAGGTGGTCCAGCAGCCGGCAGCAGCCCTCGCGCACGGCCGCGTCCTCGTGTTCCAGGCCCGCACGGACGGCTGCGAGGGCCGACCGTCCGCGGCGCAGCAGTTCGCGGTAGGCGGCCACCATGCGCTGCGGGTCGCCCAGACAGGTGACGAGGGCTTCGTTGTCGGTCCTGACGAATCCGAGCATGTGCCCAGTGTCGGACCGCAAACCGGTGGCGGGCAAAGGGATTTCACCCCGTTGGCCCGTCCACCGCCGGTACGGTCCGCGGCTCCGGCCGCCGCATCCGGCCACCGGGTCGGGTCTCCGGGTCCGGCCTCCGCCGCGCCGGGCCGGGACGCCGCCCCCGCGGGGACGATATGCCATATTGCGGACACAACCCCGACGAAAGGCATGTCATGAAGTTCGCGGTCATCGGCGGCACCGGGCTGATCGGGTCACAGGTCGTCAGGATGCTGAACGCCGCCGGGCACGAGGCGGTGGCGCACTCCCAGTCCACCGGGATCGACGTCGTCAGCGGCCGGGGGCTGGAGGAGGCGATGGCGGGAGCCGACGTCGTCGTCAACCTGACGAACTCCCCGACCTTCGACGAGGCCTCCCTCGCCTTCTTCCGGACCTCGATGGACAACCTTCTGGCCGCGGCCCGAAAAAGTGGCGTCGGCCACTTCGTCATCCTGTCGATCGTCGGCGCGGACCGGGTGCCGGAACTGGACTACTACCGGGCCAAGGTGCTCCAGGAGGAGATCCTCGCCGCCGGTCCGATCCCCTACTCGATCGTCCGGGCGACGCAGTTCATGGAGTTCATGGACGCCGTCCTGTCCTGGACCACCGACGGCGACACCGTCCGACTGCCCGCCACGCCGATCCAGCCGATCGCCTCCAAGGACGTGGCCCAGGCGGTGGCGCGGGTCGCGGCGGGCGCCCCGCTGGACGGCATCCGCAACGTCGCCGGCCCCGAGGTCTTCCCCCTGGACGAGCTGGGCCGGATCACCCTGTCCCGCAAGGGCGAGAGCCGCACCGTCGTCACCGACCCCGACGCGGGCATGTTCGCCGTCGTCCGGGGCGACGTCCTCACCGACCCCCACGCCGAGCTCGCCCCTACCCGCTACACGGACTGGCTCTCCTGAGCCCGGCAACCCCGCCGTGGCGTCCTCCAGCCCCCGAACACCGGGGATACGACGCCGCACCGCCCGGCGGGCCCGCTCCACCGTCAGGCGACGGGCCCGCTCCACGGTCGGGTAGCGGGCCGCTCCGCGGTCAGATGACGGGCCGGGCGGCGGACAGGCGCAGCGTGAAGGGCGACCCGTCGGCGGTGGGCGTCCAGCCCCCGGCACGGGCGCGGCGGATGCCCTCGGCGACCTCCCGCGGCATGATCACGTGTGCCGGCACCGGGTGCGGGGTGTGCCGGGTGGGCCGGCCGGTGTCCACGACGAGGGTCGTTCCGGGGCGGGCGGCGTCCTCCACCGCGTAGCCCAGGGTGGTGCCCTCGAAGTCGCAGCACCAGTGCTGCCTGCTGACGCGCCAGCGGTAGGCGACGCCGTCGACGACGATGCGCCGCGAGCCCTTCCTGGCCAGTGCCACGGTGCTGCCTCCCAGCCTGCCGGTCTGTCGGTCCGTCGGTCCGTCGGTCCGTCGGTCCGTCGAGAGGAAGTCTCCCGGTGCGGCGCACGCCTGTCATCGGGTTTCCCGGTGCCGTGGCCGGGACACCCGCCGGTGCGCGGGTCCGTGGGGCGCGGGCCCTTCGGGAATCCTTTCCCGCCTGGAGGTCAAGTGGCGCGCAGGCCGCTGCCGGGACGTCACCGAGCCCGGTACTGCGCCGGAAAACGTCAATCAGCAGCTCCGGGGGCGGCGGGTCAGACCGGGATCTGGTGGACGTACAGCAGGTGCCGGCTGATGTCGGAGAGGGTCCGGTCGTCGAGTGCCGCGTCGCAGACGACGGCGGTGGCCAGCAGGCCCTTGAAGATCTCCAGGCCCTGGTCGCGCCTGCCGAGTTCCGGCGCGTCCCAGGCGAGCGGGCGCAGGGAGTCGAGCCTGCGCAGCTCGTAGGGGTGGCCGTTGACGAAGCTCTGGAGCAGTCGTCTGGGGCCGCCGGTGCAGCGGACGGCGTACAGGGCCCACTCGGTGTCGGATTCGGCGCTGAGCACCTGGAGGCGTTCGCCCAGGATCCATCCGGAGCCGAAGGTGTGGAGCGAGTCGATCAGGGCGGGTCCGGTGTCGAACACGGGAAGTCGCTTGCCGACCAGGAGGACCGTCGCGGCGCCCGTGGTGCCGCGCATGGCGGGGAAGGTGTACCAGCCGCCGGTGAAGCGCAGCGCGGGGAGGCCGTTGATCGCCGAGGCCTCGTAGACGGCGAGGTTGCCGACGGCCGTGCCGTCGTTGTGCGCGGGGCTCAGGTCGAGCAGCTGCACCACGGGCATTCCGTCCGCGAGGGCGCGGTTCGGGTCGGCCTTCACGGAGGAGACGTCGGCGCGGTAGTAGCCGATCAGGCCGTCGAGCCGCAGGACGGGATCGTCGGCCCCGGCCGCGAGCAGGGGCGGCGCGGAGCGGGCCGGCGGAACGGTGTCCGTGCCGATCCTGGCCGAGGCTCCCGGGGTGGCCGTGTTGACGACCAGCGGCGGGTAGGGCTTCGGCACTCCTTCGAAGAGCCCGCGCCACACCGGCCCGTCGACCGCCACCACCGCCTGCATCCCGGGGGCCAGGTAGGTGTTGAACGACCGCTCGATCTTGCACCAGCCCGCACCGCGGGAGGAGTCGCCGAGCCCCGCGCCGCGGTCGCTGCTGTCCAGCCGGACCGCGGCCGTGCGGGGGCCGCCGTTGACGCCCACGCAGTCCCTGATGACCAGTTGCGTCCCCCCGACGTTGTCCTGGAGGCTGGCCCACACGTAGCTGTCGCTGGGGCCCGAGTGCTCGAAGTCGAGGCTCCAGTTGTCGAGTTGGGCGGCCCCGCACTCGAAGAGCCGCACGGCCGACACGCAGTCCTCCACACCGGTGACGAACACGTTGCGGTAGGAGGGGTTCGATCGCAACGCCTTGAACGCGGACCGTCCGAAGTAGGCGAGCTTGAGCCGCTCGCCCCGGCCCATCTGGAACCAGGAGTAGATCGCGCAGTCGCTCTGGTGGCCGAATTCGCTGTCCGTGACGTCCACCGGGTAGCTGGCGTCCAGGTGGTACGCGCTCAGGCCCTGCGCACCGAAGGTGACCTTCGTGTCGGCGAGCGAGAACATGACCACCGATCCGAGCCCGATCGCCTGGCCGTAGTCGCTGCCCGCCCGGCCGCCCACCGCCAGGGCGGTGACCGCCAGCCTCTCGGCCCTGTTGCGTTCGAAGGTCTGCCTGGGCCCGATCGGCATGAACAGCCCGTACCCGGTCAGCCCGTCCGCCACGTACCGCGCGTGGAGGTCGGGGACACCGTCGGCGCTCTTGTGGACCGCCTCGTCCATGGGCAGCACGCAGAAGACGCCCGCCTCGTCGGTCAGGAACGTCAGATCGGTCACGGGGCCGTGCGCGTCCTGCTGTGCCGTGCCGGCGCCGAGGTCCCGGTAGCGTGTCACGTCGGAGAGCCTGAGGGCGCCGAACGTGAGCGGAACCGGGGTGTCCTTGTCACCCGGGATGCGGTAGGTGCCGCCGCCCCATCCGCTGGACAGCAGGCCCAGCTGGCCCATGTTGAACGGTGCGTACCAGTTGGGCGAGAAGGCGACCTCGCGTTCCCCCCAACCGTCGTTGATCATGGCCAGATCGGGCTCGACCTGGACCAGGTCCGTCCAGGCCGTCACCGTGGACGCGTCGAGATCGATCTGCAGCGAGCAGCGCAGGACGGGCTTCTCGTCGTCGAAGGGCACCCGGATCTCCCGGATCAGTCCGTCCGCCGTCTGGAAGACGAACAGCACCCGAGGCGGCACGACCCCCGGGGCCACCTCCGTCTGGGCGTAGAACGGCGACGGGCGGTTGTACGCGTCGGCCAGACCGAAGAGCGGTCGCCCCACCCAGGGCATCGCGTCGTTGCGCACCACGAAGTCGAGGGTCAGTTTTCTGACGTCGGACCAGAAGGCGCCACGCCTGGGCCCGAACTGGAACGGCGAGCACGCGAAGGTGAGCGTCGCGTCGCTGAACGGCTGCTCCTCGACGCCGGTGGGGACCCTCGTGCGAAAGCCCCACCGCTGCCCCGCGCTCGGAGCGGCATGGGTGTCGAGCAGGCCGAAGAGGTCCGCCCAGTGCCCGTCGCTGACCGGCTGCCCCAGCACCTTGCGGTCCACGCCGAAGACCAGCGGCGGCGTGTACGCCAGCCCCTGGAGCACGGTGGCCTCGGGCCCCTCGCCGACGAACCGCACATTGTGCCGGTCGACCATCACCGAGCGGGAGAACAGGTAGGGAAGCGTGCTGCCCGGCACCAGTACGGTGCCGCCTGTATGGAAGTCCAGTGAGTCGACAGCCTTCTGGAAGGCTTCCGAACAGTCCTCGCCCGGCACGGCGTCGAAGTCGAGGACGACGTTCACGATGGCGCTCATGACACGAGCGTAACGACGCCGCTTCGCCGGGAATCGGCGATCGGGGCACTCCCGCAATAGTCATACCGGTGGAGGCCTTCGGGGGCCGCCCGGGTCCACCCCCGCCTCCGACGGGCGTTTCGCCGGAAACCGGCGTGGCCGACGGACGACAGGGTTCTCCGTGAGCATCGGTGCGGGTCGCACGAGGGCGTTCACGGCCTCGCACACGCCCGTGCTCGACCACTCGACCAGCGGCGTTGCGCGGCCCCGGCTTGGCGTTGGTCCGCGCCGGTCACCCGGCCTGCCGAGGCATCCGGGAGCCGGACGCACGTGACACGGCCGTTCCGCACGCTTCGGGCCCGGAGTGGGAAGTCGGACCCGCTGACTTCCCACTCCCCCGCCCGGCCCTGCCGAGGCCTGCGCCGCTACCGGGCGAGTTCCTGGCGGAGCGTGGCGAGGACGTCGGGGTCCAGGGCCCCGGTGCCCTGGGCGAGGAGCCAGCGTTCCAGGGCCCGCCCGGGGTCGTGCAGGCGGCGCGGCGAGCCGTCGGGGGCGTGCAGAGTGACCAGGCCCGCGGAGACGGTGATCGCGGGGCTGGTGTCGTGCGGGCCGGGCAGGACGCGCAGGCCCCGGTAGCCGAGGCCGTCGTACGGCTTCGCGTCCCCGGCCGCGGGGGCGAGTGCCGCGATCCGGTGCGTCAGCTCGTCGGCGGTGGCGGGCCGCAGGGGGAAGCGCGGGTTGGGGCGCCCGCTGTAGAGGTCGACCTCGACGACCATCGACGACCCGCCGGGGCCGGTCAGTTGATCCTCTGCCGCTGGCTGTTACAGCCGTAGAAGTAGCCGCAGAAGATCGTGTAGGGGCCGCGGTCGGCGGTCTCCGGGTCGTAGATCACGTTGCCGCTGTTGTCGTAGTTGCGGGCCGCGGTCCCGCCCGGCTTGTGGCCCCAGAAGCCTTCCTTCTGCTTGCGGTACCAGTGGTAGTCGCCGCCGCCGGGGATGACGACCAGGGCGACCAGGGGGCGCGGGGCCTCGTTGTCGGGGAAGCAGTCGAAGCGGTGGTGCATGCCGTCGCACAGCGCCGCGCGGGCCACCTCGTCGCAGGTGATCTGGGTGTACATGCTGCCGCAGCCGCGGCCGGGCTGGGCGAAGGTGTTGGTACGCCAGTTGCTGGCGTAGTTGTAGCAGTTGTTGTTGTACAGGACGTTCGAGTCGTTGTTCCAGAATCCGGGGTTGAACGCCCCGACCTCGATCGTGCAGGTGACCGCGGCGTTCTCCTCCTGCTTCACGCCGCCGGCCGGCTCGGTCCGGTCCTGCAGGGAGGTCCGGCCGCTGCTCGCCAGCTGTGTGCGCAGGAACTCCCGGAAGGAGGCGTCCAGGGGCAGCGTGGGCCCGGCGAACGCGGCCGGGGGCGGGCTCCACTCCGCGAGGGTGACCAGCTGCTCGGCGACCTCGGCGGCGCGCCCGCCGGGCGCCTGCGCACCGGCCGGGAGGTAGAGGCGGGAGTCCACGTCGAGGTCGTGCGCGAGCTCGTCGTCGAAGGTCTCCAGCCAGAACCCCCGCAGCCCCAGCGGGCCGGCCGGCGGTTCGGGGGAGCGGGGATCCGCGAACAGTGTCCGGTCCCGTGTCAGTTCCCGCAGGGTGGTGCGTGCCTGTGCCGTGTCGGTGATCTCCGCGACCGGGTTGGGCCGGCCGGAGTAGACGTCCGCGGTGATTCTCAGCATGGGTCCCGGTCTCCTTGGACGAGCAGGGGGGGCTTCGGGGGGTCGGGCGCCGGCGGGCTGCTCCGCCACCGGATGCGACCGCCCCGGGCACGGGGCCGGTGGCGACGGCGACGGCGACGGCGGCCAGGTACGGCGTCCGCCTGCCCGCCCGGCCCGGTGCGGCCGTTTCTACACGTCCCCTCACAGGCCGCGGACCCGCCGCGCGACGACCGCGGCCCGATGTCGTCCCAGCGGTTCAATCCCGCGCCGGCGCACACACCGCGGCCGGCGGCGCGGGCCCGGCGCGACAGGGCAAGGGCCGCCGGCGCAGGAAGCGAAGGCGTGGGTGCGGGAGCGAGTGCGGGGGCGGGGGCGGGGTGTTCGGGGAGAGGTTCCCGGTGTCCGCGCGGGCGGGGCCGGGTCGGCGGGCGCGCGGCCTTGGGGACGCGTTCGACGGCCGGCAGGCCTGCTTCAGCCGCTGAGTGGGAAGTCGGACTCGCCGACTTCCCACTCCCCCGCCCGGCCCGGAAGCCGTCGCGGGCGGCCCGGCGGGGGCGGAGTCCGGCGGGGGCGGGGGCGGTCGCGGGAGGGCCGCCCCTACAGGCCCGCCCGGGTCAGCAGCCGCTCCATGTGCCCGGCGGGCAGGAACGGGGAGGCGGCAGCGGCGTGGGCGACGTGTTCGCAGGGGTCGGCGAGGAGGCGGAACAGGGCCGGGAGGGGAAGGTTGCGGTGGGCGGCGACCGCGCGGCGCACGCGCTCCTCGGGGTCCGCGGCGAGCCGCTCGGCGAGGCCGGCGGGCAGGTCCGGGTCGCGGGGTGCGAGGGAGCGCAGCCGGGGCGCGGGGTCGGTGGCGAATCGGCGCAGGGCCTGCGGGGGAAGCGTCAGGACGGGCTTCCTGTCCCACCAACGGGTGAACTTGCCGCGTCCGCTGTAGCGGCGCTCGATGTCCTCGGCCCTCGCCGGGTCGACCAGGTGCGGGGCGGTGCGGGCCATGGTGAGGCGGACGATCTCCTCCTCGTCGGCCAGCAGTCGGGCCACCGCGTCGGCGGGCAGGGACTTGCTCGCGGCCGCGGAGAGGCGGAAGGCGGCGTAGGGCGAGTCGATGTACGGCAGGGGGTCTTCGGTCACCCAGTCCAGGTGCAGGGTCCGTAGCTCAGTGGGGGCGAAGGTGTTCTCGAGCCACTGCAGGAGCGCCTCGTCGCCGGCGTCGGGGTCCGGCTCGGGCGTCGACCGCGCGTGCTCGTGGACCGAGGCGTGGATTCGTGCGCGCGTGTGGTCCGGTGTGTCGGGCCGGGCGAAGACCTTCACCCGCACGCGCAGGACCGGGTCGGTGGCCAGGGCCTCGCGCAGCGGGGCGGCAGATCGCGGTGACGGGCGAGCGCGGCGCGCACGTCACTGTCCGGATCCTCGGCCAACCGCCGGGCGGTGTCCGCGTCCAGGACCGCGTGGACCACCGCTGCGGCCCGGGTCACCGGATCCGCCAGCAGCGCCGGCAGCAGATCCGCGGGCGGCACCGGATGCGGCGGGCGTGCGACCCAGGCGGAGCAGGCGGCGGCGCGCACCCGCGGCTCGGGATCGGTGAGCAGGGCCCGGCGTACCGCCTCGGGTGCCTACGTCCAGTGCTGGGCCAGCGCGGCGCGCACCTGCGGCTCGGGGTCGGCGGCGAGGCGGACCCCCAGGTCGGGCGCCAGGCCGTCGACCTGGGCCAGGTGTTCGCGGACCGTCACGTCGGGATCGTCGACGAGCAGTTCCAGCATCCGCCGCGGCGCGCTCGCGGCGCGGGTGGCGAGCGCGGCCCGTACGCCCTCGTCCGGGTGGGCGGCCAGGCGCAGGCGCGAGCGCTCCGGCAGCCGGTCGTTGCGGGCCAGGCCGTGCAGGAGCCACCGGTCGTCGGTCGCGATGATCTCCTCGATCATGTCCTCGGTGAGATCCGCGCGGCCGGCCACCTTCCCGAAGCCGTCCCGCCAGGCGAACAGCGGCCGCACGGCGGGAGCGGGCAGAGCGGGATTCACCCCCAGCCCGTCCATCACGTGATCGAGATGGACCGGGGTCGGGTCGTCGGCATCCATGCGGCCAGGCACCCCCGCCCGGACGCGCCCGGGCCCACCCCACACCCCAGGACGCGCCCAACTCCCCGGGAGCGGCGGCACCCTGACGACCATCAGGGGGAAACCGGTACCGCGGGCAGCGTCGCGGTGCGGGAGGGCGAGCGGCCGGCCGACGACACGGCGGCGGGCGAGCTGTTCGACGACCCCTACCGGCCCTACGCCGACACCGACACCGGCCGTCCCCCGCCGCCGGCGGCGCGCAGGGCCCGATCGGCGGTCTCCCCGTTCTCACCGACCGGCGCCACGTAGTCGAGGACGGCACGCGCAGCGTCCTCGCCGAGGGTGCGGGTGATCACCCAGGTCGCGAGGTACTGGGAGGCCAGACAGCCGCCCGCCGTGGCGATGTTCCCCTCGGCGTGGAAGGGCGCGTCCAGCACCCTCACACCCCGCGCCTCGACGAACGGGCGACTCGTCAGATCCGTACAGACCGGCATCGCGCCCAGCAGACCGAGATGGGCCAGCACCAGCGCCCCGGAACACTGCGAACCGATCAACTGCCGCGCCGGGTCTAGCGACAACCGGGCCAGCAACGGGCTGTCCGCGACCACGTCCCGCGTCCGCACCCCGCTGCCGATCAGCACGACATCAGCCTCGGCCGCGAACCCGAGCGGCCGCTGCCCGCCGACCTCCACCCCGTTCATCGACGTCACCGTCGGCGCCGGCGTCGTGATGAACGCCTCCAGCCCGTCCCCACGGCAGCGGTTGATCAACGCCGAAGCGATGAAACTGTCGAGCTCGTTGAACCCGTCGAAGGTGACCACGGCTACCTGCACCATCACAACTCCCTCATGCAGCATCAAACATCCGGCGCCGCCCAGTGTCCCGCGCGCCCCCCACTCGCGCCCGCGGACGCGGGCAGGCGCGGGCGCCGGGCGCGGGTGACACCCCGGGGCCTCGGGCCCCGCCCGGCCTCCCCGGCGAGCGGGACGCGTAAGCGCCGCCATCCGGGCCGGTGTCCACGACATGCTGGGAACCGGGCCGCGCCCGGGCTAGAGACCGCCGCCGCAGCCCCCGCCGCAGCCTCCCCCGCAACTCGCCCCGCCACAGCCCCCGCCCAAACCCACACCGCCACTGCCGCCGCCACCGCCACCGCCCTGGGAGGCGGTGGTGCGCTTCGCCGCCGCGGCGACCCGGGCACGGATCAGGGCGCTCGCGCGGGCGCGGGACGCTTCCCGGCAGACCTGCAGATCGTGGCCGACCGGCAGCACCGACAACCCGCCCAGGGCCACCGACGCCGGCCCCGGCCCGCGGTGCTCGGCCTCCCGCGCATCGGCGAGCACACGGGAGCCGAGCACGGTGAGGGAACCCACCGTGCGTACGGGCGGCTGCACCCGGCGACCGACCCACCACGCGACCGCGAACAACACGGCGAACCCCACCACCGGCACCAACCAGTCCCCGTGCCGCACCAACGTCCACACCACAGCCGCCACACCCGCCACACCCACCGCCACCAGCACCACCGACATCCACCCGGCAGCCCTGCACACCCGCTCCACCAGCACCTCGTCGTCGACCAGGCCCGAGGCCGCCAACCGCCCGCGCAACGCCTTCGCCTCCCGCGACCGCTCCACCGCCGCGACCAGCGTCCCGAAGTCGCCGGTGCGGGTGGGCCCGAGCACGCGCACGACCACCGCCTCGAACCCGCCCCCGGCCCCGGCCGCGTCTTCGGCCCCGTCTCCAGCCGCCGTGGTCAGCGTGACATCCCCCGAGCGGGAGGCGACAATCCCGCCCCTGTCGTACATCTCCACCAGCCACAGCTCCGCCAGATTCCCGGCCAGACAGGCGAGTTCCTCCGGGTCGAGGTCGAAGTCCCCGCCCGCCGCGAGCCGTTCGGCCCGGCCCAGCTCACGCAACGCCCGCCAGCAACCCACCCACACCACGGCCAGACCCACCGCCGGCCCCGCCAAGAGCACCAGTACCACCCACACGACGCCCCCTCCCCCCACAGGTCAGCCCAGTGTGAACACCCCCGAACCCCACGGCAAGCCCCACGACCCGAACCGCCCGGACCCGTACCGGCATCAACCAAACACACCAGGGCCCGGGGGCCAGATTCAGAGAGCGACGGCAACCGCCGACAGCAACGACGCAGCCCAAACACACACCCAACAGGAGGGCGAATACGAGGAGTTGGCGGCCCAGCTAGCCTCCGGCGGGCCGGGCGCACCAGAGCGGCTGAGGGGGTTCAGACGGCGACGAAGCGGCGGGGGCCATCGGTGGCGAGGATGCGGCCGAAGCGCATGCCGGGGAAGTGGGCGGCGGTGAGGAGGGTGTCGGTGTCGGCGGCCTGGTCGGCGATGCGGTTGCGCACGGCGGAGGCGGCGGCGGGGTCGACGTCCCAGATGACCTGCCAGTCGCGTTCGGTGAACTGGACGACGGAGTGGACGACGTCGCCGAGGAGCAGGGCCCGCCGGCCGCCGGAGGACAGGACGTAGACGGTGGTGCCGGGGGTATGGCCGGGCTGGTGGAGGGCGTCGATGCCGGGGGCGAGGGTGAAGTCGGTGTCGAACAGCTCGAGTTGCTCCTCGACGGGAGTGAGTTTGGCAACGGCCTCGGGAGTCGCGGCGGGTCCGGTGACGAAGTGCTGCCAGTCGGCCCGGTGGGCCCGGTAGGTGGCGTGCGGGAAGACGGGCCGGCCGTCGACCGAGGCCCAGCCGACATGGTCGAAGTGCAAGTGGGTGAAGACGACGTCGGTGATGTCGGCAGGGGCGAGGCCGTGGACGGCGAGCGACTCCAGGAGCGCGCCCCCACGGTAGGTACCGTCGTCGTGAGGGCCGACGCCGGCATCGACGAGGACGATGCGCTCACGGCTGCGGACCAGGAAACCGCCCAACGGCAGGGACAGGGTGCCATCCGGCTCGTGGTGGTGCCGGTGGCAGGCCCACGGATCGTCGATGCCGGGACGGGTGAGGATGCCGGCGGCCTTCTCGGTACCCGTCCCGTCCATGACCGCCAGGACCTCGATATCACCGATCCTCATACGTGCCCCCTCCTGTGACCGTCCATCGGTTCCCACCCCCGGGTGCGGACCAGGGATCCGCTCGCGGGCTGCCGACTGCAACCCGCACAGGCAGCAGAGGATTCCCGAAGCCACACACCAGGCATCGACGCACGAGGACCGGCGTACCCGGGGGCCGGCGCACCGGGAGGCGGGCGACGACGACACCTGCACGATGGGGACGACGGGGCCTTCCTTCCACCCCCACCCACGCGGCCTGGTGGGCCCCGGCCCCGACTCAGGCAGGGGGCGACGCGGCCATGCCCGTGGCAGCGGCCCGTGGCGGCGGCGGGTGTACCTCACCCTGCCGCGCACCCCTTTCACGCCGGCCCCGACAGCGGTGGCGGCATGGGCGGTGAACCCGATACTGATCAGCATCTTCGAACCCCTGGCGCCGGCCCGCCCGGCCCCGGCACGGCACGGGCCACCTGAACACCAGGCCCTCCCCCCTTCCACTTCCTCGCCCCGCCCCCACGTCCCACCGCCCCGCCACTCCCCCGACGGGACACCCATCCGCCACCACGCCCGCCGACGTGGGGCGGGCGACGACGCCCGCGCCCCGGGACCGCCCGGGGCGCGGGCACACCTGCCCGGCCGTCCGCCCGGGCCCGCCCTGCCGTGTGAGCGGGCCGCCGGGATACCTGTCCCCCGGCCCGCCCCGTCCTTCCACGTCCCGGCACCCGACCACCCCCTACCACCACAGTCCCGCCATTACCACACGGCCTGGCGCGGTGTCTGTTCCCGGGGCGCGGGGGCGTGTTGTGCAGGTGTTGCGGTGAGCGTGGCGGCCGGGTCGGGCATAGTAGCGTCGTGTACGTGAAGTCGCGCCCACAGCGCGGTCTTTGGCCATCGAACAGACGGGGGTCGAGTGTTGGGAAGGGGTGGTGGGTGTGGGACGGGCACGCGTGGCGGCGCGGGTGATCGTGCACCCTGGCGTGGAGGACGTGAGCGTCCAGCAGGTACTGGAGGCGCTCGCTGATCCGGCCCGCAGGACGGTGGTGCGCACACTCGCGCACTCGGGAGCCGATCTGAGCTGCGGTTCCTTTGACCTCCCGGTAGGACGATCGACCTCCAGCCACCACTTCAGCGTCCTACGCGAGGCGGGGCTGCTACGCCAGTACTACGTCGGCACCACCAAGATGAACGCGCTACGCAGCGAGGAACTGGAACAACGGTTCCCGGGTCTCTTGACGGCGGTGGTAGCCGCCGCCGACGCGGAAGCCGCGCACACCCCCACCATACGGGGCGCGTGAGGCGCGCGGGGGTGTGGGGGCGGGCCGGCCGCCGGCAGGGAGGACGGGCACGCCGACCCAGACCCGGGCGGGCAACCCGGAGGCAGCCGCAGGCCTCGGCAACAGTGCGGAGGCCCCAGGCAGCACGCCCCGGTGTCGGGGGCCGGCGATCCCGCCGACCAGACCCACGGTGGTGAACGCACGGACACGGCGCAGGCGTCCACCGATCCCGGGCACACCTGCGCCGCCGAACCTCGACGGCTGCCGGCACAGGGCGGGGCAAGCGGGCCCGGGGGCGGGGCGTAGGCTTGCCGTCCGTGATCGACAGTGGGGACCTGGGCCAGGGGTGGGGCGGCACGCGCCGGTGGGTGGAGGGGCATCTCGCACCCGGTGAGCGCATCATCGCGGTGAACGCGCTCAAGGGCGGGTGGACGTCACAGATGCGCCGCCTGGACGTCGAACGCCCCGGCGGCGATGGCCCGTTCACGCCGTACGCGCTGGTGCTGCGTTCCTTCGTCAAGCCGTTCTACCGCCGCCACGCGCCGGGGCTGCTGGCCCGCGAGGCGGCGGTGCTGCGCTTGCTGGAGGGCAGCTGTGTCCCGGCGGCGCGGCTGGTCGCGGTGGACGCGACGGGGGCGGTGTGCGAGCACCCGTCGCTGGTGATGACCCACCTGCCCGGCCGTGTGCGCCTGGCCGAGGACGGCGACGCCGCCGCGCGCGCCGGCCTGCTGGCCGCGCAGCTGGCCGCCGTGCACGCCCTGCACATCGACGAGGAGGACCGGCCGCGCGCCTGGCAGGCGTGGACGGCCCCCGACCGGGTCGCGGTGCCCGAGGACACCGCCCGCAGGGGGCTGTGGGAACGGGCCGTGGAGGTCATCGGCGGCGAGGTGCCCGCGTACCGCGGGTGCTTCCTGCACCGCGACTTCCACCCCGGCAACGTGCTGTTCACCGGCACGGGCACCGGCCTGGCGGTGACCGGCCTGGTCGACTGGGTGGAGACTTCCTGGGGCCCGGCCGACCTGGACGTCGCCCACTGCGCCACCGCCCTGGCCCT
This sequence comes from Kitasatospora sp. NPDC058444, assembly GCF_042721415.1. Taxonomy (NCBI): domain Bacteria; kingdom Bacillati; phylum Actinomycetota; class Actinomycetes; order Kitasatosporales; family Streptomycetaceae; genus Kitasatospora; species Kitasatospora sp. NPDC058444. The sequence continues at coordinate 6,083 of NZ_JBHXLL010000017.1, read as the reverse complement.
GCTGCACGGCCCCGAGGCGGGCCTGGCCTTCGCCGACCGCTACACCGCCGCCGGCGGCCGCGAACTCGCGACGGGCCGCGCGCACCTGTACTGGCGGCTGCTGGACGCCCTCGCTTTCGCCCCCGACGCGCAGAAAGTCGCCGAGCCCTGGCGCGAACTGGGCCGCACCGACCTGACACCCGCCGTACTGACCGGGCGCCTGGAGGACTACCTGCAGGCCCTGTTCGACCGCTACGCCTGACCACCCGCCGGGGAACAGCGGGCGCAAGGCGCCTGGCCGCCCGGCGCGGGACGGCCAGCGGGACTGCCAGCGGTACTGCCAGCAGGACGGCGTCCCACCTCAACAATGACGATCGAACAGCACGCGACGCTCGGCTCGACCCGGGCCGTGCCGGCGGTCGGCCCCGACCGGAATCGGTACGACACCGCCACGCAGGAGACCTGAGCGAACGCCCGGGCCCGGCTGCGGCGGGATCCTCCCGCCGCAGCCGGGCCCGATGCTGTGGGGCGGCCGGTCAGCTCGCCGGGGCGGACTTCCCGTGCCGGGCGAGGGTGCCGAACCACATGAACGCGAAGCGGGCCGGCAGCGGCAGCGCGATCCGGGTGACGTCCAGCGGCTGCGAGGTGGTCTTCTTCCCGGGCAGGGCGAAGACGACCACGATCGTGAACAGCAGGCCGCAGCAGGCCGTACAGGGCGCAGGGGCCGATCCGCGGCAGCGCCTTCGCCTCGTAGCGCTCGCTGCCGGGCTTCTGCTCGCCGATGCCGCGCCTGGGAAGCCCGGTGGTCAAGGGGGGATCCCGAGGAAGACGGCGACGTTGAGGGCGGTGGGGGCCGACGGCGGGTCAGGGGGCGAGGGGCGTGGACGCGGGGGCGGGGTGGGACTGGTCCGGCCGGTCCTGCTGGGGCAGGGGCTGGGGCTGGGGCTGGGGCTTATCGGGGTCGAGGCGGCGGCGCAGGAGGACGGCGGTGAGGGCGGCTGCGGCGAGGGCGGCGCCGACCAGGGGCAGGTGGCGGGGGCCGGTGGTGGCGACGACGGTTCCGCCGAGGGTGGTGCCGAGGGTGATGCCGAGATTGGAGAAGGAGATGAAGAGGCTGTTGCCGAACTCGGGGGCGTCGGTGGCGTCGCGGGCGAGCCAGGCCTGGGTGACGGCCAGGCCGCCGGAGTGGACGGCGCCCCAGATCAGGACGGTGGCGAGCATGAGTGCCGGGTGGGGGCCGGCGGCGTCGAGGAGGAGGTAGAGGGCGAGGTAGAGGAGCGGGTACGCGGTGGCGGTGCGCACGGGGGCGCGTTCCAGCAGGCGGCCGAAGGCGGGGTTGCCGGCGGTCATGACGACGCCGAAGGCCATCAGGGCGGGGCCGGTGAGGGAGGTGTCGAGGCCCGTGACGTTCTGCAGGTACTCGGCGATGTAACCGTAGCCGCTGAACATCGCGGCGAACACCAGGGTGACGGCGGCGACGGCCAGCCACAGCCGGCCCCGGCGCAGGATGCCCAACTGCCCCCTGTAGGTGGGGCGTTCGGTGTCGGGAAGGTCGGGGAAGAAGGCGAGGACGCCGGCGCAGGCGAGAAGGTTGAGGGCGGCGGCGCTCCAGAACGCGGCGGGCAGTGAGAGGTGGTCGGCGAGGTAGGAGGTGAGGGGGACGCCGAACGCGAAGCCGGCGCTGACACCGGCGAAGACGGTGGTGGCGGCGCGTGCGGCCTTGGCGGGCGGGGCGAGGCGGGTGGCGGCGGTGAGGGCGAGGGCGAAGAAGACGGGGTGGAACAGCGCGGGAAGGATCCGCAGCGCGAGGACGAGGGGGAAGCGGTCGCTGAGCGCGTAGAGCGCGTTGGAGGCGGCGAAGACGGCGAGCGCCGTGGCCAGGACGGTTTTCCGGCGCAGGCGGGAGGCGAGCAGGACGCCGGCGGGCCCGGTGACGGCAACGGTGAGGGCGAAGGATCCGACGAGCCATCCGGCGGTGGCGGGGGCCACGTGCAGGCGTTCGGCCAGGGCGGGCAGGACGCCGACGACGCCCATCTCGGTGGTGATGATGCCGAACACGCCCAGGGCCAGGACCGGGACGGCCAGGGTGTTTCGGGTGGGAGCGGTGCGGGGCACGACGACCTCCATTGGATACACAAATCTAGATAGTTGGATATGTATGGGCCGAAGAAAAGGGGGCGCCGGGGCGCCCCCGCACGCAGGGGTGTCGATGGGTGGACGGGCGGTGCGGCAGGCGGGTGCGCGCCGGTCAGAGTTCGTCGCGCACGTACGCGGCGAAGGCGGCGATGGTCTCCTCGTTGCGCCGGTAGAAGGTCCACTTGCCGACGCGTTCGGACTCCAGCAGCCCGGCCTCGCGCAGGATCTGGAGGTAGCCGGAGACCACCGACTGGGCCAGTCCCGAACGTTCCCGGATGTCGGTGACACACACGCCGATGTGGAAGCCGACACCGCGCTCGCGGTAGTACGCCTCGTCGAAGTAGCGCTCGGGGGTCTTGAGCCAGCGCAGGAAGTCCGCGCGCGCCGGGTTGGCGAGCGCCTTGTGCACGGCCAGCGGATCCAGGTCCACCGCACACCCTCCTCACCGACGATCCGACACCGCACCGGACGCATCTAATATTCTGGATACGATCCGAGGTGTCAAGGCGAACCAGGACAGGCCCCGCACCGATCCCCCGCCCCGGACGCGCCGGTCGGGGTGGCGGGCGGGGCCGGTGCGCGCCGGGTGGCGCGCGACTTTAGGGCGTGGCCGCGCGGGTGGCGCGGTGACGCGCCGGTGGTTCACTCCCACGAGTGATTGTGACGCTGTGCGAAGCAGCGGACACTCTGGGTATCCGGAGGGCTCATGGGGCCCTCCCGGCGCGAGGAGAACCGTCATGACCGCAAACGAACCCACCGCCTCCCAGGTCCCGCAGATCACGGGCAGTCTGCAGTCCGCCGGTCAGGAGCAGCACCTCGCGGACATCGGCGGCAACGTCGGCGCCGTGTGGCGGGGCTGGGTGACGTGGAGCCCGGGCAACGGGACGTTCAACCTGCAGATCTCGTGGAACGTCATCGGGATCGACTCGACGGTCGTCATCACGGCCTCCGAGATCGACTCCAACGGGAACCGGTTCGTCGGTGCCGCGCCGTTCCAGGTGTCGAGCATCGCCCCGGGCAACGGCGTGGTGACCTTCAAGATCAGCATCGGCTGGAACAGCCCGCTGCCGATGCGCACCGACATCCTGGTGTTCAACTGACCGCCCCTGCCGAGCCCGCCGGCCCGGCGGCCGCACCCCCGCGGTGACGGCCGGCGTCCCGCTCACCCCGTCGCGTCCCGCGGGTCCGCCCGCGCACGCGACGGGGTGAGCGCCGTATGCGGACACCCCACACGCGCGCGGGGGCCGGGGCCGCGCGCGGCGGTTGGCGAGGCCGGGGGCCGGGGCCGGATGGACTGACGGTGGGTCAGTCGTCGGCGGCGACCAGCAGGGAGACGACGGCCGCGGCCCGGTCGATGAGGACGAGCTCGTGGAAGTCGGTGTGGACGGGGCCGTAGTCGTGGCGGGCGTCCTCGGGAGGATGCACGAGCAGGTAGCGGGCGTCGGCCCGGAGCAGCGGGGCGTGGACCTCCCGTTCCAGCCGTGCGCGCAGCGCGGGCGGGACGGGGCCGTGCTGCAGCGTCCACGCCTCGACGAGATCCACCGCCGCGGGCGCCGACACGGACGTGTAGGCGTCGGGGGTGATCCGTTCCAGCCACCACTGGCCGTGCCGCGGCCGGTCCAGGGGCCCGGCCCCGTCGTAGGTGTCCCGGAACTGCGGGTGCGCGATCAGCGCGGCCAGCACGTCCCGGTCGCGCGCCTCCGCGGCCAGCGCGAAGCGCTTGATGTCGACCCACCGGAAAGCGTGCCGCTGCCCCTCGAAGCCGAAGTCCCCGAAATCGAGCAACGTCCGCTCCAGGTGGACGAGTTCCGCCGTGGTCTCCATGCACCGCATCGTAAGCGCCCCCCACCGCGCACCTCCACCCCCACCCCCCGCACACACCACCCACCCGTCCCCGGACCCGCAGCCCCGACAGCCACAGGACACGTGACACGGGACACAGCGGATCCGAAGCAGGGCGGGTTCAGGCCTGGGTGGGGGCCCCGTGCGGGGCGGGGGTGCGCACGACGGCGTCCAGAGCCGGGGCGATGACGGCGAAACAGTTCTCCGTCAGCACCGCGATGTCCACCGCACCACCCCCCGCGCCCGCGCCGGCGTCCGTGTCGGCGGTGCTCCAGCGCTGCAGGACCGTGTGGAACGCCGCCAGCGCCATGTCCGCGGCCAGCCGCGGATACAGCTCACTCCCGGCATCCATCCCCAGGCGCTCGGCGAGCCGCTCGGCGAGCCCGTCACGCCACTGCGCCTGGCGCTCCAGGAAACGGGCGAGCAGGGCCGGGGTCGACAGGACCAGCCGCACCACCTTGCGGGCCCGCTCCTCGTGCCCGGCGCAGTCCTCGACGCACCGCCACACCGCGTGCCGCAGCGCGAGCGAGGGCGCCTCCCCCACCGGGCGGGCGGCCAGCTCCTCGCACATCACCGCGCCGAGCGTGGCCAGGAACTGGACGACCACGTCCTCCTTGGACGCGAAGTAGCGGAAGAACGTCCGCTTCGACACACCCGCCGCAGCGGCGATCTCGTCCACCGTGACGGCGTCGAACCCGCCGTCCGCCAGAAGGTCCAGCGCCGCCCGGGTCAGTTCATCGGCGACGAGCTGGCGCTTGCGCTGGGCCAAGGAGGCGGCGGGTCGGGAAGTCACCACCCCATCCTAGGCCCCACGCCATACTCGCTACCAAACGCCACTCTTGACACTTGGTGACATCAAGGGCAGCGTGAGCCACATGACACCGCGCAACCGCACCCCCGACCAACCCCAACCCGACCTCAACGGACGGGTCTTCGTCGTCACCGGTGCCACCAGCGGCCTCGGCCTGGCCACCACCGCCGCCCTCGCCCGCCGCGGCGCCCACGTCGTCCTCGCCGTCCGCGACGAAGCCAAAGGCCACCGCACCACCGCCCACCTCAAGACCCACCAACCCGACGCCCGACTGGACGTCCGCCACCTCGACCTCGCCGACCCCCACTCCATCCACGCCTTCGCCCAACACCTCCGCGACCACGGCCCCCACCCCGACGTCCTCATCAACAACGCCGGCGTCATGGCACCCCCACACACCCTCACCCCCCACGGCCACGAACTGCAGTTCGCCGTCAACCACCTCGGCCACTTCGCCCTCACCGCCCACCTCATCGACCTCCTCACCCACGCCCACGACCCCCGCGTCGTCACCGTCACCTCCGCCAACCACCGCCGCGCCCGCATCGACTTCGACAACCTCACCGGCCGCCACGACTACTCGCCCATGCGCCACTACAACCAGTCCAAGCTCGCAAACGCCGTCTTCGCCCTCGAACTCCACCGCCGCCTCACCGCCGCCCACAACCCCGTCCGGAGCCTCCTCGCCCACCCCGGCTACGCCGCCACCCACCTCCCCCACACCGCCGCGGTCGGCCCCGTCCGCCTCCTCTACGGCCACCTCCTGCGTCCCCTCGCCCAAACCCCCGCCTACGGCGCCCTGCCCCAACTCCACGCCGCCACCGCCCCCGACGCACAGAGCGGCGAACTCTACGCACCCCACGGCATCGCCGAACTCCGCGGACAACCCGCACGCACCGCCCCCGCAGCCCACGCGCTCGACCGAGCAGTAGGAGAACGACTCTGGGACGTCTCCCAAGACCTCACCGGAGTGCCCTTCACCATCCCCACCGCCACCCACACCTGACCGCCCATCCCGACCGGACAAGCCGGACCAGGCCGGACTGGACTGGACGGGCCGAGCAAGGCCGAGCAGAGCAGGGCAGGGCAGGGGGACGAGAGGCCTCCACCGCACAACCCCTGCCCCGCAGCGCGAACGGACACATCCCGCACACCCCTGTCCACACACACCGGGTGACGGCCGAGCCGTCGCCGGTCCGGCAGCCACCCCCCGACAGGCGCCGGGCGGGCAGTAGGATCAACGGCGTCGCATCCCGTACACCGCCGGTAGGAGGCTTTTCATGGCTCAGGTCACGCTGAAGGGGAACCCGGTACA